>CAKQHO010000008.1 GCA_934234185.1 uncultured Psychrobacillus sp. | reverse complement strand
GTTTCTTAAGTCTAATATGGTTAAACAAATTCGAACAAAGATAGATGATTTGAGGATTTATTAGATAGTCGTTGTGTTGAAGACACGCAACTTATAATATCGTGAGGATTAGTTGTAAAGAACTTGCACAAAAATGGAAGTTCTCTTTTCTTTATTTAACATAGCCATCTTTTAAAAAAAACCTAACTCATTAAGAGTTAGGCCTTAATATTAAAGTGCACGATGAATGATCTTTCTATAATAATTTGTAGCCAGCAGTGCAAAGGCAATATAAAGCAGTACATATATCGCCATCATTATAAGCATAGGTGCCGCGTACTCTGAACCAAAGAACCACCACCCAGATTTCACTGCAAAATAACTATGTAACAACCCTACAAGTATCGGAATCCCAAAGTTAAACAGCTGCTTACGGAAGACACCGTGCATTAAATCCTGCTCGGAGTATCCAATTTTGCGTAATATCGTGTATGATCCAATTTCCATTTCAGCCTCAGACATCTGCTTAAAGTACAAGATACTACCTGAAGCAACTAAGAAGGCCAAGCCTAAAAATGCGGTAACGAACATAGTTAACCCATATCCCTGCAGTTGGGATTGTTTAAAGCTATATTGAGATAACTGGTATTCTTCCAATCCATCCGGCATCACACGTTTCACATTTGCCCCAGTTTCAATATACAATTCATCTGCAAATGCAAGGTCATCCTTATCTGCAATGTTGAAATGATACTCGAGGTTTACTTTATGCTTCTCTGCAACTACTTTTTCATATATGTCATCTGCTACAATAATAACCGGGTACATAGATATTCCAAAATGATTGGCTAACAATGATTTTTCGTCATAACGAATGACTTTAACGTCTTTATCAATTAGAGGAATCGTTAAATATTTTCCCGTAGAAAACTCCATAACGCTTGCAGTATTCGTATTAAAGTTTTTTACAATCATTTCATTTGATTTTAAGCTCTCTCCTATAGTGGAAGCAGCTATTAATCTCGTATTGGACATAATATCATAGACGATACTCTCCCCATCTTCCTTATTAGCCAGTAATTGCCGGAAGTCTGTATTAGTAACTACATATTCGTATGCTTCTTTGTTATAGGCAATACCATTTTGATCTAGTGCCTCTTCAAACAATTGTCGTTTTTCTTCAGCGGATAACTCGTTCTCAGCTTTTAAGGCTTCATTTGAAGCTTCATTCGTAATAATAAAATCAGATGGGATGGTATTATCCGTGACTTTATCGATGGAATAGTAAGAAATAAAGGAAAGCGTATTGATACCAAGTGATACGGCTGTTATAACAGTAATTAACGTTAAAGAGCTCGCATTTGATTTCATACGGTACATAATTGGCATAAGAGCAATAATATCTGCTCTTGATAAAAAACCTTTCTTTTTTGAGCGCCAAAGGTTAATCAGAAGCGCAACAGAATAGCGGAAAATTAAAAACGTGCCAAATATTGTAGAAAATAGCACGATTAACATGCGCTGCACTAAGGTTTGTCCAGACCCTTCAAATAGTACCGTTGACTCGCTATATCCATAATAAATAAGTGCCAGCCCTATAATACCCATAAGCATATGAAACCAACTGAACTTTCGAATGGATTCATCCGACTGATTGGCAGCTTGGAACATTTGAAGTAATGATTGTCTACGAATCATTAAAAATAGTTGAATTAAAACGATGAGAAGCATCACACCAAATATACCTAGCGTTACAATAACCGCTTCCCAACTAAATGAGAACCCTGGCATCACTTTCAGGCCAATCATCCTCATTAAAATGACACTAAAAATCTGTGAACTCAAAAAACCTAAACCAATACCTATTAATACTGCTCCTGAAAATAAAATCGCATTCTCTATTGCCACTAAACGAAAGATGATTCCTTTTGTCATACCTATCAACTGATATAATCCTAATTCTTTATTACGTCGCTTGATAAACAAATGGTTGGCATAGATTACAAATACTAAAATGATGAAATACAATAAGTAAGTTGCGACTTCAAAGCCTGCACTCGCACTTGCACTAGTTTCCAGCTGTACTAAAACTTCCTCATTAAATCTTAGTGTTTGAAACGAAAAATAAAGCGTTACACTAAAAATAAGCGAGAAGAAATATAAATAGTAATGCTTGATATTTTTCCACATCGAACGCACAATTAATTCACTAAGCTTCAAGCCCATCACCGCCTAAAGTACTGTGCTTATGAAGGATCTGAGCAAAAAACTCCTTACGAGTTTGATTTCCTCTATACAGCTCGGTAAAAATCTCTCCATCTTTTAGGAAAAGAACACGTGAACAGTAGCTTGCAGCCACCGCATCATGGGTTACCATCATGATCGTCACTTCACGCTCTTGATTGATTTGCTCCATATTTTCTAAAAGAGCTGCAGCAGATTTGGAGTCAAGAGCACCAGTAGGCTCATCTGCAAATACAATAGTTGGATTCGTAATTAAAGCACGGGCTGCAGAAGCGCGCTGCTTTTGTCCACCAGAAATTTGATTTGGATACTTATGTAACGTATCTTCAATACCTAAGATTTTTACTATTTCTTGGAAACGCTTTTCAATCTCGGATTTCTCCATTTTTTTAATCGATAACGGCAGCAATATGTTTTCCTTCACCGTTAGCGTATCAAGCAAATTATAATCCTGGAATATAAATCCTAGCTCGTCTTTACGGAAAGCCGCTAATTGACGGTCCTTCATTTTCGTTAACTGCTGGCCATTAATTTCAACTATTCCATCTGTTACTTTATCTATCGAGCAAAGTACATTAAGTAGAGTAGTTTTTCCAGACCCCGACGACCCCATAATGCCAACAAACTCTCCTTTGTTTACTTCTAAATCAATCCCCTTTAATACTTCCTGCTTATTAAAGCGGTTGCCATATTCTTTACGCAATTTACGCGTCGTTAAAATCGTCATCTTCATCACTCCTTGTTATATTTTATATAATGTCTCTGTCTTCAACATGACGATAATATGACAAAATAAAATTATAGGTGACATTTTTGTCACTTATAAACGTTATTAAGGTAATTATTTATTATACAACCTATTTTTTTGTATATTTATACCATAAATACATCATGCAACCGTTAGAAGTTATTTTTCAAAAAAAAGTGAAATGAAATAGTTTTATAAGCTTCATTTACAGTACACTTATATATGCAATATAAAATAAAACGAAAAAAAAAGAGAAGAAGTTTCCTACTTGTTTAAGGAGGATTAGTTTATAGCTAGATCATTTTATAGAAAAGGAGGCTATTTATTTGCGAGTAGCCATTTATGATTTTGACGGAACGATTTATACGGAGGAAACCTTTAAGCTGCTGATGAACCATTTAAAGAGACATCCCATTTATAAGGAAAAATACAAGGTATTTTACCGTGCTATCCTTTTCCCTTATATCGCAAATAAGCTTAAGCTCTATTCTACTTCCAAAATGAGAGCAAAATCCATGCAGCTTTATTTGGAGGCATTTTCAGGTTTAAGTAGACAAGAGATGAATACTTATTTTGAGGAATTTAAAGCGGCTATTGCGATGAATCTAAATCAACAAGTTTTGGTGACCATACATAAACATCTGCAGGAAGATATACAGATTTATCTTGTATCAGGGGCCTATACACAATTTTTAGAGCAGGTTATTTCTGATTATCCCTTTCAACAAATTATCGGAACGGAGATTCTATATTCCTCTGATAGAGTAGATACTTCCCTTCCCCTAGACCATGTAAATGGACCTACAAAGGCGACCAAGATCAGAGAGCTTTTAGAAAATCAGCAGATTGATTGGGAAAACAGCTATGCTTATGGGGACAGCTACTCGGATATCCACATTCTAGAGCTGGTTGGCAATCCAGTAGCAGTTAGACCTGAGGAAAAGCTAAGACAAGTGGCAATTGAACGAGGATGGACTATTTTGGAATAAAGAAATACATTCATCCCTTTTTCATAAATTACTCAATAAAAGCAGGTGAATAGCATAACTGCTACTTCACCTGCTTTTAGTTAGAGCTGTAGAATTTAAAACAACTTCACTAACCTGTATACACCCCTTCACAAGTCCCAGCAGCGGGCTCGTAAAAGCAATGTTGCTTATATTGACCTGTGAAAGGCTGACCATACCAGGTTGGCGGACACGGTGCGTACGGATTAAAATACCAGAGAGCATATTTTGCAGGATGCTCCCTCCAATAATCCAACGTCTTTTTGGCTAATCGTTTTTCAACCGGCCTTGCTCTTTCATAAAATAAATTTCCTTTTTGGACAGCCTCAAAAGAATAATTGTTTCCCTGCACCTGAAAAATGACATCATATATTGTTCGTAGATCCTGAAAATCTAAGCAATTGGACTTAAGACGATTCACAATGACATTCCCTACATATAACATCCCTTGCTGGCCTTCACCTTCCGCTTCTGCCCTCATCATCCTTGCCATTAGATCAATATCAGAATCCTTGTACTTTACTCTTGGCATTTTTTCACCCCAAAAATATTATATGTGGGGATAGCATTATTGTTCCTTAGCATGAAGATTATCACATTCTCTCGATATCAAATACATATACATATTCTCCTTGACTCCAGGTTGCTTGCACTTCAAAAATATAATATCCTTCATCTTCTGGTACTAGCATCTCATCGTCTGTTAAAGAGACTTCTTCGCTCGTCCCATCCTCATTCCATTGAATGACCTTAAGCGAAGAAGGAGCTTGAGTCACTTCAATATATATCTTCTCCTCTTTGCCTACTTCTACAGTTGGGAACTCCTCTGCCAATAGAAATATATCTTCTTCGCTAACGGTGCTCACCTCTATGTTATTTTCCTTCCATACATATTGGTCGAGAATCATCGGAAATGTTTGTTCACCTATAGTTACCGTTCCTTCAGCCTGTTCAAATGAAGGTGAGGAGGTCACATTGTTTGGAACGATATTACAAGCTCCCAATATAAACAACACACTCATAAAATAGAGATATTTTTTCATATTACACCCCCCTGTCTTTTCTACTTTTATTGTTGTAAAACTGTAGTAATCAAATTTGTTTCAGAGTTAACTATCAAACTTACCAACGCTTAAACGACAATACTGTCCATGAAGGGAATTATGAAATGACCAGGATAGTTATCCTTTTTTCTTGTATGTACCGTTTTTCCCTGCACTTCCTCTTCAATCAAACTAAAAAGATTACTATCATTATCAATAATTCGACAAAGTATGCATTTACCCTTCCTAAAAAAGTATTTTTTGGTAAAGTATTTTTTTACTCACTTGAAAATTTTACGTGTTCAGGAAATGCTACATTCAAAATAGCATTTAAAAAAAATAGTAAGGATACTATCTCCCTACTATCTTTCCGTTATAATCGTATATTAATGTCCTTCACACGTAAATATTCTTTTATTTCTCCGATCGTATAATCTCCGTAGTGAATCATCGACGCGACTAGAGCTGCATCTGCTTGTCCCTCGGAGAATACCTCTTCGATATGCTCTAGCTTCCCTGCCCCTCCAGATGCAATAATCGGGACATTTACTTTTTCAGACAGTAGTTTAATCAGCTGTACATCGTAGCCGTTTTTCATTCCATCCTTGTGAATGCTTGTGCATATTATCTCTCCTGCTCCAAGCTCAGTTGCCTGCTGCGCCCATTCCACCACGTCCATCCCTGTTTTCTCATGACCGGAATGCGTGTACACCTCCCATCGGACAATTTCCTCGTCCTTATAAATAGGCATGGCATCTAAACCGAGAACCACACATTGCTTTCCAAATATTTCTGCTGCCTCTCGCAATAGCTCTGGTCTCTGTACAGCAGCAGAATTTACCCCTACCTTGTCCGCTCCTGCTCGAAGAAGTCTTTTAAAATCATCAATTGTACGTACCCCACCAATTACAGAGAACGGAATATATACCTGCTCCGCAACTTTTCGAATCCACTCTATCTTTACATCCTGATCCTTTAAGGAGGCAGTTGTATCTAAATAGATTAATTCATCTGCTCCGTCCTCTGAATATTTACGACCAAGCTCCGCCGGGTCTCCAATAATGGTTGGATTTCGGAATTGCACATATTTTACTGCCTTATCGTCTAATACGTCGATGGCAGGAACGATTCGTTTTCTAAGCATTTCCCTTAGCTCCTTGCTTACAATAATTATCTAGCAGCTGAATCCCATATTGTCCACTTTTCTCGGGGTGAAATTGTACGCCGATCACCTGTTCATTTCCAATAACACAAGCAAAATCCGGGCCATAGCTGGTAGTCCCTAAAATATGCTCCTCCTTAGACGGTACAGCATAATAAGAATGAACAAAATAGAAGTCTGTTAAATCAGGAATGTCCTTAAATAGAAAATGTCCTTGCACGTCCTTCACTTGATTCCAGCCCATGTGAGGGACCTTTTCTACCCTGTCATCAAACAGCGGTACCTCTCCTGGTAAAAAACCTAAACAAGGAACATTTCCTTCTGCGCTTTCTTCCAGCAGTAGCTGCATCCCCAGACAGATACCTAAAAGCGGCATTCCCTTTTCTACTTGTTCTCTCATATATTTACTTAACCCGGTTTGGTTCAAAACGGTCATCGCAACTTTTGCATTCCCCACACCAGGCAAGATTAGCTTCGTAATACGTTCATCATGATCAGTAGGTTTTGTAATTAACTTTGTTTCATATCCTAATCGGGCAATTGCCTTTAACACACTATGCAAATTGCCAGCCCCATAATCTATTATTCCAATCACACTATTGCCTCCATTTCTTCTATTCTCTTATTATGCCATCGAATTGTTTAAATTTAAAGAAAAAACTTTAGTTTGGTAGTGTATTAGTAAGATAAAGGTTTAGCGATTGAAATAAAGCTCTACGGAGATGTAAAATTGCATAAAAAAAGACCGTTTAAACGGCCCAATCATTAATTGCTTTTTCTTCATATGCAATATGATGTTTCATATATTCTCTAGGGCTAACTCGGCTAACATCTTCATTCGTTCCCAATGTAATGCCGTCAAAAGGCGTATATTCATTAGAAGCTGTTGATTTCTTTTTAATCATTCGATAACAAGCCCCATCAATCAAAGTTTCACTTTATCTCTTATTTATAATGATCTAATTTGCTCCCAGTAACAAAACCTTACTACATAGGATCTGTAATAAGGCCACAAGAATGGAGTTTATTTAATTTTTATTCAGAGCAATAAAATAATCTTTCTAATTTCAATACTTAGATCATCATAAACCTCTCTGATAAGATACCTTCTTCGTAATCATTAACCATAACACTAGAATGTAATAAGCTATAATTGTTACTATTAAAGTATAATAAAACATGGAAATTGAGGTTGGTCCCCATACTCTAATAAAATCCCAACTCATATTGAGTATTTTGGGACCCACCATCACTAGTGTTAAAATTACACCTACAAATAGTGAATGTAACATTAATAGGAAAATTCGCTTTCCATTCAATAACTTATAAGCACGTAGTTTTCTTTTAAATCCCCATAAGATTCTCGCTAATAGAATAGTAAGAAATATACCTAGAAAGCCAATAATAATACACAGAATCGTTACCACTTTATCCACCATTTGATATGCATCTGTTGTATTCGTTTTAACACTATTACCTACCCAGATATCTATCAAGCCATTACCTATCGCTGTGGTATAGATCGTATTCATATTTGATAAAACAGCCACCCCTATCTGTTTATCTGGTTGCATGATGAAATAAGATGAATACGTTGGGTTTGCTCCATCATGCCATATATATCCTTCACTATTTCTTTCTTGAACGCTCCATCCACTTGCATAATAGATGCCTTGAGTCATAGGACCTACAGTTAAATCAGGAATGTGCGATTGTTTGATAGTTTGATTACTAAACGTATAGTCTTGGATGGCTCCTAATTGTAGGTTTAACCATTTAGCAATATCATTTGTATTGCTTACAATATAACCAGCAGGTACATTTCCTCTATATATAGGTGGTGTATATTCTTGAGCTCTCATGAAACCTATTTTATAACCAGTTGCCATCTGATCCGAATGAACTTGATGTAAACCCACATAGGTGTCCTTCATTTCGAGTTGTTCTAATAAATGTTCTTTCATATATAAGTCATAAGGCTGTTTAGAAACTTCCTCAATGACTAGCCCTAAAACGTCATAATTGATGGTAGCATATTCAAATGAGCTGCCTGGCTTACGATTTAAAGGCTGATTAAGCAGAGTTTTGACTGTCAATTCAAGTGCGTTCTCGGCGTTACTTTCAGGAATATGTACAATAGTGTTCGAAGCTATACCACTGGTATGATATAGCAACTGATTAATTGTCATAGTTTGGGGCTCACCCTTGTACTCCAAGTCCAACCAGGGGATATAATTTCGTACATCATCCGTTCGTTTTAATAACCCTTCTTTTTCTAATTGTAAAATGGCTAAGCCAGTAAATGCTTTTGATGTTGATGCAAGTTCAAACAAGGTATGGGCAGTGACAGGTATTTGCTCCCTTACATCTGCATACCCAAAACCTTCTTGATAAACTGTCTTTCCATTCTCTACGATAACTACCGATATACCTGGGATTTTACTTCTTTCCCTTTGTTCTTCAACAAATTGATTAACCAGATTAATTTTATCATTTGATTCTGCATGAGATATTGGAAGAAAAGTAGTCAGCCCTAGTATTAAAGCAACCATGAAAACTATTTTTTTCATCTTTTAAATTCCTTCCACAAGAAAAATTAACCTATTACAATCAACTTAAAGAGTAACAATAAGGTGAAACTTTGATTGGGGAGGTTCTTCATCCCCACCCAATCATTAGTTGAACCAATCGGGCTTTTAGGGACAGTTGATCGTCCACTTTGCTGTCTCATTTGGGTGCTGGTTCAATTGGGATACTATTAATTATAATATCTTCTTCACTGTTTTTACTTTGCTCCCCTTTAAAATATACAGTCTCTAACTCTAGACCTTCGCTTGTCTTGTTAAAAACAAAAACATGTCGGGAAACTCCATTTACATAGAATTCAGAAGCTTTGTGAACCTTCATATCTAGTAACACATCATACACATAGTCACCTTTTGAAGTAAACTCTGGGTCACTAGTCAATTCTAGACTTACTAGCTTTATGTTCTGAATGCCATGGATTCCTTCTTTTTTAGATTGGTTACTACTATCTTTTAAAAATGACAGCAAGTGTTCTTCCTCTTCAGAATCATAATTAAAGAGTTTTACATATTCATCCCATTTATTGGATTTTATACTATGGATATACTCGTTAATTATTGTTTCTGCTTCATTATTCTCAGAAGCAAAAATCTTTGAAATAAATGCTGTTGATGCCGTTAAAAACAAAATAATTAAAAATGCTAAGCCTCTTTTTTTCATTTAATTATCTCCCATTAGAGTAATAGAGAAAAACATATTATTGCGTCAAACGACTTTTACAAACACCCCAACCTTATTGACGATAATTAAAACACCTTCTCTCATAAGGAAATATATCCCTTTTTTAGAGTACCGTGTAAACAATTGGTTGTCAATTAAAAAAGAGTGAATATTATAAAAATTTGTAATATACTGTTCTATGAAAGATGTATAAGTTAATATAAGAACAACAAGATAAGACTAAGTAAAGCTCCTCCACTGCAAATGAACGATCTATTACAATCATGGTTGATTGAATTAAAAAAAACCGTAGTCTGCAAAATACAGACAACAGCTTTAACAAATTGTCTAACCTTTTTCAAAATGTCATATAGGTTACTCTTTAATCTCGTCAACAGAATGGATATTCAAAGACTTTCTTTCTTGCGTTGTAAAATTACTTCCCGAAGCCTGGACAGTTATATGATCGTGGAATATCCTATCACCAAAGTTCCATTCTATAGACCATGACTATTTTAGATAATATGATTATGGACGGGTCTGCCATAATGTTTGAAACCTTGGTTTATCCCGACACAAATAGTAAAGATTGGGTGCTTGACGAAAGCTTTAAAAAAGAATACTGGAGTATTATTGAAACATATCTGGAGAGTGGTGCTACCAATGATTTTATATTAGGGGGCTCTAAGGGTTTACCTGACTATTATGGCTATAGCGAAGGCTATAAAATAATCAGATCTTATTTAGAGTTGCATCCTGATATGACGGTAGAAGAATGGACTTCCAAGAGACCGATGGAAATATTTGAAGAAAGTAATTATATGGCTAACTATGAGTAGATGTTTTTCTAGAGGTTCTAATCAGCTATGTTTCGTAACTTAACAGCACAATCGACTGTAACAAACCATGTTAATCACCTGCTCCATTATCTATTATTTTTATAAATGTATTCTTAAAATTGGGAACTATATACTTATTTAAAACGTACCTATGGTATAGGTTTGTTGAAAGGAGGAATATTTTTGAGAAAAATAATAGGGGTAAGTTTCATTTTATTTTTAGGGATCTTGTTATATGGCTGTACAGGTTTCATTGAAAATTCATTAGATTCAAGTGATAAGGCTGCTCTGGATATTGCTACTAAACAAGATACCGGTAGTGGAAGTCTTGAATTATTAACTCAAACGATTACAACCAAGGATAATGAAATCGAATTTGTAACAGATGGTATCGACGAAGAGAAAGTGACGTTTATTTATGTGGCCAACCAAAAAGTATTTGAACAGAAAATAGAAAATGGGGTAACCTACAAACTTGATATTACGAACATTGAAAATGCTCATCTGACTGACTACAAGCCAAAGGTACAACTTTTACAAACGATGGATGATACCGAAGATGGTGAAATAGTGACCTTTAAACAGGTTAGATATAAAGTTAAGAAAGGATAATTTCCTTTCTAGCTGCTGAAAAACTAATTTCCGCTTTTGCTCTACTAGTAAATTCAAAAAAAGGCTTTACCTCAAAAAGGCAAAGCCTCAATAAAATAAGGCAAGTCAAATAGAGGAAAAGCGTTTATTGGTAAATTAACCAAGCTCTCTCAATCTATCCTCTTGAATATAAAACCCAAGCAGGTAACTTTTTAGGATCATAGTGAAAGCTTGAAGTAAGGTTCCTATCTGACCAATTCCATTCAAAAATCCCCCTTCTACCATTAACCAATAGAAACTGGTAATCCATACCGTTCGAATTTCTGAAGTAATTTTTTAAAATTCTCTTGATTTTCTTCTTCAGATGGTAATCTTCTACTATTTCATTTTCTCCACCTACATCCGGTTTTTGCTCTCTTTTCTTATTTCCACATTTCCAATTAACAATTAATCGTGACTTTGGAAGAAATTGTAATTAAAATAATTTTATACACATGGAAAGTATAGGTAAATAAGGGAGTTAAAAAAGGGAGATATGATTCATGAGAGTTATTAATAAAGTTATAAGTTTTGTTTGTATCCTTACTTTAGTTTTTATTTTATTAGCGTGTGAAGAAACGGAACCACTTGTAGAAAATCTGAATGTGCAAAGTGAACAAATAGATAAGAATGTTACTTTGAACCATGACCTATCTAATAATGATAAAGGAATGAATCTACAAGATATCACTTATTTCTTTAAAAACCCAGAAACTGGCCAAGAATTTGATATCGTTCATGCTTACTTGCTCTATGAAGAGTTTTTTGATGCGGTAAAGACGAAAACGGAGGAATCATCAACTGAACTATATAAACAGATTATTACGGAACGAGTATATGATGTGTGTTTTAAAGATGGAGAGCACTACAAATATAGTGTATATGAATGGGTACCAGAAGAAACAGAAGTTGATAGTATCAAGATGAAAATAGAAACAATGAATAAAGACCATATAAATAATCTATTTGAGGAGTCGCTTCTTAAATCCTCCAATATTCTTTCGACAGATGAGAAAACAACAGTATGTGTGTTTCCTGAAAATAAAGGATTTCCTTCGGGGATGATGACGGTTGGTAAAGGGAAAATTACAGTCTTATTCTATATCTTTGATAGTGAGGAGGATATGAATGAAATTGATAATTATCGCAAATCTGCTATGTCCCACGAATATCATCACAGTATTTGGACCGAAAAACATCATACTGGTAAACATTATTTTATGACAGTATTAGATTCGTTTGTAATGGAAGGACAGGCAGTTTTGTTTGAAACCCTTGTGTATCCCGAATTAAATAGTACCGATTTTTTGGTTGATGCAAACTTTAACAAAGAATACTGGAGCTTGGTTGAAACATATCTGAAGAGCAGTTCCTCCGCTCAATTATTAATGGGTGGCTCCAATGGTTTGCCTGATAATTATGGCTATAGTGAAGGCTATAAAATTAATAAAGCTTATTTAGAGCTGAATCCTGATATGTCAGTAGAAGAATGGACCTCTAAAAGTCCAACTGAAATATTTGAAGAAAGTAACTATATTTCAAACTATAAGTAGGAACCTCTACCAAGACATATAAAAACGCGAAATCTAAGAGGATTTCGCGCTTTTTTTAGTGTGTCAGTGCTTCCTTCATGACATATTCGTTTACTTTCTTCGCTGCTTCTTGACCTTCTTTGATTGCCCAAACGATTAGACTTTGACCTCTTCTTGCATCGCCTGCTGTGAATACACCTTCCACATTGGTGGAGAAATCCTTTGCATTTGCATGAATCTTCCTATTTACTATATTCACACCAAATTGCTCCGCAAGTGAAGTTTCTGCTCCTTCAAAGCCAATTGCGACAAAGACATATTGGGCTGGCCACACTTTTTCAGTTCCCGGAATTTCCTTGAAGAAATAAAAGCCATCCTCTCCAAGTATCTTTTCCATTTGGATGGTGTGCAGCTCTTTTAGATTGCCTTTTTCATCAGCTATCATTTTCTTCGTTTGAATCAAATATTCTCTTGGGTCCTTCCCGTATTTAGCCATTGCTTCCTCATAGGCATACTCTAGCTTGAATACGTTGGGGTCAGTTGGCCACTGGTTATCCTCTGCGCGTGTAAAAGGCAGCTGTGGATGCTTCCCGAATTGCACCACACTTTTACACTTTTGACGCACTGCCGTAGCAACACAGTCTGCTCCAGTATCCCCTCCACCAATGACGATAACATCTTTACCCTTTGTATCGATAAATTGTTTATCTGCAAAATTAGAATCTAGTAAGCTCTTGGTCGTTGTAGTCAGATATTCCATTGCAAGGTGTACGCCTTTTGCATCGCTTCCTTCCATATGAAGCGCCCGTTGCTTTTGAGCACCTATGCATAAAATCACTGCATCATACGTTTGCTTTAACTCTTCAGCAGAAATGTCCTTTCCAACCTCTGTGTTTAACACAAAATCGATGCCCTCTTGTTGAAGGAGCTGAATTCGTCTTTCTACTACGTCCTTCTCTAGCTTCATGTTTGGAATTCCATACATCATAAGCCCACCAGCTCGGTCCGCTCTTTCATAAATGGTAACGGAATGTCCCGCTTGGTTTAAATCATCGGCACATGCTAAACCAGCAGGACCAGATCCGATAATGGCAATACGTTTTCCTGTTCTCTTCTCCGGTATTCTAGGTTGTATCCATCCATTTTCAAATGCCTTATCGATGATTGCACGCTCGATGTTTTTGATAGAGACTGCTGGCTCTGAAATAGCTAGAGTACAGGAGCCCTCGCATGGGGCAGGGCAGACTCTTCCCGTAAACTCAGGAAAATTATTGGTCAGCATCAGACGCTCTAGCGCCTCCTGCCATTTCCCTCGATAGACGAGGTCATTCCATTCGGGAATAAGGTTGTTAATTGGACAGCCTGCTGATGCTCCTCGTATTTCGATTCCCATATGACAGAAGGGAGTGCCGCAGTCCATGCAGCGTGCTCCTTGTCTACTTAAAGCATCGTCTGTTAGTCGATTGGCATATTCTCCCCATTTTTTTAGCCGCTTAAGAGGAGCTTCTTCTTTTCCTTTTTCTCTTGCATATTCCATAAATCCAGTTGGTTTACCCATGTAAGAGTCCTCCTCTCTATTT
The DNA here is from genome assembly GCA_934234185.1 of uncultured Psychrobacillus sp. GTDB lineage: Bacteria > Bacillota > Bacilli > Bacillales_A > Planococcaceae > Psychrobacillus. Next base: position 39,741 of record CAKQHO010000008.1, on the reverse strand, counting down.
TTTCCCGATCAGCTCTTGCTTTTTCTCCTGCTTGGTAGAGGTTAACAAAAATGCCTGCATTGCCGCCTCATCATCTGTTAATCCAGTTTGTTTAAAGGAGGTGATTTTCTCTAGCATTATTTTGTAGTCATTCGGCATAACCTTCACGAAACTTTTCACCTTTTTATCCCAATTATCTAAAATATCCATCGCTTTTTTGCTTTGTGTATAGTAATAGTGATCCATAATGAGCTGGCGCAGGGCATGCTTTTCCTCTCGAGTTTCAATTCGTTCAAAGCCAATCATCTCTTTGTTACACTTATGCTTTAATTCCTCTAAATCATCAGCAAGAATATAAGCAATCCCACCGGACATTCCAGCACCAAAGTTCTTTCCGACTTCTCCTAAGATGACTGCTCTGCCGCCAGTCATGTACTCACAGCCGTGGTCGCCAATTCCCTCCACCACCACGTCTACACCACTATTACGTACTGCAAAACGTTCTCCTGCTCTTCCGTTAATAAACGCAGAGCCGCTTGTCGCACCGTATAAGGCTACATTTCCTGCGATAACATTTTGTTCGGAAACGCCAGGGATAGGTGAGGTGACAACGAGCTTCCCACCGGATAGCCCTTTACCAAAGTAGTCATTTACATCCCCTTCTACAAACATGGTCATTCCATTAGGCACAAACGCTCCAAAGCTTTGACCAGCCGCCCCCTTAAATCGGAGAGTGATGGTATCATCTGGCAATCCCCTAGCACCATACCTTTTTGATATTTCACTACCGATAATGGTTCCAACCACTCGGTCCGTGTTCGCTATAGGAAGCTGCAAATCGACCACTGTTTCTTGTTCGATGGCTTTTTGAAGCTTTGGCAATAACAAGCGTATATCCATTGATTTATCCAGCTGATGGTCTTGTGAAACGCTACAAGTACGTTGACCATGCACCTGGTAGAGTATTGGTGAAAGATCCAGTTGCTTTGCCTTCCAATGCTCTTTCGCTCTTTGGCTGACCTCTAATACATCCGTTCTTCCGATCATTTCATCTATTGTTCTGAAGCCTAGACGAGCCATGTACTCACGAACCTCTTCTGCGACAAATCGCATAAAGTTGACAACATAGTCAGCGGTACCGGTAAATTTATCACGCAGCTCGGGATTTTGCGTAGCAATTCCAACTGGACACGTATCTAAATGACAGGCACGCATCATGACGCAGCCCATTACGATAAGTGGAGCAGTCGCAAAGCCAAATTCTTCTGCTCCAAGTAAAGCAGCCATGACGACATCCTTACCTGTCATCAATTTTCCATCCGTTTCTAGGACTACCTTTTCTCTTAAACCATTCAACATCAATGTTTGGTGTGTTTCTGCTAAACCAAGCTCCCAAGGTAGGCCTGTGTGCTTAATACTCGTTTTTGGGGAGGCCCCTGTTCCCCCGTCGTAACCACTAATCACGATGACATCTGCAGCACCCTTGGCAACTCCTGCAGCAATTGTACCTACACCTGACTTTGCAACCAGTTTGACACTGATTCTTGCTGCTCTATTTGCATTTTTTAAGTCATGAATCAGCTGAGCCATATCTTCTATCGAATAAATATCGTGATGTGGAGGTGGGGAGATTAACCCTACACCAGTAGTGGATCCACGAACGTCCGCTACCCACGGGTATACCTTGTTTCCAGGAAGCTGACCACCTTCACCAGGCTTCGCCCCCTGAGCCATTTTAATTTGTAGCTCAGTTGCTTCTACCAAGTAATGACTTTTGACACCAAAACGTCCGGAGGCTATTTGCTTGATCGAGCTTCTGCGATTATCTCCATTCGCATCTAGCTGATATCGAGCAGGGTCTTCTCCACCCTCCCCACTATTGCTTTTACCACCCAAACGGTTCATAGCAATAGCAAGGGTTTCATGAGCCTCCTTACTAAGGGAACCAAAGGACATAGCTCCTGTTTTAAATCTTTTCACGATGGAGTCAACCGACTCTACTTCTTCTAATGGTATTTTCTTTATTTCTTTATTGAATGTCAGTAGATTACGAAGGAATCCAACTCTTTCCTCATTAGCCATTTCTGCATATTGTCTGTATAACCCATAATCGCCTCTTCTTGTCGCCCATTGTAGTGTGTGAATTGTCTTTGGATGGAAGGCATGATGCTCTCCATTGCTTCTCCACTGAAAATCACTTCCTGATTCTAAGGCATCTTGAGCGGATTGGAGGGCCTGAAGATAACGTCTATTAGCCTCTTCTCGAATAGTTTCTAGGTCAATGCCACCAAGCTGAGAAATAGTTCCTGTGAAATAAAGGTCAATAACCTCTTTACTGATTCCCACTGCTTCAAAAATTTGAGCTCCTCGATAGCTTTGGACGGTCGAAATCCCCATTTTAGACATTACTTTCACGACGCCATCTGCGATACCCTTACTGTACTTTCTAATCGTTTCCTCGTAGTCAGCTGATAAATGTCCATCAGCAATTGCTTCAGCTAGTGTTGCATATGCTAAATAAGGATTAATAGCATCTACTCCATAACCTATTAAAGCGGCAAATTGATGTACCTCTCTTGCTTCTCCTGATTCTGCAATTATGCTAACCTTCGTTCTATTACCTGTACGAAGCAGGTGCTGGTGCAAATGACTTACTGCCAACAAAATAGGTATAGTCGGTTGACCTCCAACTAGTTTGTCAGACAGGATAAGTAAAGAGACACCATTTTCTATCAAGCTATCTGCTTTTTTGGCAATTTTGTCTAAATCATCTTTCAGATTTTCGGACATTTCAAGCGTCAATCGTTCGCTAGAAAAGTCCTTCGTTTGAAATATTTCCTGTAATTGTCCATTTGTAAGAATTGGATGCTCTAAATAGATTCGTTTACTGTTTAAGCTGCCTGGCTGTAAAAGGTCTCCCTCCGCACCAAGCATCGTCATCGTAGAAGTAACAATATGCTCTCTAATCGAATCTATCGGCGGGTTGGTAACCTGTGCGAATAACTGTTTAAAATAATTAAATAAGGATTGTGGACGATCTGATAACACAGCTAGCGGTGTATCATTCCCCATGGATCCGATTGGATCCTTGCCTTCCTTCGCAATTGGAACCATATACTTATGAACATCCTCGTACGTATAACCAAAGGCTTTTTGGCGGAACAAAAGGTCTTCTATCATTTCAGGTGTTTCTTTTTTGGGCTTCATTTTGATCATATGTTCATCTAGCCATTTTTGATAAGGCTGAGCGATTGCCATTTCTGTTTTTATTTCCTCATCAGAAACAATTCTTCCTTGCTCTAAATCCACTAACAACATTCTTCCAGGGCTAAGTCTTTCTTTATATAAAATGTTCTCTTCCTCTATATCTACAACCCCAACTTCAGAGGAAAAAATAATATAATCATCCTTCGTTACATAATAGCGGGCTGGACGCAATCCATTCCTATCTAAAATAGCACCTATTTGCTTTCCATTTGTAAAGGAGATGGCTGTCGGTCCATCCCATGGCTCCATTAAGCTACTATGGTACGTATAAAAGGCTTTCTTTTCCTCACTAATATGCGGATTTTCCGTCCATGGCTCTGGTATGAGCATCATCGCAGTATGGGCAGGACTTCTACCAGCTAGTACAAAAAATTCGAAGGCATTATCGAGCATGGATGAATCACTGCCATTCGTGTCAATGATAGGTAGCAGCTTTTCTAAATCCTCTCCAAAGGCTTCTGACACAAATTGCTGCTCCCTCGCCTTCATCCAGTTAACATTTCCACGTAGTGTATTTATTTCACCGTTATGGACAATGTAGCGGTTTGGATGTGCCCTTTCCCAGCTTGGGAAGGTATTGGTGCTATATCGAGAGTGCACCAACGAGAAAGCCGATGTAAACAGCTCATCCTGTAGGTCTAAATAGAATTGATCTACCTCGGCTGGAGTTAGCATACCCTTATAAACGATTGTTTGGCTTGACAGGCTGGAGCAATAGAACTTTTTCCCTTCTTGCTTTGCCCAATGCTCCACTTGCTTTCTAATCACATATAGCTTTCTTTCGAATGCTTGATAGTCAAAATGATTCGTAGCTTTGATGAAAACCTGTCTTACAACTGGAGCTGTTTCACTAGAGGCGTTACTTAACATGCTAGCGTCCGTAGGTACTGTTCTCCAGCCGATTAGCTCTTGGCCCTCTAATGTAATCGTTTCGTTTATCCTTTGTTCTATTGCTTCTCTTTCGTCTTGATCCTCTGTAAAGAAAAGCATTCCGACTCCATATTGACCTTTTTCCGGTAAGGCCCATTCACTACAAACAACTCGGAAGAAAACATCTGGTATTTGCACCATCAGTCCTGCTCCGTCTCCTGTTTGGCCATCACTCCCCCTACCTGCTCGATGATCTAGGCGACATAACATTTCCAATCCCTTTTTGACAATGTCATGTGATGCTGCCCCTTTTATATTTGCATATAAACCTATCCCACATGCGTCATGTTCAAATTCCGGGTTATACATCCCTTGTGCTTTTGGTATTTTGTGAAATGTCATGTGAACTACCTCCATCTTCTAAAAAAAGTGTCTTAAGAATATTGTAGGTTTTCAAAATAATATAAACAATATATAATTTGGATATAAATAATCTAATATTGAGATAGATTAGGAGGAAACCATGGAAATAAGGCAGTTACGGTACTTTATAGAGGTTGCAGAACGTGAGCATATTTCCGATGCAGCAGCCCATTTACACGTTGCGCAGTCAGCAATTAGTCGACAAATAGCCAACTTAGAGGAAGAGCTGGGAGTTGAGTTATTTGAACGGATTGGCCGAAATGTCAAGCTGACACCTATAGGGAAGATTTTTTTAGAGCATAGTATTTCAGCTCTGCAGGCAATCGATTATGCAAAAAAACAAATGGAGGAATATTTAAACCCTGAAAAAGGGACGATTAAAATAGGATTTCCAACAAGCTTAGCTGGCCATTTGTTGCCTACAGTTGTATCTGCGTTTAAAAAGGAGCATCCCAATGTAGCCTTCCACTTAAGACAGGGCTCCTATGAGTATTTAATAGATGCAGTAAAAAGTAGAGAACTCAACCTTGCTTTTTTAGGTCCTTTACCGCCAAAGGATAGCTCCATTGATACGACCATTCTCTTTACCGAAAGTTTCTCAGCACTCGTTCCTTTGTCACATCCATTTGCAAAGAGGGAAGCAGTACCGCTCATTGATTTTAGAGAAGAGGATTTCGTTTTATTTCCAGAAAACTATATTTTAAATAAATTAGTCGTAGATGCCTGTCATTCAGTCGGCTTCTCCCCTAAGAATGCCTCTGAAGGAGAGGATATGGATGCAATCAAGGGACTAGTATCAGCTGGAATTGGAGTGAGCCTTCTTCCTGAGAGCACATTTTATGATTCCATTCCGAGATTTACGAGCAAGGTCCGTATTTCGAGCCCACCAATTAGAAGAACGGTCGGCATGATTCGACCATTAACAAGAGACCTATCCCCTTCTGAAAAGGTCTTCCATGCCTTCACCGTCGAATTTTTCTCAAGACTAAATCAGTATCAATAAGAAAAGCGCAAGCGCCTGTTCTGACCCGACAAGCCTATGGGAGACGCAAGTATTGGACAATGAAACGCAAGTAAAACTATGTATATCGCAAGTAAACTCCGAGAAAGTGCAAGTAAACAATTAGCGACCGCAAGTATTCTCTTTGTAACCGCAAGTAATGTAAATTTACTGGTAATTCTCTGCTTATCCCATGATAAAAAGTACATGGAGAAATACTCCATGTACTTAGGTTTTGCTATATAAAGTTATTGTAGAAGGTAACGAAATTGGTTACCACCTGATCCAAGAAGGCAATTGTTCCATCGTCTGTGAGCTCGCCTTGGTCATTCAGCTTAGTATGGATTGAGCCGATGTATACTTCATTCGCCGGTAACAGCCTTGGTAGTAGTGCTGGGTTCGATAAAATTTCACGAAGATGCTGCTGTGCTCTGACACTACCTAAGACACCCATAGAGGAGCCTACAATAAAGGTCGGTTTATCAACCAGCTCATTTCCACTTCTAGATAACCAGTCAACGGCATTTTTTAAGGCTCCTGGAATAGAGAAATTGTATTCGGGTACAGCGAAAAGCACTGCATCTGCGCTGCCCACTTTATTTTTAAATTCCTGAGCGCCTGCTGGAGGGTTATTCTCTATATCCGAATTAAACATTTCTACATCATTAATTGAAACAGGCTCAATATCGAGTTGGTCTGCATATCTTTTCCTCATATACTCAACCAATTTACGGTTATAAGAATCTTTTCGATTACTCCCTATGATAGCTGCTACTTTTATTGCCAAAATTATCTCTCCTATTCTTTTAAGAATACTGTCATTTTTGTTGCAATACTAAAAAACTTTACAAGCTATTATTCCGCTTACAACGTGATTTATTCCCGTCAGCACAAACGATAAACTTCTTCGAGTAATGTGGTCTCTTTTTAACAAACAAAAAAAACGCCTTCGATGGCGTCTAAACGTTAACGTGAATTGAGAGCAACCAAAGAGGAGAAGCCAGTTTTATCTATTGTCAAAGAATAAAATGATATGGAACCGGATACTCCTATTTGATGTTATCTTTCTAAGCAATTTACTCTCCTACATCCATTTTCTTAGGCAAAGTTTCCATGTATTCATCTAAGTTTTTTATACTAATATTAGTAGCACTTTGAAATCCCTCTTCGAACTCGCCTTTAGATTTTGTTTCCATTATAATTTTATTTATGATATCAACTCCATACTCATCAATTAAGAAATAGATAGCTTTTTGAGATTGTAAATATATATCATATTGAATATCTGTTCGGTAATTGTTCCATTGTTCAGATGTTGACAATTCATTTAAAGACAGTACTTTTGGACTTAGCTCTAATAACCGACCACTCTCCTCATCCGAATCTACATACTTCGCCACTCCTTCTGAAAACCAAAGCGGGAAATCTTCTTTTGTCAATCCGATTTCTGATATCTTCTGCGTAAATACATAATGGGTATACTCATGAATGATATTTGATTTATAGTTCCATACAAGAGGTGTTATATTTTCAATAATTCCTTCTTTATCTTCAGGAAGTATTCCAAACATATTAAACTCTGGAGAATGAATCCCAATAGCATACTCTAAACCTGAAAAAGATTCGATTTCATCAGAACTACTAAAGATAATCACATCATATGGCTTCGTATAATTTGGACCAAACAAGGTATTATTCAGTTCCATCGCACGCTTCAACGATTCTTTTGTTGCTGGTAATAAATCTCTATCTGAATCTAAATAATAGATGGTTAAATGTTCATATTCTGTTTTATTGCGTTCTGTTATTAAATCAACTTTTCTATCTTTTACTATCTCTCCAATAATAGCAGAAGTGATAAATTGTGTAATATTATCTTTATAAATAACTACCAATAAGGAAATGAAAAGCCACAAGGAGATAAAAAGCAATATAATGTTAAATAATTTTTTGGACAAGGTTTTCAATTCCTTCCTATTTTTCTGCCATCCAAGGTTATATCTACTGATAAATATCTTAGTACCATTCCTGTGCAATTAACCTTTTTGATATTAGTATTTAAACCATTATTTTAACATAAATTACCTAATTTACTTTAAATTTTTTACAGTTAAGATAACTATTTCAAAAAATGATTCTTTAAAATAATCTTTTTCCTGTTAAGCAATCACATCCTTTATAAAATAAATTAAGGTTGATTCATATTGAATGTTAATATGAAAATAAAATAGAGTAGGCGCATGAAAATTAATTCATGCGCCTCTCACAGATCCGTACGTGCGGGTCATCGCATACGGCTCCTCTATGCTTATCCCCTTTTGGGATGTAGGTCTTGATAAATATCATATAAGTGTACTAATGGTAGTTCTCGAAATCTTTCATTTGGAATAGCAATACTTACTGGTGGACTTTGTGAACTTCTCCATTTTGTCATTCTCAGACGAGGTAGTTCTCCTCTCCATCCTCTTTTTCTGAGCTCCTTATGGAGCTTCTTTATTTTCCGCCAACTTCTCAATTGTATCATTCGTAACCTTCTTCTAACCCACTTATCTAGGTATAAGAATAGGGTCTTACAAAATCCGATTCCGAAATATCTCGCCCAGCCTCGCAGGACTGGATTAAGACGTTTTTTGATGAATACCTCCAAGTTAACTGATAGATTCCTTTTGGTGAGACCTCTCATTTTATCCTTAAACTTTCTAACTGCCTCTTCAGAGGGAGTATGAAAGTATCCCACCTTGAAGCTATATCCAAGGAAAGTGAAAGGTTCTCTTAAGTTATCTACAATTTTTGTTTTCGTTGGGTGTACGACTAATCCTAATTCGCTTTCTGGGATTTTCTTCACCGACTTCAGGACTCTTTCAGCACCTTTTTGAGTCCCTGCGGGCTTCCACTATCACTTTCATATACAATATCGTTTTCTAGAACCCCAGATTTTAGAAATTGCCTGATTAAGTCTAGCACACTGCTATCCACGATTTCTTCTTTTACAGATGCAAGAAGTTTGTCATGTGGGATAGAGTCAAAATAGGTCTTGATGTCTGCATCTATGACGTAAGTGTATCCATCCAATAAATCCTGTCGGATTTTCATAATCGCCATATGTGCACTCCGATTTGGTCGGAATCCGAAACTGAATATTCAGACAATCCCTTAACTTAGTATCAAAAGAAAGCAGCCCTTTCTCGACAAGCTGACAAATCCAAGTTGATCCTTAATATTAGTTTCCATTAATTGTCACAATTACCATTTATTCCATTTTATTAATATTAAAGTATCAATCGCTAAATTATTACGGTTCTATCTAAGCAGTCTTTGAACAAACTCTGTTTTCCAAATTCCAAATCCTATCGAATCAACAAGCATGTAAAGATTAAATAAAATACGAAACTAATGTTAAGAACAATTTTTCTTCTTTTTTCAGTTTCTCCCCTATACTTGATATCTTTTAGTTCAATTTAAGAAGATGTAAATCATAACCAGCAAAGATAGGGCTAGGATAGATTTAATCCATAATACCTTTTTACTTATACCAGCCCCTTCAAGGTAATTTAAGTAACTCATTGTTAAAGGAAAACCTAACAATACATATATAGAATCACCACCGAAGGTTTCAACAAATTTGAATAACCCTACTACAATAATGAGAAGTCCTAATGTACCAAGAGACATATAAAAATTTAAAGTCCCCCTATTGTTTACATCCTTTCTCTCCCATTTTTTATAATCCTTCTTATTAACTAGACTGCCTTTTAGCTCAATTATTACCAATACGTGTCAAATAATGTGAAACTTTGATTGGTGGGGGTTTTCTTTCATCCCTCACCAGGCGTAAATCCATTAATAAATAGAATCATATAACTCTACTAATACATCTTCCGGTGTATTTACTATTCGCTGATAAAACTCTAAATTCCAGCTTTGGTCTGCACGCCTAAAATGATTGTCCGCAATCCAGTGATGCAATTTCTCATAACTGTTCATGATGAAATGGTTTGCACCATTGTGCATGATAGTCGCATACTTTTGTGGAGGCACTGTAAGAGTCACCATATCGTCCGGGATATCACCATATTCAGACACTTGCACACAAACCCAGTATCCATCTAAATCGTCTGATGGGGCATCAACAATAAATGCACCCACTTGTCTACCATCATTTAATATGTTCTTAATTTCAGAGACTCTATTCTTCAGCAAAGCTGCTGCCTGTGGTATTTCCTCTTGATATTGATCCCCTTCACAGAAAACACGGAATCCGACTAATTTGACTTCATTTAGTTCCTTTATTTCCATCTTACCAATAGCTTTGTTTGACAATAAAATCTCCCCTTATCCTCGTGAAATAATTATCTATATTATAACTTAATACCTAAATGATAAGTTAAAAAATTCAAAAAACAATATAAACTCTACGGTCACTTTAAAAAAGAACGCAAAAACGAATTTGAACTTTAAGACCAATTCGTTCCTATCTTTGATAATACTGCCTCGAACAACTTATTCATATAGAGCTAGAAATAAAGCCACTCACACGAGTTGATAAACAAAAGAGCCTATTACGTTAATCAACTCGTATGTAATGATATTTATCCCCAAACAATTTTCCTCTTCCTAAAAACGCAGACTCCTGCTAATAATATGCTTCTATTAAATTCTCCAGTTAATTTAGCAACATCTTCTACAAAAAACACTGCTTTCCATTCTAATAGTAAAGAAAGAAAAATCCAACTTTCAGATGTATCTATTTTCAACACCCCTTCTAATTATAAATAAATACAATTAGAAAAAGACTGCTTAAAAGCAGCCTTTTCCACTAATATTTTATTTATCCAACAATCGCATTTGCAATAACAATCATTACGAGGGCAGTTCCCCAAGCGATTGTTGTCGGTATAGACCATACTAATATTTGTTCCTTCAGCTTAGTAATTCCTAGCATTCTATTAACTACCCAGAATAACGAATCATTGAAGTAAGAGAATAGCATCGCACCAAGAGCAGCAGCTTGTGCAGCTAATGCCATATTTACGTCCATATTTATCAGAATAGGTGCAGAAATGGCAGCAGCTGTCATCATTGCAACTGTTCCACTACCTTGTATCAAGCGAACAATCGAAGCAATAAAGAATGGAATTAATACGGCTGGAAGCGGTAAATCCGCAATAATTTCTGCAAGATAATCGCCAGTACCACTATCACGCAAAACAGTTCCTAAAGCTCCACCGGCACCAGTTACTAACAGAATGATACCAGCAGTTGTCATTCCCTCTTCCATTCGTCCTAGTGCCTCTTCTTTTTTCATATGGTTCGCTAATCCGTAAATAGCTGCTACCAACCCAATAGCAAGCGCGATAATAGGCTTACCTAGGAAAATGATATAATCCCATACTCCACCAGAAAGTCCAGCTGCATCTATAGTAGTATTTAAGAATATTAAGATAATTGGAAGCAGAATTGGTAACAAGGATAAGAACAAGCTTGGCAGCTCTTTTTCTCTTTCTGCAGAGGAAGCCAAAAAGTCTTTGTATACATTGTCAGAATATTCTCCGCGTACAAAGCCCTCTCCATCTTCTTCAGGAACTTGATAAATTCTTTTGCCAATCCATTGTGCATAAAGTACCCCGACAATAATAATCGGAATTGAAAAGATCAATCCCCAGAAAATCATTTGACCAATATCTACCCCAAAGATACCTGCCACCCCTAATGGACCTGGAGTAGGTGGTACTGCGTGATGAGTAGCAGCCAGTCCAATTGCAAGTGCAATTCCCAATGTAACAACTGATTTACCTGTCTTACGAGATAAAGATTTTATAAGCGGATTTAAGATAACAAAAGCAGAATCTACAAAAATAGGAATAGAAACTATGTATCCGGCAATTGCCATTGCCCACTCTTCTTTTTTCTTTCCAATTAAACGAATTAAAGAATATGCTAATTTTTCTGCAGCGCCAGTTACTTCTAAAATTCTTCCCATCATAACCCCAAAACCAACTACAATCCCAATAGATGCAAGGGTGCTACCAAAACCAGAGGATATAGAGTCTACTACCTTTAATGGCTCCATCCCACCAACAAGGCCAGTTATGGACGCTGCAATGATAAGTGCTAAAAAGGCATGAATCTTCGTTTTTAAAACTAATAAAATTAACACAGCAATACCAATGACTAAACCTAAAACCATTTGCATTTCTAAACTCATATTGAAACCCCTTTCAATGAATTATATTAAATAGAAAAGGGACGATGCCCTTTTCTAATATAACCAAGCTTAAAGCGATTCTCTTGTAAATTTAGGTGCATATTCTGCAGCTAGCTTAATGCATTCATACATGCTTACCTCTGACGCTATGTTTTTCCACGCAATATCAAATGCAGTGCCATGGTCTACTGAGGTTCTAAGGAACGGTAAGCCATTCGTGATAGAGATGGTACGATGGAAGTCAGTCATTTTCGCAGCGATATGTCCTTGGTCATGATATAAGGAAAGCACAGCATCATATTTTCCATGTAACGCTTGGAAGAACACTGAATCAGCAGGTACTGGTCCATATGCATCAATGCCATCTGCTTTTGCAAGCTCAACGCCGGGTTTGATTTCTTCTACTTCTTCCATCCCGAACAAGCCGCCTTCACCTGAGTGAGGATTAAGTCCAGCTACCGCTAGCTTTCTGCTCTCTACTCCCAAACGTTGAAGAGCCTTATCACAGCGAATTAAGTAATCATGTACTCTTTCCTTCGTCATTTGCGTAATAGCTTCTGCAACAGAAACGTGACGAGTTAAGAAGAAAATACGTAAACCATTTACCTGGAACATGGTAAGCGGATCCGGTGCCCCGCCTAAATCTTCCAGCATCTCTGTATGTCCGATATACGGAACCTCTCCTGCTTTTAAAGATTCTTTGTTGATAGGTGTAGTAGCAAGTGCTTTTACTTCTCCAGCCATCGCAAGTTCCACAGAATGTTTAATATAAGCAAAGGATGCTTTACCGTTTTGAGCGGATACCTGACCTGGTTCAAATGTGTCAAGATCAATATTGTCTAAATCAATGACATCAATTGCTCCAAATTCATACTTTCCTTCTGAAGGAGAACCTACTACATTTACTTTTAATGGAACTTCCGTTACCTCGATTGCCTTCTTAATAATTTTTGCATCGCCAATAACTAGTGGCTTACACATTGCATAAATTTCTTCTTTTGCTAAAGATTTAACCGTGATCTCCGGTCCAATTCCTGCAGCATCTCCCATTGGGATAGCAATAATTTCTCTGATTGTCATCGTATATGCACTTCCTCTTCAGTTTGATTAGTTAAGAATCTTACACATTTGTAGATAGAATACTTGTCTCCCACCATTCCACCTTTGGTAATAACAGCAATCCCGTCTAACGTTCCTCCTATGAAATGTCCATAAGCAGCCAACGGTAGCACCTCGTCTTGAAGCGCGATAGCTGTGGCATTGCTTACTGCACAAAGGGCTGCAGTAACATCTCCTCCACTTGAGAAGGTTCCATCAATTTTATAGTTTGTTTGCTGAATGACCTGATTTGTTACCGAAGCTAGACCTTGAGTCAATTGCTTTGCCAGCTTTTCCTCGGTCACTCCCTCTCGTAAAGCTATTTCCGAAAGATTTAGCTTTTCCGTACCGGGGGAGTAAGTTGTTATTATAAGTATTTCTTCCTCGTCTAACCGCTGCAAAGCTTCTTTCGTTGCCCGCTCTATTTCCTCTTCCCAGGTGGAGGAAATGGACGCTAAAGCAGCAGCCTTTACATATACCGGCTTCACATTCTTCTTATCTATTAAATAGTTTAGCTGTCTACCGGTGAGCGGAGTAATGCTACCAACAGTGACGATTATTTTATTCGTTTGAATGTGCTGATGGGCCATCACTCTTCCATAGGCTGCTGATAATGGACCTGGGTCTACTGGAACAAATTCATATTCCTTAATCTCAGACATCGCCTCTGCAATATGCTCAATTTCCTCATTTGTAACAGCATCTACAACAATAATTCTGTTGCCAGCAGTAACCTGCTTTGTTAATTCGTCCAGGATGGAAGATTTACCCTTCAACACATTACCTAAACCGATATGTGAAACTGGAAGCTTACTTTGCTCCTGCATAATCGTAGGAACATGGGATTTAGTAATTGGGTTCATCGGATCTTTTGCAACGTCCGTTGCCTCTACAGGTACACCCTCTACTAATAAATAACCTCCAGAAACCACTCGTCCTGAATCAGGATATGAAGCAACCACTACTGCAATACTGTTCTTCCCCATGGCATTTAGTAAAATATCGGTCTCCACTCCTAAATTTCCTCTAACAGTGCTGTCAATTCGTTTTCCGATAACATCCGCTCCCCAGTTGGAGAGCTTCTGATAAGCTTCTAATACTCTATTTTCAGCATCCTTTGACGAACAGTAACGGCTATCTGTATCAATATTGATGGATGTAAAATGGTTAGAGTCAGGCACCTCTCCGCCGAACACTACAGTCGCACTTTTAAAGCCACTATTTGCCAATCGAACACCTGTCGCATTTGCCCCTGTTAAATCATCTGCTATTATTCCTACCTTCACACTCACACCCCCTTTATAAATGGTGATCTCTCGCTATAAACCGCTTCAACATCTTTTGATATAAGTTGATCCGTGATGATTCCGGTTATAGAATCTATATCAGCTATCTTAGCAAACGCTTTCTTATCAAATTTCTGTGAATCAGCCGTCAAGTAGACAATTTCACTCGCATCTATCATCTTTCTTTTTACAATTGCCTTTTCTAAGGTTGCGGAAGTTATCCCTAGTTTATCGTGGACAGCGTGTGCACCTAAAAAAAGAATGTCGACATGGATATGCTGCAGCATCTCCTCTGCATAGGAGCCAAGAACAGCACCTACTCCATTTTGTAGCTTCCCGCCAAGCAAAATAACCTCTGCCCTGCTATCAACCAGTTCCGCTGCAATTTTAATATCATTTGTAACAATCGTTAAATTATTTTTAGTCTTTAAGAGCTTTGCTATTTCCAGCGTAGTGGTTCCTGAGTCCAATAATACCCTCATCCCATCATTAACAAGAGTAGCTGCTATTCTGGCAATCTCCTGCTTTTGAGCATGAGCAGCTGATAGCTTTTCCTCATAGGTTTGTTCACCAATAATAGCTTGTGGAAGAGCTGCACCCCCATGTGTTCGAATAAGCTTTTTTTGTTTTTCTAACTCATCAAGGTCTCTTCTTATAGTCATTGCTGAAACATCAAGCAATCTTACTAAATCTAATATTTCGACTTTTCCGGACAAAGCAAGTTCTTCCATAATTCTTTTTTTTCGTATAGCTGGTTGCAAGTGAATTCTTCCTTTCAAACCGCTTCTTGTTAACTATGAACATATTATGTTCGTTTTTAACAAGAAAGTCAATTAATATTGTTCATATTTATCAAGTATGACAGGAGCGACTTACAAAGATTGTTTTCTTCTGGGAGGATATATGGATAATTTCCTAAGCGAGACATAAGGGAAACTTTTTATACATTAACCGACAGTGAAACCAATTTGAGAGAATAGTTTCTCAATAAAAAATTTTTAAGATTAAACATACATTCTGTTCCCACCCACTTTACTTTCATCTTTATAATTTTTAAATAATTTAGAATCGTCAAAAATAATGTAGCGATTTACTGATGTAGTGTGCTAAAATGATTAAATTACTTGAACACAGGAGGTTGGCTTTATGACTCAATTAACAGAGAAGTCCTTACAGGTAGAGGATGTGTTGATCGCACATCAATTACTTAAGGAAGTGGTTTTCCATACCCCACTTCAGAAAAACGACTATCTTTCCGAAAAATATGATGCTTCTATTTACTTTAAAAGAGAGGATCTACAGTATGTCCGGTCTTTTAAACTAAGAGGTGCTTATTATAAGATTAAATCGATTGAGGCAATTGCTAAACAAAACGGTGTAGTTTGCGCCAGTGCCGGCAATCATGCGCAAGGTGTCGCCTATGCCTGTGCCCACCTAGGAATTTACGGAAAAATTTTCATGCCACTTACCACTCCCAAGCAAAAGATTGATCAAGTGAAAATGTTTGGTAGACAATTTGTAGAGATTATCTTGATTGGAGATACCTTTGATGATTCCGCTAAAAGTGCGAAAGAATGTGCGGAGTTAGAGAAGCACGCATTCATTCACCCGTTTGATGACTACGAAATCATTGCAGGACAAGGAACTGTGGCAGTAGAAATTATGCAGGACATCGAAGAGCCTTTAGATTATGTTTTTGCAAGTGTGGGTGGCGGTGGACTTATTGCAGGAGTTTCTTCTTATATAAAAAACCTCTCTCCGGCTACCAAAATTATCGGAGTGGAACCTAAGGGCGCAGGAAGCATGCAGGCAGCACTAGTAAACAAAGGGCCAATAGCACTAGCGGAGATTGACAAATTCGTAGATGGAGCGGCAGTGAAATGCGTCGGTAATATAACTCATCAAATAGCCGAGAAATATGTCAATGATATCTCGCTTGTTCCAGAGGGGAAGGTTTGCACGACCATCCTTGATTTATACAACAAGCATGCGATCATAGCAGAGCCTGCGGGCGCCCTATCGGTAGCCGCCTTAGACTTCCATAAGGAAGAAATCAAAGGAAAAACGGTAGTATGTATTATCAGTGGTGGAAATAATGATATCGGAAGAATGCAGGAAATTAAGGAGAAGTCTTTGATTCATGAGGGCTTACTTTATTACTTTATCGTTAACTTTCCACAAAGAGCCGGTGCCTTACGTCAATTTTTAGATACGGTGCTTGGCCCTGATGATGACATCACTACATTTGAATATACCAAAAAGAACAATAAAGAAAGCGGACCTGCTCTAGTTGGAATCGAATTGAAGGCTAAAGAAGATTATTCTTCTCTTCTTTCTAGAATGAATGAGAATGGGTTTTCTTATAAAGAAGTAAACAATGATAGCACCCTATTTGATTTATTAATTTAATAAACCATACATTTGACAGCTTTTTTGAATCTTTGATGTTCAAAAAAGCTTTTTTCATGAAAAATTAAATGAGAATAGATTCTTTTATAAGAAAGCAAATAATAACCACTTTTTTTGATATATTAATATAACAAACCCTTTTGTTCAAAGGGTTAGAAGGTTATATAGCTACTATAATAATTTTAAAAAGCTTATTTTATCACAATAATTAAATGAGAATCGGTTGTTCAATTATAAATGCCAAATGATAATGACATTTTTTATACATTTTTTACTTAAACCCTTATAAATCAATGGTTTACGAAGGTCTTTATGGTCATAAATAATCTAATGAGCTATTTTTTTTCATAAAAAAATGATAATCATTCTAGCATTCTATAAATCCCTTTGATATAATCAATCTTGTATTATAATAATTCTAATCTAGGGGGAATACGAATGACAGAAAAACAGACTAAATTCATGACGACTGCTGCTGGTGCTCCAGTAGTAGACAACCAAAATTCTCAATCAGCTGGTGCTAGAGGCCCACTATTACTTCAAGATATCTGGTTACTTGAGAAACTAGCTCATTTTGATCGTGAAGTGATTCCAGAGCGTCGCATGCATGCGAAAGGATCAGGAGCATACGGTACTTTCACTGTAACTCATGACATCACGAAGTACACAAGCGCTGCTTTATTCTCTGAAATCGGCAAAAAGACAGATATGTTCGTTCGTTTCTCTACAGTAGCTGGAGAGCGTGGGGCAGCTGACGCAGAACGTGATATTCGTGGATTTGCTATGCGTTTCTACACTGAACAAGGTAACTGGGACCTAGTTGGTAACAACACTCCAGTATTCTTCTTCCGTGATCCATTATTATTCCCAGACTTAAACCATGCGATTAAACGTGACCCACGTACAAATATGCGTAATGCCAATAGTAACTGGGATTTCTGGACTTCTTTACCAGAAGCACTTCACCAAATCACCATCGTGATGAGTGAGCGCGGTCTTCCAAAATCTTACCGTACGATGCATGGTTTCGGAAGCCATACATTCTCTATGATTAACGCTGAGGGTGAACGAGTTTGGGTAAAATTCCATCTTCAATCTCAACAAGGTATTGAAAATCTTACTGACCAAGAAGCTGCAGAGCTAGTAGGTGTTGACCGTGAAAGTCACCAACGTGACCTAATGGAAGCAATTGATGCAGGTAACTTCCCTAAATGGAAAATGTACATCCAAGTGATGACAGAAGAACAAGCAAACAATATGCCTTACAACCCATTTGATTTAACAAAAGTTTGGTATAAAAAAGACTTCCCACTAATTCCAGTTGGTGAATTCGAATTAAACCGCAACCCAGATAACTACTTTGCTGAAGTTGAGCAAGCTGCTTTCACACCAGCAAACGTAGTCCCTGGAATCAGCTTCTCTCCAGACAGAATGCTTCAAGGTCGTCTATTCTCTTATGGGGATGCTGCTCGTTATCGTTTAGGTGTTAACCACCACCAAATCCCAGTTAACCAACCTAAGTGCCCATTCCACTCTTACCACCGCGATGGTGCTATGCGTGTAGACGGCAACAAAGGAAACACGATGACTTACCAACCAAACAGCTACGGCGAGTGGAAAGAAGCTCCTCAATTCAAAGAGCCAGCTCTTCCAATTAACGGACCAGCTACAAACTGGGACTTCCGTGAGGATGATGATAACTACTTCGAACAACCAGGTAAGTTATTCAATCTTATGAGCCCAGAGCAACAGCAAGTATTATTCGAAAACACTGCTCGTAACATGGAAGGCGTAGAAGAATTCATTAAAGTTCGTCACATCATCCATTGCTTTAAAGCAGACCCAGCATACGGACAAGGGGTAGCAGCAGCTATGAACCTTTCTTGGGACAAAATTGAAGAAGCTATGAACACTGCTTCCATGGCATAAGAAAAAGCTACCCTAAGGGTGGCTTTTTTGCTGTTTAACCTATTACAATGAAAATAAAAAGGAGAAATACCATGGTCATTGTCATGATTATAAGCATTCTTATTTTCCTCATTATTTTAGGATTATCCATTTTTGTTATTAATAAAGGCTACGCATACAAGCAAACAATTGATGAAAAACCCACTTCTCTTGAGGTTGAGGACAACAAACAGGCTAAATAAATATCCTACTATATAACCTGCTATCAGCACTCGTTTTCTATGATACTTTTTAGTACATCAATTTTTGGCAGATCTTTATTATTATTGTTTTCTGCCCTGTAGCTATCCTTAGAAGAAGATTCATAAACGGATAGATATTGACCAGGGGTAAGTAAATAGTATTTTACTTCCCCTGTCTGATGTAGTTCTAAATCTTCTAGGTTTATTCCTGCAAAGCTTGGTAATGTGTCAATAATGCCAAATTCAACGGATAGCCCATTTTTAGAAAACTGATGCTCATGCAAATCAATTAAGACATATCCCATTGAATTCATGATTGGTACAATCTTCTCCCACTGGTATATCGATAATTCCGGAGGCACTTCCCACCCTCTTTTATCTCCAGGTACATGAATATCTAAATCTTGGGCATCCCAATCATGGCCAGTAACCAATTCAAGACCAACTGAGCCCATTAACAATGGAATTATTTCCATATCGTTCAATTTGTTTGTAATTTTCATAAATTCATTGAACTTGTTATGTATCATTTCTTTTTCCCCCTTTGTCTAAGACGTTCAACTAAACTGCGCAATAGTACCATACTCTTTCTTACATTGATTAATATAGAATAGAAGTCTCCAGAATATGTATTATTAATCAAATCTCGCTTCTAAATAAAGGTCTTAAGCTAAATTTTCTCAGATAAGGACTTTATTTGTTTTGCCTATTCACTCGTCTACACATGTTTATTTCCAAGCCCTATTTCTTCACCTAGGTTTCTCGTTTTTAACCAGTAAAAGATAGCAGGAAGAAGGATAGTCAAGCCAATAATCAGATAGGTTTGCCTGGTACTGATTTCGAGAAATGTTGACGATGCAAATAATATTCCAAGCGGCATGGAAACTCTAAATAGAAATAGACGAACAGCACTTAGCTGGGTCAGCCGATCCCTTGGGGCCTCCCTTTGAAAAATGGCTGCACTTTGTGCATTGAATAAAGGAAACAAGATGCCTCCTATTAATTCGAAAATCCAGGCTAGCCAGATGGATGGAGCAAAAAATAGTAGGATAAATGATAATCCTCCTCCAAAAAGCCCTATATACATGGAGGAGCTAGTTTTAGGAAGCCTGGTAAGAAGGAACATGCCTATAATATAGCCAATTGGAAACGCCCCCTTAAAAACTGCAAACTCCCATGGTTCTCCCCCCAGCTCCCCTTGGATGAAGGGTATGCTTAACACCATCGTCGCCCCTACCGCAAACTGCACGGTGGAGGAAAGAATTGTTAGTCTCAATAATTGGGGGAAACGAAAGAAGATGATATATCCCTCTTTTAACTCCTCCCACCAAAACCTTCTTGTCCACACTTCTATTTTCTTTACTCTTTTTACTGGGATTCTTCTAAGAGATAGGAAACTGAGGCAAAACATAATAGCAGAAATCACATATATATAATGCATCGGAACGGCCAATAAAAGCAACGACGTCACTCCAGGTGCTAGAATTGTCATAAGTCGGAGTGTAGTATCCAACAATCCATTCGCCTCGGCCAGATCCTCCTCCTTGCACATATCAGGGACAATTGAAAAAGTAAGGCTAGAGTATATAGGTTGGAGTATGCCTAAAATACATTGAAGCAAGACAAGCCCGACCATTATACTAATAGCTGAATCAAGGAAATATCCTGCTAATGGCAATAGATATGCTACAGCTCGTAATAGCTGTATATTCCGAAGCACCTTCTCTTTCCTAACGTAATTTAAAAATGGAGCACTAACACTTTGTAAAACTAATGAGGGAATAAAATAAACTAACCAAATGGTCGCCATCCACTCTTTGGAGCCTGTTAACTCATAAAGCAGTAATCCATTTATAATTCCTCCTGCAGCACCCCCAAACTCCGATACAATTTGACTGATCCATAGTGCTTGAAAAGGTTTTCCTAATCTTTTCACGTTACGTCCCCCAGGAATTTTAAAAGTAGTTCAGAAAAAGCCTCTAATTGGTTAAACTCGATAGAGTATACTCCTTTTTCTACACGTACAAACTTTGCAGCTTTCAGTAGTGACAGTTGATGGTGAATCGTTGTCTTCGAAATATTAAATTGATTACTTAAATCCTGTAGAGAGCATGGACCTTTCTTTAACTGGTGCAAAATTTTTAGGCGTACTTCATCTCCAAGTGCTTTATGACCTCGAATAAGATCAGTCGGTGGAGTTCCAGGCTCTAGTAAGTATTCATCCTTTAATGGATAGAAAAACAACTTCGTGTCTGCTGTTCTCAGAGTAAGAGTCCATGGCTTGTAGGATACCTGGGGAACCAACTTCACAGTCCAAATTGAAGGCTCGGGAAGATACTTTACCCCTCCTGTAATTGTTTCAATGGTGTCCAATAAATTGGTGATTTCCAAGGATGTATACTGCTTTTCCTCAAATGCCAAAGCTTGATTCCACTTTGTCCATTCCTTAAATGTAGATATCCATTCGTACCATTCCGTTACAATACAATTGAAGAGCTGAGATAATCGTTCCTGTGAGTATGCTTCCAAAATTAGTATATAGTTCTCTAAATATTCATGGCCTTTAAAATAAGCAGCATATCCCTCAAAATTTCGTTCATTGCCTAGCTGGTTAATTAGATTGTTTCGCAGCTGCTCCCTTTCTCTATCTTTGTAGGGTAAAAGTGCTTCATAAAATTCTCTTTCATTCATGGTGCTTAGCCTAGAGCTGAAGTCTTCCAAGTTTTCTGCCGCTATTTTATCCTGGAGCATAATTAAGCCATACCACAAATTTGTTCTTTCGATTTCGTTTAATGCTTCTCGTAAACTATTAGACATAGATTCCTTGTTTACTCCCCATAGCTCATCAAATTCAAA
The DNA here is from genome assembly GCA_934234185.1 of uncultured Psychrobacillus sp. Classification (GTDB taxonomy): domain Bacteria; phylum Bacillota; class Bacilli; order Bacillales_A; family Planococcaceae; genus Psychrobacillus. The sequence goes on along the minus strand of CAKQHO010000008.1, from coordinate 18,198 downwards.
TGTATGTCTTAATTGACTATGCGTATACCCAGAAATACCAAGAATCACTTCCCAGACAGGAGAACTCTCTACCTTTAATGTGACAGATTCAGATGAATGTAAATCAACGTACTTCATTTTCTATTTATCCTCCTTCATCTTTTGTTGATACATAATATTATATATTTTCCGAATCTTACATTCAATAATTTTCGAATTAAATATTCAATTTATACGGAAAATAAAAATAGCTGCCTAATGTTAGTACATTAGACAGCTAGTATCATAAAATTAGTTAGCTTCGTAGAATTGGCATGGAGCAGCATCTAAATGATCCACCCGATTTAATGATTTCCGACAAATCGACCTCGATCACTTTGTATCCATGCTTTTTTAACTGGATGTTTACCTGCTTATTTATCGGCAAGCTAAAAACTCGGTTATGACCGATGGACAATACATTTGTACCCATTGTAAATTGCTCCTCTTCACTAACCTCTATCAGATTATACATAGCAGCTAGTTTTTCTTTGACGTCAGAATCGAGCGCATCTGGATAAATGAGGGCATCCTTCGAAGAAAGAACATTGAATACGCAATCAAGATGTAGATATTTTGGGTTAAATGGAATTGGAATTACCTCAAGCTCTGACATTTCATGTTGGAGCGCTTCGACAGCCTTCATGCTTGTTCGGTGGCTAAGTCCAATAAATACACGCGTTCCATCTATTATCACGTCTCCCCCTTCAATATGATTGGAGGAAAGCTTCTTGTGCACGATATCATGATGATTCGTCCACTGTACTAATACCTCTTCTTCCCCTTGGCGAATGGGGTTTGCCATCTCTGATATAAATAGTGTGTTCCCTATCGTGAAGCCAATATCTCTCGTGAAGACTTGTTCCGGTTTATTTTTTCCAGGTTGTAATTTGATTACCTCTACACCTTCCCTTTTCAATGCATCTTCAAATGCCTTATGTTGGGAAAGCGCAAGTGACCTGTCAATATTACTCTTTATATAATTTTTCTGAACCTCATTAATCACTTCTTTAATTTCCATGTATTGAGGCTCGCATAAGATGACTTTTTGAAGTACTCCATATTCTGTATGACATTGTATTTGTGATTGATTTTCTATCATTTTCTCCATCAGTCATCCTCCTGTTTCTTCTCTCCTCTCTATCTATTCCCGAAATTTTATTTTCATAACCTTTTCTCGAATTTTCAAATTTTGTCATGGATGGTTTGTAAATTTTTTTTATTGGGTAAATAAGGGAGTAGTGAAATATACATAGATATATAGGAGGGGTTTTTTTGATTACCAAGGACCAAGCATTGCTAACTAAGGAAGATTTTCAGACAAGAGAAGATCTACCGAGCTGGCTTCATAAAGAATATGACACGTTTCATAAGACCGTTACAGATAAAACGTTTCCCTGCTTTTTTGGTATGAGTGGTGAATTAAAGGGCGAGCTTCGTTATGCTTATATTAATCAGGATGACTGGAGCAATTTACCTAACGCATTAAAGGGCTTTTTAGAATTATTTAAAGATCCAAAACACAAAAGACATGGTCTTTTTGTGTTTGTAGAGCCTTTTGATGAAGAAGGCTCCATCGACGATTATCGAAACCAGTTCTGGAAAATTCTTCAGTACTTGCATGAGGTAGATGAAGTCGAATGGCCAGAAGACAGTCCTCGTGATCCAGACCATTACTTATGGGATTTTCGTTTTCATGGGGAACCCATTTTTGTTTTTGGTAATGCACCTGCCTATAAAAAGAGAAAGACACGTGATTTAGGGAATGCTATGGTTCTCGGATTCCAGCCTCGTAAAATATTTGTAGGATTAGAAGGAACGGAAAAAGGTGGAATTATGTCCAGAGAGAAGGTTCGAAAACGTGTGGAGGTTTGGGACCAGCTGCCTAAGCATCCAGACATCGGTCATTTCGGTGATCCGACGCATAATGAGTGGAAACAATTTTTCATCGGGGACGACATTGAGCCTATTCAAGGGAAATGTCCATTTCAGCATAAATCGTTATTATAATAACCTGCTTTCTAATAGCAAAAGAGCCTGGACATTTTCCACCAGGCTTTTATTAGGACATAATTTAGTCTATTTGGCTCCAAAATGTTGAAAATATTTCTTCCTCCATTTCAAAATATGCACCCATAAATCCATAGTAGATATATCCATCCTTGAGTAGAGTTAGCTTAACTTTTGAACCATCCTGTAAGTGAATTGTCAGTTCTCGGAAGTTTTCATCGCTTCTATATTCGCTGATAGGGTCAGAATTTAGTCCTCGAGAAATTGGTATTGCTCGGTTAAGTTCATCAAGAAACATATTCACTGCCTCCAGATCCGTTACTGGATGATAATTATCAATACTATAATCCCAATCACTAAATACTCGGTATTCTACAGAAGCTACATTATTATTTATATTTAATTTCCCAAAGACATCCTGACCATTTTTAATTGTAATCCCGTTAAGGTTTTCATAAAACTCTGCATACTGCTCACCATTGATTTCTTGATAAGTCATGATTCTAAATTCTTTATCATATCCCTTTACAGAATATACATCCGTCTCTCCGATTGTCGATGCTAGCTCTTCGTCATAGGCTTCTTCGGTACTCCATTCATCAATCGACCCTTTCGTCATACCAAGTTTCTCACCTATTAGAAGCTTTGCATCCTCCGCATCTATCTCTGTCTTTGACTGAGTATAAATTTTCCCATTATACACGATTAAACCAATCATATCGGCATTTGACCCGTCTTTTGGTAATTGAATAGACGGGATTGTCACACTTCCGTCTTCCATTACAGATTGTTCTCCTTGATTCGGCTTATCAAATGGACCATTTATAAATAAAAAGAATGAGCCAGCTGCTAGTAAAACAGCAGCAATTCCGAAGCTTTTGAGAGGAAATCCTCTTCTATCCTTTTTCATTTCTTTTTTCGCTTGATATACGCCCATCTTACTTCTCTCCCTAAGTTCCCTTGGTATTTTAATTTTGTTCATTTCTTGATTTATCTTATTGCTCATAAAAATCTTCCCCCTTTACCTTTTTACGAAGCTTGCCTAATGCTCGATATAAAACAGTCTTTGTCGTTCCCAAGGGAATTTCTAATGTTTCTGATATTTCTTTGAAGGTCAAGCCTTCATAAAATCTTAAGAGGACCACACTTTTTTCTTCTTCATTTAATAGTTCAATTAAATCTCGAATGCTCACTTCTAAATCAATATCTTCTTTAATATCGTTCGATACATTTTCCTCGAAGTTTGACTTTAAAGGAACTATCTTTTTCTGCTTTCGAAGTAAATCTACTGAACAGTTAATGGCTATTTTTATTAGCCAAGTTTTAAAAAACTTCGGTTCTTTTAAGTTTTTGATTGTTTTAAATGAACGATAGGCTGTTTCTTGCACAACATCTAGCGCGTCACTTTGGTTTTGCACATATATATAAGCCATTCGATAGATTTCTTCCTCATACTTTTGAAACAAGGTTAAAAATGCTTTATCATTTCCCGCTTGAGCTTTCTTTACTAAATTGATCAAACTATCCCCCCCTTAATTCCTTTTCATTGATTAGACGGATAATGTATGGATTTGGCTTTAAAATTTTTAAAAATATTTCGGTCCCACGCTTTTTACTACACATTTCCATGATTTTATTGTTCAATTCAATAAATAAAAAGTTGACCATAAAAAAAGACCTCTATTTCGAGGTCAGAAAATTATTTCGGGTTCATTAAGGTTTCTCCAATAAGTAGTTTAAACAGTTCCGCTGACTGATTCGTACTTTTTTGATAAAGGACTGCTTTTGCTTCTATTTTAAGGTTTTTAATCTATAAACATAAGGTCACTTCAAAGAAAAGGCCCATTATAGCATTTGACCATATCCCTTCCTCCTACATCCGCTTTACTTTTCTCAGCACAAAGAAGTAAGGCTTACCATCTTGTAATTGTTTACTATCCATTACACACATTAATGTATTTGCATCCACTTTTCGAAATATATCAATTATCTCTTTTTTATCGTAAACCATAGCAGCGCTAGTTTTTCCTCTGTACACGATTTGTCGTAGTCTTGCAGCACTATTTTTTGTTTTTAATACGGGGCGAAAAAGCTTCATAGCTGGCGTTATCAGGTTTTTAGGAATATTATCAAAGGGGATTTTCAAAGGAATAAAAGCTGGATTAATAGGAAATAATACTCCATTTTCAGTTTTCATCATAAGCGGGTGAACATGCTCTTCATTTAAAAACTGTTTACCATACCATCCAGCTGCATGTAAAATGCCCTCTATAGGATGGCCAGTTTTTATTTCTTCGCCTTTCCATAGTCCCCACATTTCATATAATTCCACTGCTTCTAATTGGTCAAAGAATGCGATAGCTTCCTCCTGTGTTGATCCGCTATGTAACATTTTTTCTAATACAATAGTTGGATTCATTGATTTTCCTCCTTTCCTTTTTGATAGATCACTAGATGGGAATGCTGTATATACTTTTAAGGATATAAACGGTATTAATTGATTCTCCTTAATTTTATTTTTCCCTTTTAAAATAAATTAAACTAGCAAAATTAAGTAGGTGCCCTTTCGATCATCTGTTAGACTAAAGATAGATAAAAAAATGGAAAATCTAGGAACAAGTGGTGGATTTAATCCAATAATTGATTTACCAGGTGGAGGGAGCGGAAAATCCTTGCTGAATGGCTCATTTCCTTGATTACATGGGTTATGAGAAGTCTATCAGATGAAGTTTCTAGTCAAATTTAGGAGGTGTCAAAAATGAAAGAACAAAAATCCTTGAGTGAAAAAATTATACATGCTGTCTTCTATTTGATTTGTGCCTTTTTCATAACCTTATTTCTTTTTTTGGTACTTGCTTTAACTGGTAATATAAATTATATTTCGCTGTTAATCACGGGAGTGATTGTACTGTATGTATTTTACCTCTTGCATTTATTTAATTTTTTCACTACTAAAAAAAGAAAACAATGGTTTTTAGCACTAATAGTAGTTGCCCTAACGATAAGTGCATTTCCTCCAATTAAAAAGATATATGAGAATAGTATTGCAACAGTCAATGCAGATTTAAATGTTTGGGAATACCAACCATTCCAGGAGCCTCTAAAGATTGCAACACTCAAAGAAGAGTCGACTTTGAAAATTACAGAGGACTTACCAAGGATGGATGGAGCAACGGCCCTGTATCCTTTGTATGCTTCTTTTGCACAAGCGGTTTATCCAGAAAAAACGTATGACCCAAGCTCCAGTGAAGTAATGGTAAATACTACACCAGATGCGTATAATAATTTAATCCAAGGTAAAGTAGATATGATCTTTGTTGCGGGACCTTCTAAGGGGCAAATCAATCAAGCGAAGCAAAATGGTGTAGAGCTTAAACTTACACCGATTGGAAGAGAAGCATTTGTGTTCTTTGTCCACCAGAAGAATGAGGTAGACGAGCTCAGCATTCAGCAAATCAAGGATATTTACTCAGGGAACATTAAAAATTGGCAGGATGTTGGGGGAAGCAATGATTCTATACGAGCATTCCAACGTCCCGAGGGCAGTGGGAGTCAAACTGCTTTACAAAACTTAATGGGAGAAATTCCTTTATTGCAAGCGCCAACCGAGGATATTGTCAGTGGGATGGGTGGAATTATTGAAGAAGTAGCTCAATATAAAAATTATAAAAATGCAATTGGATATACTTTTCGTTTTTATTCCAACGAAATGGTGAAGAACGATCAGATTAAACTATTAAATATAAATGGGGTCTCCCCTTCCAAAGAGAATATTCAAAACAACCAGTACCCAATTGCATCGGAGTTTTATGTAGTGACAACTAATACAGATAATCCGCATGTTGATGAGTTTATAGAATGGATTTTATCCTCTCAGGGGCAGGAGCTTATCGAGAAAACTGGGTACGTACCCTTAGCTAAATAACTGGTTTCTAATTATATTCATCATAGATAAAAGACGTTTATCCCCTAAGAGGTAAACGTCTTTTATCTTATTAGTTTGAAACCTTATCTTTTTTAATTTGCTTACTTCTCAACTGGCCACATGCTGCATCAATGTCAGAGCCTTGCTCTACACGTACGCCACAGTTAATACCGTGTTTCTTCAACGTTTGGAAGAACGCACTAATCGACTCCTCCGAGCTGCGTTGGTACTGACTATGCTCATCCACTGGGTTGTAAGGAATCAGGTTCACATAAGAAAGATGACGTTTGTTTTCAAGTAGCTTAGCTAGTTGCTGTGCCTCTTCTACATGATCATTAACATCCTTCAAAAGAATGTATTCAAATGTGATACGACGATTCGTTGTTTCTAAATAATAATCAATGGACTCCATCACTTTCTCAATTGGAAAGGCCTTATTGATAACCATAATTTTGGAGCGAAGCTCATCATTAGGTGCATGTAAGGATACAGCCAAGTTGATTTGGATATTTTCATTTGCAAAATCTTTTATTTTCTTCGCCAAGCCACTTGTGGAAACTGTGATATGGCGTGCACCGATAGCAAGTCCCTTTTGGTCATTTACGGTACGAAGGAAGTTCATTAGATTTTTATAGTTATCAAATGGTTCTCCAATTCCCATTACAACGATATGGCTAACACGTTCGTCTTTTTTGATTTGATCCAAATGCTCTTGAACCTTCATGATTTGACCAACGATTTCTCCTGCATCCAAGTCTCGGCTCTTTTTAAGAAGGCCACTTGCGCAGAAGCTACAGCCAATATTACATCCTACTTGTGTAGTCACACAAACAGATAAGCCATATTTAAAGCGCATTAACACTGTCTCGATAAGGTTCCCGTCCTGCATTTCGAATAAGAACTTAATTGTGCCATCTGCAGATTCCTGTTTTACCTTTTCCTTCAACGTTTGGATCTCGAAGTTTTCTTCTAAAATCTTCAAAGTATCCTTGTTGACGTTTGTCATTTCTTCGAAGCTTTGTACACGCTTGATATATAACCAATCCCATACCTGCTCCGCACGGAATTTCTTTTGACCACGCTCTAATAACCATTCTATTAACTGATCTCTTGTAAGACCATAAATTGATTTTTTCATTTATATTAGCCCTCATTTCTACCACTAACAATTTGCCCATTATAACACGATATCATTCATACGACAATTAATTATAAAGGATATCCTAGCAAAAAGATATCATTAAGTTTCATGCTTCCTTTCTTGGATGAATATAGTAGATTGATTGTATTTTTACTAATAGGGAGTGTTTTTTCTGAACCGCAGAATTTTAAGAGGAAAAGCCTATAAAATAAGAAGGGCCGTGATTAAGCTCATTATATTTGCGTTTAGCGTGGCTGCTTTTCTACCCTCTAAAGATATTCAAACATATATGCTTTACGAGGATGGTTTACATAGCCAATATATAGACCGTGCAGCAAGCCTGTTTGACGGATCCCTCGAACGTTTTTTCATCATTTCCTATTCCATTGATTCATTAGAAGCAGATGATTCTACCAAGACGTTAACCGCCTATACTCTTTTCGGCTTGCCATATTTGGAAATCATCATACAAGAGGACGACGCTTATGTAAATCGGAGGTTGTTGTTTCAATAAAGAATCGTAGCATCCATGTGCAAGCAAATAAAAGAAGACCTCCACTCGAGATCTTCTTTAATCCTTATCTAAATCGTTATCTAAAAAGGAAGTCTTTTTTCCTTCCTCTATCTCTAATTTCGATATCTCCTTTAAATCTCGAACAAATTGGTCAAAAACTTCTTCTGCCTCTACTCTTCGTCTTACCGTGCAGATGACAGGATATGTAGGACAAAGGTGCAGTAGCTTGTCTAGCTGGATATTAACAGGAAGCTCACCATCCACCACGACTTTCCATAGTCCCTGCTTATTCTTATATGCCACAGCTTGAAAGTCACTACTGTCGTCTCTGTTGAAATAGATATGCCAATGTCGCCAAGGTAGATGTTCTTCTAGTTCCTTCGCAAACTTGTTAAAGGCGGTCTTAAGAAAAATCAGCTCCATGTCTTCAGTCCTCAGATGAATAGGAATAGGTTCCTGACTAGGTAATTCTTCATTATCATGTAATCTGCCAGCTATCAAAAAAGTTAAACGTTTCTTTCCATGTTGAATGACTTCTTTTTTGGTGAGTCCCGTGCATATTGGTATCTCCCAGCCATAGTCCGGAAGCAACGTTGGAAAATGTAGGCCATATTCATGACCATCTTTTTTAAAAAATGCTGGGTAAGTCACATCTTCAAATTTCATTTCATTGACACCTTCCGAAATTATCCTGTTGTTTCAATAAAAAATCTAAAATAAGAGCAATAGCCATCAGATTTAATAAAGATCCAATAAGCGCAATTCTATTGCCATGTCCCAAAACCATTAGAAATATCCCCTACTGTCACTTACTAGACGAATCCGCTGTCAGTCAGCCTCTCTTTTTAATTGCTTGCTTAGATCATCCAGAATTCTTTCCATTCTATCAAGCTGATTTCTCCAACGCTTTATATATGGAAACAAAGTGACAACCAAAATGATTGAAATGACGATAAATGCTAAGAACAAAATCTGAGCTAATGCATCTACTACTAAAAGTAGCATTCATTACTAATTTTGATATTACCATATTCATCCTCTTAAGAGAATCTTAAGAAATTTAATGTCCGTTTCTTAAGAAGTTATTGGTATTCTAAACTTACTAAACAACTAAGGAGGATCCAATACCTTGGATATTCAAACAATTATTTCCGCTCTATTGCCTTACGTAAAATATTCGCTTTTTATCGTGGCTGCTTTTTTCGCAGGTTTTCTTCTTTATCGGAAGTTCTTTCAAAAAAAGTACCCGCTTCGCCTATCAAAAGTACTCTCCATTTCCTTACTACTCTGCTGGGTAATGGTAGTATTTGCTCTTACTACCTCGAATAGACCTATTTTATTTACCGGACAAATAAATACTAATTTGTTCAGTGGATATGTAAGTGCTTGGAACAATTGGTCTCTAGCTGAATTTCAGCTAATCATTTTTAATGTAATCATGTTCATGCCATTAGGCTTGATATTACCGTTTATTCATTCCAAATTGAAAACATTTTGGCGTGTTTTAGTGGTTTCCTTTGCTTTCACTGCAGGGATTGAAATCTTTCAGCTGGTGACTGGAAAAGGTATCTTCGAGCTAGATGATTTATTCCACAATACGCTTGGAAGTATCGCTGGATATTTTATTGTCATGGTGCTTATTTTGTCTATCGAGAAGAAAAAGATACAGTGGCTCGCAATAGGAAAGGCTTTTGCAATTCCCTTATTATTTGTTGGCATTGTTGGAATAGGGTATATCGCTTACCAAGCACAGGAATACGGTAATCTTGCTTATAAGCCTGCACAAAAACAGTCTATGGAAAATGTAGACGTGCAATTAGAATCAAAGCTATCTGATGAAACCTATGATGCTTGTATTTACTACAACAACCAAATCAATAACTTGGAATCGGCAAAAGACTTTTCAGAGATGATCGCAAAGCAATTCCAGCTGACCCAGCAAGGTGGCATGCGCATTGAAGGTGAAAATCGTAGATTCCAGTTTAGCAACCAAGAAGGAGAAAACTTTTCTCTTGTTTATTTCATGCATAACGGGGGTTGGAGCCTGTACAAAGATAACTCAGAGGAATCGCCTCAAGTAGATATTGAGAGTCAGAAGCAGCTTTTGGAGGATTGGTTTATTGAGAAGAGTTTAATGCCAGCAAATGCTATTTTTCACCATCAGTATGATTCCACTATCCGTTGGGGTATCCCTGTAACCGATCAACCAGCTTCTCATTGTGAGGATTTTTCTCAAGGCTTTCTAATTGTGACACTTTCTAATAACGAGATTCCAAATAATATTATGTATGATATTCAACATAATAAATTCGTTGGTGAGGAAAAAATAATTTCCGAGCAACAAGCTTTTGAGAAACTGCAAAATGGAGAATTTAATTTATTTAATCCATTAGTAAAAGGAGATACACTCACTATAACAGATGTACAGCTTACTTATACTTACGATACGAAAGGATATTATCGACCAGCATACAATTTCACAGGGTATGTAAATGACCCTGAAGACAATAGAGAAATAACAATTAGTGCAATGGAAAAATAAATTAGCAATAGTAAGTATCGAAAAAATGGATCAATACCTTTTAGTGATGTTTGATCCATTTTTGTCTTAAATTTAGTAAGTCTTAATTAAAATGCATTAGCTTCTCTAATGGTATATCCGTCTCTTTAAACCCATATTTCGTTAACATTATTCTTTCTATCGTTTGTTCATAATTTTCTTCATACAACTTGAGAATTACTTCACCACGTTTAAGTGCCATACCCTTCTTAAGAAACTACTTTTCGCTCTTTTTTTATTTCTTTCAGTAGATGAAGAATCTTTAAACCATCATTTCGTAATCCACCTATGTTTCTTAGGAACGCAGGATATGAATATGGAATGAATGATGTTACAAATATAAGTAAACTGATAAGTGCAACCCAGTAAATTATAATTCCTAACACGCCAGTTATAAAAGTGGAAAGAAAATTCAATAAGATAAAACCAAACAATGAAGCTATCGGTCCACCTGCTGAAGAGATGAGCTCTTGTTTTTTTGTAATTGGTGGTAATTCTTCTGGGTTCGACAGAATGCACAAGCCTGAAAAAGAAATGGACACATAAAGTGTAATTCTCCCAATAGGCAATTTCAGTTTTTTTTCTTTATTTTTCGATCCAATATATATCTCCGACCTGGCCTTCTTATCTTGTAAAATCCAAGCAATGGCATGCCCCATTTCATGTATGATCAATGCTATTATAATAATAAGCAGTACCGTGAGTACCTCTAGAAGTATCAAGTAGAGTCCCCCCTTTCCAAATAATCCTCATTAAATTATTCGGTTTCAATATTTATTGTCACAAAAGAATTTTTATTCACTAATCTCAAATTCAGCGGCAAGAATTATTTTACCTTCGTTTCCATAGAAAGCTTTAATTGCACGATAATTTCCTTCAGTCAGTTGATAGTCTAAATATCTAAGGTCTATTGTATCTTCAAAAATAGAATTAGGTTCTACCTCTCCGATATCGTCAGTAAATTCTAATCTAATATAAGGAATACGATACCACACTCCATTTATTAACTTTTCTATATAAATAGGTCTTCCAAAACCAATAGGGGTTGTTCCCTTGTTTTCTATTAAAAAAATTATCTCGTCCCCTTCATTTCTATTATTCACAGATACTTCAATCTCTATTTGTTCTTCTTTTAATTTGCTCGGCAATTCTTCGTACTCCGATTCCGTAGTTAACGACTCATCTCCTGGTTTACTAATTGAACATGCAGAAATAAATATGGTTATAACAATCAAGAAAAAAAGGATATTCCATAATTTCATTAGGTTCACCTCCATTAATTTCTTTCATTTCCTATCTAATATGAAAAATGCTTTACTCCTGATTGAAGTAAAGCACAATGGCTGGTACATATCTGACTTATTCATAGCTGTTTTCTTTTTTTGATTGAATATATTTTTGAGTAAATATTCCAGCATTAAAAACTGCTATGATCATGAGAAAGTAAAACACAGTAGGACCAAAGAGAGAATTTTTAAAATCAACAAACTCAATATAAGAAAAAGAAGCAATTACAAAAAGACTTGCAAATATTATGTATTGTATAAATTGACGCTTAGCGGATCTAATCATCCCGAACACCACCTGACTTTATTTTAATAAAATAATAATCTTTCTTCTAAAGACCTACTATTTTTTCAATGCTTGTTTTCTTGCAAATGTAGAAGGCTTAAAAGAAACTTGATATGTTCCTTCAATTTCTTTTTGTACTTTTCCCGTCAACTTCAATCCTTGTAGGTTATGTTGGTCTTCAAGTTCAATGCCATTGGAGAATATCCCTCATTATCCCAATCAATCCACTCCCCATATTTTGAGGTCCATGCTGTTAATTCGGTCTTCAATTCGATTGAAATTGGGACATATTCTATATCAAGGTTGCAATAGCATCTTTTACACCATATAGCATCGGCACCTATATCTGCTTCAACTAACATGTTATATGTTTTATCACAATGCCATGATTCTATCAAATTGTTCATCTACAATATATCCTAATTTTAACATAAATATAAAATTGTATTGAATATAAAATTATTCAATTATTCATTTGCTTATCGCTTTTTCTTGAACTTCCTTAAAGCAAACCAAAATAGTTAGTAGTTAAAGCTAAAGTTATAAAAAGACCGCAAAATGCTAGCTGACTCAAAGTAAAAATGTATACGTTTTTATTAGAAACGTATTTCCATTCCATAAATGCTCGGACGGACTCAGTTAATAGAACTAATAAAAGCAATAAAAACCATGGCTCCAAGTACCAAAGCCTTTCCCAGACTTCTAGACTCCCATTATAAAAAGATCCTACTATCATAGAAGTGATAAAAATAATCCTTAGTGTCCAATCTATTTTTTTGTGTCTCGCATTTACATGGTTATGCGAAAAAAGTTTCTTCTTTTCTAATTTCAACAATCTTCTCATAAGAAAACCAAAAGATAATAACACTACTAAGGAAATTACTATTAACAGCATCAATTCAAGCCAAAATTTCGGTTCAATACCATACAAAATAACCTAACCTCCTTGTATCGAAAATTACAAAAGCACACACGTCAAATGTTCATTTCGTTCATTATCTTATTCACTAAACCATCTTCATAGGAATTATGTACACAAATCATTTTCAATGAAGTTCTAATTTCTTCTTTGATAAAAGCAACAAAAAGATGATCACTTATTTTTTGACAACTTTACCCTAATTTTACCATTAATATAAAATTGTGTTTGGCATAAAATTTTTCTCATGCTTTAATGTTATGGAATAATGAATAAGTCGTTTATGGAGTAAGTTTAATCTATTTTATAGTGAGACCATGTCTCGTTTTTTCGATTAATTCCGTTGTGAGTTGGAGACACTCCCATTACGATCTGGAGCCCACACACTCTTGGAAGAAAAATTCTTCTACTGATTTCAGTTGATAAACGATTGCTGTTAAGATTATCGTATTTGTCTATATTTTACCTTCAACCTGATAGATCTCATAGAATATAAAAAACAGACATACTCTGCATGCCTGCTTTCGGATTATCCTTATTCATACGTGTAGCTATCTTCATAAATATAGACATTAATAATAGAGCCTATCTGCCCGACTTTTACTCCAACGTAGTTAAAATTGGTCTTGTTGTGGTTTGGAAACTCAATAGAAAAGTGACCATATTTCTTTCCTACGACTCGGAGCACGTTGGTTTCCTCTTCTCGTGTGACAGTGGCAATCTTCTCAGAACCCTCTGGTAATATAAACTTACCCATTTTATATTCTGCTCCCAGATCTATTACCGCACTTGGCTTTTCCTCTAGGGTCCGGATACTATAATAGAAATGTGGAGTGAGACTTACCGCTTCAATCCCGTACCGTACTTCCTCCCCATCAATAAAACGGAGAGTGGCAATATATTGACCCGGCTTATCAATATCAAATTGAATTGTATTATAGTTGCCTTCCTTATCGGTCTCATCGTTATCATGGCAGACAGAAGAACTGTACCACAGACATTTTCTGAATGCTATACTGTCAGACAGTTTTTTTCCATCCATTGTGGAAAGGGACACGTTTTGAACTTCTTTCTTATCTTTTACATCCACTATAGCTGGCGTAGGGAGAAAATCTTGTGTCTCCTCAAGTGTCAACTTCAATTTGCCGTTCAATTCCTTGATGTGTACATAATATTTCCGATAATATTTCTTATCTGGATTCCCTGAATAGACCAATGCAACTTGCAATCTCCCTGTCCCTTCTTTGAGCGGCACTAAATGAATCTTATCCGAAGACTTCCCATTTAGTTGATTGCTTCCAGCAACAGAATGAAACAAATCTGAATCATCCTGAAAGGAATCATACATGTTAAACTGCTCCCAGTTAAAAACACTTGCCTTCAACGTAACTATCTGTGACTTTGCTTCCTCAGTTGCTTTCAACATTTTGGCTGCTTGTCCTCTTGTGATGGCAACATTCGGGCTGAATTTATTAGGAGATGTTCCTCCTGTTATGCCAAGGCGATAGATGTTTAATATGTTAGGATCATGATTTGTCCCCTTTTTAACGTCTTCAAACGGATTATTATGTGACCAGAAATCATAGCGTGGTAGATCGAACGCTTTGACAAGTATCGAGGCCATCTGTCCCCGTGTAATAGGATCATTCGGACCAAAACGTCCATCTGCATATCCTCTGATAATGCCTTCTTCCGCCATGGCTGCAATGGCTTTGTAGTAGCCATTCCCCTTCGTCACGTCCTTAAATCCCGGATTTTTTACGTTTTCTGTGTCCAAATTGATTAGCTTCGCAATGATTGCCGCAGCTTGTCCTCTCGTTATCGAGTTGCCTGGTTTAAAGGTACCGTCAGAGTAGCCTCCGATAATATTGCGTTCTGCCAAATCATAGATAGCTTCAGCAAAGTACTGTGAAGGTGATACATCTGTGAATTGCTTTGGACTTGCGGCAAACACGTTAGATAAAGGCAGGCTACATGTTAGCAATAGCACGCTCAATATTGTAAAAAGTCTTTTCTTCATTTCTAGTTCCCTCTCTTTTTTGCTAATATATTCCATCATATAACATTATACGCTCAAATTATATATATGAATTCTCGAATGGTTGAAATAACTAGTAGAGATATAAAAATACCCCAAACGTTGCTGGATGTGGACTTGTATTATAAAAAAGTTCACTTAAAAACCCTAGAAACACTGGTAAATTAGCGTTTCTAGGGTTTTCTTCATGCTCCTATATTTTCAATTGAGAACGTTATTTTATATGCAAATGTATGCAGTTATTCCAAGGCTCTTTTTTGGCAGTATATAAGAGCTATTTACTTATATTTGTATCAGCTAAATTTCTCCATTTAGAGTATTTCAAGTATCCTAAGACTGTAAAAGCTATATTAATAAACCCGATAATTAAAATAATCCAGAAAAAAATTCTTCCCCCTGCAGTCGGAGAATTAAAAACAAAACTACTGAATAGTAAAATGATACAACTTATTAATCCCCCAAAAACAAGTCCCCGTTTAGGTTGATGTGTTATTAAGTAATGACCAACTACATTAACTAAATAGAATATACTTATTAGCATAATAACAGGAAATAGCGGTTGATATTTAGCGGCATAAACAAAATAATCAAGCTGACTAATATCATGACCATTCACAATCTCTATGTTAAACAATTTAGAAAAAGGTGTAGAATATTTCCATTCCCAAGAGATATCTGTTATTGCACTTCCCTCATACCAAGCGAAAAAGGTGGATAAAGCTAACATAAAAATCCCGATCATTATCTGTAACATATATTTAAACATTTTTACCTCACAAGCCCCCTATTTATTACAAAGACGTCATTAGTCCTTCAAATGAAAGTGCTGTTCTATTTACAAATCGGTTTCTACTTCATGCTCCCTAATCCAGTCGCTGTAGCTCCCGACATAAATTTTTACGTCTGGATAGCCTGCTTCCTTTAGGCTAGCATATAACGGGGCCGCCGTTACACCGCTGCCACAGTATGCAATAACAGGGCTGTCCATAGATGTAAGGTCCGCCAGCTTTTCCTTCATTTCCTCGGGGCCAGCAAATCGCCCTTCCTTCTTCAGCTGCTCCCAGTCATAGTTGATCGCAGTTGGAATATGGCCTGCTATAGGGTCAATTGGCTCTATTTCTCCGCGGTATCTTTTTGGTGCTCTAGCATCTATAAGCTGCGCCTTCATATTGCCAGCTACTACTTTTTCAACAGAAGTAACGTCTACAATCAACTCATCCTTCCATTTCGGGATGACGGTGGTAGAAGCATAAGCAGAAATTTCTGCAGATGTCGGCAATACTTTTTTTAATTCCTCATAGCCCTCTCTTAGCACAAAGATATGCTCAAAGCCTGCCCACTCCAATAAAAAGTAAGCTCTTAGTGCAAATGGAGAACCGCCTTGGTCATATATATAAATCGTATCTTGGGGCTGTAAACCAGACTGCTCCACAAGGGAAATCATTTTCTCCTTTGAGATCATCGGATGTCTTCCACTCTTACTATTCATATCAGATAGGTCCTGCTCCAAATCCCAATAGACAGCCCCTTGAATATGTCCTTCAGCAAACAGTTTTTTGCCCTTTGTAGCATCAGCTAAATCAAAACGTGTATCAATAAAGCGTGCATGGTTAGAAGTGTTAATATCCTCCAGATTTACAAATACCCTTATCATGAAGCATGCTCTCCCTCATTTATGCGTTGGTAAACCGCCTTCCAAAGAGCTAGGATTTCCTCCTTCTCTAGCAGGTTTCTCTCCGCATCTATTTGTTTCACACTATCTTCTACAAGCTTGCTGCGTAATCCTTCTATTTCGTTCTGCACATAAGCTTCTACCCATTTAGTAATACGTGATAGCTCTCCCTGCAAGAATACTTCCGCATCCCTTTTTGTTTGTTCAGCCAAGGCATCTCGCAGCTTTTCCTTTTCATTCTTCTCAAAGAATGATTTTTGATTTTTATAATACGATTTTACGCCTGCATACTTGGATCTGTCCTGGAATGGACCGCTAAAATCTAACAGCTCCTCATCGCTCGGCTCCATTGGTGTGAAGGCAAAGCTATCGTTCAACTCTTTTAAGAATCGAATTTCTTCTTTCTCCAGCTGCTTCACCTGCTTTTGACTATATTGCAGGATGCGGAAATTCGTTACACGGAGCTCCTGCTCTATGTCAAAGCGCAGCATTTCTAAAATATCCTTTAGTGCTAGGTCAAGTGCAACACCAGAAGAATTATTTGCAAATAAAGAAGGATTATATGCCTCACGGAAGAACTCATTAAAGCGGTAGAACACTCGTTGATGTAAATAGTAGAGTAGTGACTCTAGCTCGTCTGTAGCCGCTTTTGTTATGCCAAGTGCATTTAATTTTTCATAGCGCCCTGCAATTTGCTGCTCCTGCTGCTTCAGCTCCACTAAACGCTCCGGCTTTCTAGCCAGGTTTCGTTCGGTTTGATCAATCAAGGCATGAAGCTTTTCCTTCTGTCTCGTTGCTTCCTCATCTAAAGCTGTGACTGCTATTTGCTTTAGGTCCTTCTCTAAGAACTGCTCAAAGGCAGACTCAAATTGCTGCATACCTTCGTGAAGAGATTTCCCCTCTAACTTTTCGTTTAGTCCCTGTAAGCTGGATACCCCATAGACACGTGGGAATCTTATACCAAATCGTTGGAGCTCGTCCTTCACATACTGCTTCACCAGCTCTGCTTCTTCCTCATTGGACGCTAGATCAATCGCGTTGACAATAAAGAACATCTTATCTAGCTCAAAGGCATCCTTCACACGACCAAGCTGAATCAAGAATTCACGGTCTGCTTTTGCAAAGGCATGGTTGTAGTACGTGACAAATAAAATCGCATCCGCATTTCGAATATAGTCAAAGGCTACTCCAGTATGTCTTGCGTTGATGGAGTCTGCTCCTGGTGTGTCTACTAATGTAACCCCAAGTCTTGTAAGCTCGCAGTCATAGTAAAAGTCGATATTATCGACAAAGCAGCTCTTTGATTCCTCCGCCACATAGCGACGAAAATTCTCTCCATCTACTCGTAATACCTCACCTAGTCTGTCCTTCACATCCTCAAAGCCCTTGTAGTAGGCAGCAATAAAGGATTTGTGCACCTCTTGATGAGCTGTTCCCTCTAATATAGAAGGTGCTTTCGTATAGGCCTCCTCTAAGGAGGAAATATGTATACCAAGCTGCTCATAAGCAAATTGCACATCCGCTAGAAGCTGAGATGCTGTTTTTAATGTAACGTCTGCTGTATTATGTGCATGCATCTCTGAAATAGGATGTATTTTATTGATAGCTGCTGTAGTCGGGTTCGGTGAAACAGGAAGCACGTTTGCTCCCATCAATGCATTGGAAAAACTAGATTTCCCGGCACTAAACGCACCAAACAAGGCAATCGTAAACTGCTGCTTTTGTACCCGTAATGCCTTGCGGGTAATTACTGTAGCGGCATCCTTGAACTCAGGTAGCTCCGAAAGAATTTCACTGATTCGATTCGCTCGATGAACAATTTGTTCAAC
>CAKQHO010000007.1 GCA_934234185.1 uncultured Psychrobacillus sp. | reverse complement strand
GAGCACTACCCTACCCTTTCTAAGTGGCTTCACTAACTTTTCTTTTAAACGATTTATTGCCTTTAATTCTTTTGGGGCAGCCATATGGACACTCGTATGGGTCGAAGCTGGTTATCTGCTAGGGAATATCCCATGGGTGGCACAGCATGTATTTTTAACGCTTCTTCTTATTACTCTATTAAGTTTTGTTCCTCCACTTATAGGCTTTACGGTAGAGTTAACGAAGAATAAAACAGTTGTTGCAAAGGAAGCAATTGATGGATGATAAAAAAACGGTAATCTATTTAAATAGACTACCGTTTTTTTGAGCAACTTATTACTTTTCTACCTCACCCAGTTGGTGCTTAATCGTATCTAAATGTTCCTTATTCTGTTCCACTATATCCAAATGTTCATTATGCTCTTCTGCATTAGAAACAGCATTTTCAGCATGCAATATAGAGTTAAATGCATGCTCTACTGCCATTTCCTCTGGATGAGACATTGCTTGCTTCACTGCACGGTCAGCTTTTTGCACCGAGTTAGTCGACAACGTTACTGGATGATCCTTTTTCCAGCTTTTATCAGAATGCTTAGCCACTATAGTTCCTCCCTTCTTCCTGCTTTTTTAGTATTCGAGGCTTGCTACAGAATATTCGTTTAAACTTTCTATTGAAGATTTAAATGTGTGGAAGCGGGTATAGAAGAAGCTTAGAAGTTATTGTGAGGATGTGAATAATAGTGTTTGGACTAACTGATCTTGTATCACTTGTTATTTCAGCATTTATCATCCTACCTGTGGTGATATTTCTTAGGGAGTTCGGCTACTTAGCAGTCAGCTGGCTATTTGGGGTCGTCAATCCAAGGCTGACCATTGGCTCTGGACCACGGATTCTGAAGTTTGGCATGATTGATATTCACAAATATTATCATTTGTATAGCTGGTTTTCCTATGATGAATTAAGGCGTAAAAGTAAGCTCGCCTACATTTGTATTTACTCTGCTCCCATTCTCATGAATCTATCCTTAGCATTGCTCATCAACTTTTTGGTTGCCAATGGATGGGCGGAGGAATATAAAACATTTTGGGAACGCTTTGTTTTCTATGCATTTTATTATGTCCTATTTGATATAGTGCCTATGATCACATTTAATGGAAAGCCCAACAATGGGATGATCCTCTACGAAATGCTTCGTTACGGAAAAAGAGTAGACTTTAGTACAGAATCCTTTCTCCCATCCACCTCTGAAATGGAGAAGGACTATCAGGAGCAAATGAAGAGAATAGAGGAGATAAAAAAAGAACGGGAAGAGAAACAGAGAAAATGAGAGCTCAGGCTATATGCCTGAGCTTTTTAATATAGACGCTCTAATTCTTGATAGTCCTTCATATAAGGACCGTTATCAGCTACTGCCGAGTGATATAATGCCTTAATAGCCAGGTTCTTTTCTAGGCCCATTTCTAATTTAATCTTTTTTAGTTCATCGTGTAAGTCTCGATGCTCATTGATCAACTTTGTCATCACTGTTTTGTTGTACTTCATATTGGTACATCCTTTCCTTGTCCCTTATAATATTCTTTTCATTATGACACTGTTTATCCAAATATGCGAAAAAGAGTTGAAGACATATGTCTCCAACTCTAATGGAAAGTATATTAGTATGGGTTTGTTGCGATAAAGCTTGCAGTTTTCACATAAATACGTGGATTTAGTTTTAATTGATTCACGATAAATTCTGCAATATCCTCTGGCTGCATAAATTTAGAATCGTCATTTTCTTTAATAAGATTTGTATCAATCGCTAAATCTGTTGCTACTGTACTTGGAGTTAAAGCAGATACGCGAATATTATTTCGACGCACCTCTTGAGCAAGAGATTCTGTTAATCCAATAACACCAAACTTAGATGCACTATATGCACTTGAAGTAGCTGCTCCGCTCAATCCATTAGTAGATGAGATATTAATAATGTCTCCACCATTTTTCTCTATTAATTGAGGTAAAACTGCACGAGTTACATAGTATGTCCCCATTAAGTTTGTATCAACGATGCTTTTCCATTCCTCAGGGTCCATTTCTAGAAGCGTTCCGAAGGTTCCAATACCTGCATTATTTATTAAAACATCAGCAGCTCCTAGGTCAGCTGTTAATGTAGAAATAGCTGCCTCTACTTGTTCTTTTGAAGAAACATCAGCAGTCGCGTATGCTACTTTCACACCTAAGCTCTCTATTTCAGCAGCCACTTCTTTTAATTTTGACTCTGTTCTTGCTAGAAGACCCACGTTCACGCCTTCTTTTGCCAATGCAATAGCAGTTGCTTTTCCGATTCCTCTAGCGCTTCCTGTTACAAATGCTACTTTTCCTTTTAATGATTGTGCCATGTAAGCAGCTCCCTTCTTATTTAAAAATACTTTTTTATTATAAAGGATTTTTTTCGATGTATATATAAATCTGCACTGATTTCTAGATACTTGGAAGGAGTGAGATGAGTTGAAATAAAATAGAATGTACACTTATGTCCATAACAATAGGTCGAGGAGGTCGTCTTTCTCCTGAAAGTTGTCTTTGTAGCTAACGTGTTTAATCTCAAGGTTAGTTTGCTCAAAAATACATAGTTAAACCATCCTTCCTTACTATTTTCCATATATGAAGAAGCTTGAATTAATACCTATTATTGATATTAAGAATATTCCTTAAATTAATGGTAGAATGATCTTGCAGATTTTTCTATTACTATCTAACTATTTTTCATGAAAGCAAAATTTCTTCTCTACAAATCCCAATTATTCATTATAAAAGACGATAAAATTTGTGAGAAAAAAATAAAGGGGTCAACTATGATTAAGGTTAGTAAAGCAGATGTACTTACAAAGGATGATCGTTGGAATGTAGTAAGTGAAATAATTATTTCACTTAACTATCCTTCAGGAGATGCTCTGTTGAATAATACTTGGCGCATGATAATCTACAACAATGAACTATCAAGCGGAGGAGACATGAAGGCTATCTCAATTGGACAGTCTCATCTATTCCATAAGTAAATATACATTCATTTTATACAGTTCTTACTAAAACACTAGAATCCATTGGTGCAAAAACATTAGCTGACTTAGAAAGCAAACATGGGGTGGAATTATGGAGACTTCATCACTTACTAGAGAAAGCAGAAATCACAGAAGAACCTTACTACGATCTTATTAAGATTACAGATGAAATTTATTTTCAGCATGAGAATAAACCTCGCGATCAAATTAGTAAATTTATTGAAGAATTATTTCCTCAATTATTTGAAGTAGTTGACAGATAGATATTTCCAAGAGTTATCCCTTCATTTTCATAGGGACTACTTTCATGCTCGTACCATGGTAAAAGCATTTCAACGTAACGCTTGATATATACACAATCTGCTGATTGTTTGATACAAGTTGTTACAAATTGATCTACTACTAAAATAATAATTTTAGACAAGAAAAAGACGTGTTAACTCTTAGGAGTCAGAAATTCTTCATACAAAAAGCCATGTCCCTATATGGGCATGGCCGGTTAACGAGAAAATAAATATCACCCTATGTTTTAACCATAAATTCACATTACGCAAAGACTTCCACTAGCTATTTACTAAAAACCAATGTCTATTAATTACTAACTAATTGTGAAGTCGTTTGGCGAATTAAATAATCAAATGCTCCAAGAGACGCGGTTGCCCCCGAACCCATTGAAATGATAATTTGCTTATATACTGTATCTGTACAATCACCTGCTGCGAAAACGCCGGGCATGCTTGTCGCACCATGTTTATTAACAATGATTTCGTTGTTTTGATTTAATTCAATTGCACCTTTTAAAAACTCTGTGTTTGGTAGCAAACCGATTTGTACGAACACACCTTGGAGCTCGATATGCTCTTCTTTACCAGAAACAACATCTAAATAGGTTAACCCGTTTACTTTGTCTGTACCTGTAATTTCTTGCGTTAAAGCATTTGTTAAAACCGTTACGTTTGATAGGGTACGTAAACGATCTTGTAACACAGTGTCAGCCTTTAGCTCTGGGCCACGTTGCAATAAGTAGACATGATTCACTATACCCGCTAAATCGATTGCCGCTTCCACGCCAGAGTTGCCACCACCAACTACTGCTACATCTTTCCCTTTGAATATTGGTCCATCACAATGTGGGCAGTAGGCAACACCTTTATTTTTAAACTCTTGTTCCCCAGGAACTCCCAATTGTCGGTAGCGTGCACCTGTTGAAAGAATTACCGTCTTTCCTTTCAATACTGCACCATTTTCTAATGTTACCTCTACCATCTCGTTACGAGAAATACTTGTAACACGTTGAGACTTCATAATATCGACATTGTAATCCGCTACGTGTGCCTCTAAGCTAGAAACAAATTGTGGACCTTCTGTAGCCCTCGTACCGATAATGTTTTCAATAGCCAGCGTGTCATTCACTTGGCCACCAAAGCGCTCTGCAACAATACCTGTACGAATACCTTTACGGGCAGCATAGATTGCTGCTGAAGCACCCGCTGGGCCTCCCCCAACTACTAATACATCGAACGGCTCAACATCTTCAAATTCAGAGCCGTCAGAGACTTCTCCAAGCTTGTTTAAAATATCTTCAAGCTCCATACGTCCCCCACCGAAGTTCTCACCATTCATATAGACAGTTGGTACAGCCATAATGTCACGTTCTTTAATTTCATCTTGGAACGTGCCACCTTCAATCATTGTGTTGGAGATATGGGGATTTAAAACAGACATAATATTCAATGCTTGTACAACGTCTGGACAGTTGTGACAAGTTAAGCTTACATATGTCTCAAATTTCATAGGAGTCTTGATGGCTTGAATACGTTTAATCACTGCTTCATCTACCTTTGGAGCACGACCAGAAACCTGTAATAAGGCAAGTACTAATGACGTAAATTCATGACCAAGCGGCAAGCCTGCAAATGTTACACCTGTTTCCTCTCCTACCTTATTAATGCTAAAGCTCGGTGTACGCTCAAGTAATGCATGTTGTACGGTGATCAACGGAGACATATTTTCTAATTCTGTCACAAGCTCAAGCATATCATTTGATACCTTATCATCGCTTACACTTACTTTGATTACTATTTCACCTTCTAGTAATGCTAAATACTGTTGTAACTGGGCCTTTAAGTTTGCATCTATTAGCATATAATTTCACTGTCGCTGACATGCAGAATCATTATATTCAGAAAATTTAATGATTATAATTAAATAATGAATCTACACACTATACTCAACGATCAGCTCATCACCTCTATTCCTCTATTTTTTCCTTGGGTATTCATCATAAAAAATAGCGACAAGGCTGTCTGAAAATAATTTCAAAACAGGCACTTGCCGCTTACATCTTGCTCTAGTTTATATGACTTAGAAACTTATATTTTACCAACTAGGTCTAAACTTGGAGTTAAAGTTTCGCCGCCTTCTTGCCATTTAGCTGGGCAAACTTCGCCTGGATTGTTGCGAACATATTGAGCTGCTTTTATTTTGTTTACTAATGTAGATGCATCACGACCGATACCACCAGCATTAATTTCATAAGCTTGTACAATACCATCTGGGTCGATGATGAATGTGCCGCGCTCTGCTAAGCCATCTTCTTCATTTAATACATCAAATGCTCTAGAGATTGTGTGGGATGGATCCCCAATCATAATATACTCGATTTTACCGATAGTTTCTGAAGTGTCATGCCATGCTTTGTGCGTGAAGTGAGTATCAGTAGATACTGAGTATACTTCAACTCCTAAAGATTTTAATGTAGCGTACTCGTTTTGTAAGTCTTCTAGCTCTGTAGGGCACACGAATGTGAAGTCTGCCGGATAGAAGCATACTACCGACCATTTACCCTTTAAATTTTCAGAAGATACGTCGATGAATTCACCCTTTTGGAATGCTTTTGCAGTGAATGGTGCAATTTCTTTTCCTATTAATGCCATGAATGTTTGCCTCCTAAGTATTATATCTCTCAAGTATTAAAATTATCTTATAATAATTCTAATGTATAGTTTTATTATTCTATACATTTAGTTCTCAGTCAACCATTAAGGTAAAAACAGAGTGTTATCATTTACTTTTTTACATAATGAAGGAATTTGGGTGTTCTATTAAGCCAGTATTTAGACGGGTTTTTCTCTCTAGACAGAAAAGCTTTCAAAAATAAAAGACAAAGGAATCGATTAGGATTCTTTCGTCTTTTCCCTTACTACACTTACTTATGATACGATTCTCCATACTGTGGCTAAGTGTGGTTTCTATAACATACTTATTTACCAATCTAAGTATTTTTCTACTTCTTTTACGACCATCTTTAGAAGTTGATTTTTCAAGTGCATTCTCTATATTTTTTTCATTAAATACTGTTCTTTGATATGTTTTTTATCCTCATACATACGCGCATCGCATGTATGATAGAGATACTCGTAATCTATACCATCTTCTTCAACAAAAGAAATTCCAATGCTTGGTACAACTTCAATTTCGATGTGGTCTAGCTTATACAAGTTCTTTTGGAATATAAAACGTGCCTCATTTATTTGATTTAAAAGCTTTTCCTTTGAATCAATATACTCAAAAAACATGATAAATTCATCTCCACCTAAACGTGCTAATATATGGGGATTTGGTAAACTATCACGCAAGCAATTGGCCGTAAAAATTAATACATTATCTCCTGTTAGATGCCCGTGTTTATCATTGATTTCTTTAAAAAAGTTTAAATCACATATCATTAATGCAGCGTCTTTTTTTCTCGGTTGTGCCAATTTTCGTTTTACTTCTTCCTCAAAATAGGTACGATTATATAAACCTGTTAGTACGTCGTGATGAGCTAAATATTCAAATTGTTCGGATTGCTGAAGTAAACTTTCTTCATACTTTATAGATTCTGTAATGTCATGTAATATAAACATCTTGCCAATCGGCTTATTTGTATTTCCATTTACAAAAGAAAAGCGAACATTATAATAATTTTCGCCGAGCTGCATTGATTGCGTAGTTAAGTTATCTTTTTCTGATTTATGTTCAATAAATTGTAGTAGTGGTGGGAAATGAGATAGTAGTTCGGCTGCAGAGTTACCAATCAGCTTCTTATTAGGTAGCTTTTTAAATAATATATTGGCAGATTTATTATAAATTTTTAAAGTATTGTCTATATCAAAAATAATAACAGCATCATTTATAGATTCAAAAACTTTTTTCATAGCTAAAGGAGACAATTTCAACAGATTAAATTGGTAAATTCCCCACAAGTAAAATAAAGAAGAAAAAACTAGTCCAAAAGGAGATATATCGATTGGTATTTTTATAGCGCCCATTGAATGTATGAATGGAAAACCAAATACCAACAACGAACCTGTCATCATTAGAGTAACTTGTTTTTTTCTCTCTCTATTTGACTTGAAGTACATATGGACCAATAATCCTATACCAATCAAATGGTAACTTAAAGCGTAACCAATATGTAAGTAAAAAAGCGGGCCTCTTTCCAAAACAATTAATGGAAATCCTTGAGAATAATCTAAAGTCATACTTTTGTAAAATAAATGATGCCATTCATTTGTAAAATGAGCTATTAATGTATAGAGTGGACCAATGGATAATAAAGCTATGGTTTTTTTGTTCAAAAATCTTTTATTACCTGTGAATTGTACTATCATGATTAACCAAATAAACGGTCCTAAAGGAATCCCTATATATTGAATGTGTATCCAAAAGATCATTTGCTCCATTGTCGTACTTAAAAGCTGAAAAGCATATCCAAATGTGTAGAAAAAAGCGGCTAGCACACCTAATCCATAACTAATCGAAATAGGTATTTCTCTATTTTGCCAAGCATAGTTTAGCAACAGCATGAAGCAAAAGATGAAAAGAAATAAAATAGATGAAAGTATAAGGTTATAGCTCATAATGAGAATTCCTCCGATAGAATCATTCTATAAATACTAAGTTTTATACAATTATGAGATAATGTAAAATGTAAAATACATTTTTAGTATGCTTATTCGTAATGTTATCATGCCGTTTCTTATTTACAACATATTTTCTTATATTTGTTAGTTAATCCTCGTAATCATTTAACCCTCCTTAATTTGTCTTACAGGTGCCGCCCGCTTCTAAAAATCTCTGAAATTCTCCCTTCATATAAAATAATACTTAAGTATATTCATTTCATCTGAATATACTTAAGTATTTTTTATAAGTTTAGATATTTTTTCAAATTAGAATCTAACCGGCTAAGTGCGGTTCATTCCCCCTCGGAACAGAAGCCATAATCCAAAACCTAATTCTCCTACAGTCATTGGTACTATAAAAATCATTTCTATTAATGAAATAATCTCATCATATTGATTGAAAAATGAGCTACTTAGATGAACGACCAAATACCCAATAGCAGCAATCAATATTAAAATACTGATGATTCTAGGTATTTGATCTGATTGGAGGGCGACAATTGCTATAATTAGCAAATGTCCTCCAAAGATAATAAGTCCAATAGACCAAATCGACTCAAATGCCTGCAAACTTAGCATCATATTCGCTTGTAGTTGATTGATCGTCCATATTGAGGAATATTGTGAATCAGTCGTGAGAAGCAATACATATATTAAATTTGTTATTGCTATCCCCAATATAGTTGCATAACTTAGACGTAACCATGCACCGAGTAATGACAGGTTTTTATTGAGTGGTTTCATGAACAAATAAATAGCCCAAGCGGCAACTATGTCACAAATTAGAATAATCAGCCAGCCTAAGATTTCTGCCTTAAAAAGCCCACTTGATGCCATGATATTTATAAAAGTAGTACTAGCATCACCTTTTACAACAAGGCTCCTATGTGCAAAGCCATATGAAAATGATGCAGCCAATGCCATAATAATTAACGAAATACCTGCCGTTAGAGTAAATTTTCGTTGATTTAATAACTCTTGATCTGAAATAGCCACCCTATACCTCCTTATTTTCAATGTTGCCCTTATTTTAATTAACAAAACATAACCTGTCATTGACTTAAATCAAGAGATAATACCGGCCCCTATACTTTTATAAAAACAATCAAACTTGCGATTAAAAACGGAGGCACATGCAAATACCTGCTACTTTTTTTATCCTTTCCCAAACCCTATATGGAGGATGCCTTATGATGGTTTGGGGTTTATTTCCCCCTTTTAATAATTTCTACTAAAAAAAGCACCTCATTTAGAATATAAATGAGATGCTTCTTATAATGATTAAATGGTCCTGCGTGTATTTCAAAAAATTAATATTCATAAAATCCTCGGCCGCTTTTTCTGCCTAACCTTCCTGCACGTACTTGTTTACGGAGAAGCTGTGGCACGCGATATTTAGAGTCACCGGTTTCTTCAAATAATGTTTCTGCTACAAACAATAATGTGTCCAAACCGATTAAATCTGCTAAAGCGAGACCGATTGGGTGATTTGCTCCAAACATCATCCCTTTGTCGATGTCTTCTGCAGTAGCTAGACCTTCACTTAATACTAAAATTGCTTCATTTAACATCGGGACTAATATACGGTTTACCGCAAATAATGGTGCATCCAGAATAGAAATACTTTCTTTCCCTATCACTTTTACTAAGCCTGCTACTGTTTCGTACGTTTCATCGGACGTATCAGAACCTAACAGGATTAAAAAAGTGCATTCCAATTACGCGGTCAGATCTAGTTGTCGCTGCAGCTAGCTCTGTTATACTGAGCCCAGATGTATTTGAAGCAAATATTGTTCTCTCCTCACATAATGCATCTAACTGAGTAAAAACTTTCTTTTTCACTTCCATATTCTCGACGATTGCTTCAATAATAATGTCAGCTCCTTGCATCGCCTGCATATCAGTGGTGAACGTAATAGTGTCGATTACATTTCCAACCTCATTTACGTCCTTGCCCTGTTTGTTAAATACACGAGTGAGATTGACTTCGATTGTTTTTGTCGCTTTGTCGAGTGCTTCTTTGCTCATATCGCATAAAACTACTTGAAAACCATTACGTGCCATCACTTGTGCTATCCCATTTCCCATTGTACCCGAACCTACCATACCAATTTTCATCATATCAGCTCCCTATGAACTTAGCTTCTCTCCTATCAAAGAAGTCAGTTGCCCCTTCTTGCAAATCTTGCGTTCCAAAAAGATCTCCACAAAGACTTATCTCGATTTCAATTCCCTCTTGTAAAGACCGGTCTATCCCTTGTTGAATTGCTTGCTTCCTGTAGATTAAAACCACTGTCATAAAAATTTATTTTCAAAAGTATAATTCACCAAGGATTATAAAAACACATATTGAAGGTTTTTCTGAAATCGATATTACATGGATACAATATGACGGAGAATTGGAGATCACAAGAATGCCCCTATTTTTAAAGGTTATTTTCTTGTGATTTTTTTGTCTCTAAACATTAATTTTTTTATAGGGGGAGTATACTTGGATAAGAAGAAAATACGTATTGGTTTGTGTATTGCAATCGTACTTATGCTAATAAGTATGATTGGTGCTTCAAGGATACAGACATCAGGTGGAGATGTAACCGTAAAGGATCTAAAGTGGGAAACAACTTCAGGTTACAGCATGAGCGGATTACTTTTTGTTCCTAAAGGTGTTTCGGCCGAAAATAAAGCGCCGGCCATCGTAACAAGTCACGGTATGTTTAATAACCGAGAAATGCAAGATGCCAACTTCGTAGAACTTTCTCGCCGCGGTTACGTTGTTCTTTCAATGGATATGTTTTCTCATGGAAAATCTGAGAGTGTTCCTCATATCGGTTTGTTAACAACAGGTATGTATGAGGCTGTAAAAATGATGGCAACCTTAAATTATGTTGATGTGGAACGCATTGGTATTACTGGCCATTCACTTGGAGGAATGTCATCGAACACAGCTATTACGCTAGATAATTCCGCTCCAGAACAATTGATTTCAGCTGTTTTACTTAATAGTGCTGACGCTACTTATAAGGACGAATCTGGTCAGTATACAAATGTGTACGGTGGACGTGACGTTGGGATAATTGCTGTAAAGTATGAGGAATTCTTTATGCGTGATGTAGACCAACAAGGAAACGAAACTTCGCCAACAGAATATATTAAATTGTCTAATGCTCAGTCCTTCTTGCATTTCGGAACAGATTCTACAACGTTAGAAAAACGCGAAGCAGATAAAATATACAAAGAGAATGTGGATGGAAACGATGCAATTAGGGTGATTTATAACCCTAGCATAACGCATCCTTGGTCACATTTTTCTAAGCGCTCTACGATAGCTACTATTGAGTTTTTTGATAATGCATTAGGCACGCCTAATAGCATTGCTGCCGACAAACAAGTTTGGCAGATTAAAGAATTCTTCAATTTAGTAGGATTAATTGGTTTTGCCATGTTCGTCCTATATTTTGCAAAATTCATGCTAAATACCGAGTTGTTCTCTTCATTAAGAACCAACGAGAAGGTAGCTCCTATCAATATTACATCTAACGGTAAGCTTTGGTTTTGGGGAATGCAAGTGGCTTCTGTCGCGTTCGGTACTTTGTTGTATATTCCTCTCTTAACAGGCGTAAAGTCATTTACAATGGCAAAAGAAACTTGGCCGCAAAGCCAAACTTGGGGTATCGGTTTGTGGGCTTTCTGGTGTGGTTTGTTCACTGTATTATTAATGGCACTCTACTACTATTTGAACAGAAAGAAACAAGGATTGAACCTTCATGAACGTGGAGTGACGATTCCATTACGTAAACTAGGAAAGACAATTCTTCTTGCTGCACTAGTTGTTAGTGTGTCTTATATTTGGGTGGTTTTCGCAGATTACTTCTTCAAAACGGATTTCCGTATATGGGTTCTTGCAGTTAAGGTATTTGGAGCAGATAAGTTACTAATCGCCCTATTCCCTTATATGATTTTATACTTGGTATTCTTTATAGCAAATTCTGTTGCAGTCAACAGCTTTAACTATAACGATATTGGAATGAAGAACGGAAAGAAAGAGTGGGTAAACACAGCTATTCTTGCAATCACAAATACATTGCCGGTAGTCATTCTACTTCTGTTACAGTATGTAAACTTCTTTACAACTGGCAATCTACTATTCCCAGATGCAAATATGCAGATCGTATGGCTATTCCCATTCCTTGTAGTTCTTCCGGTTACAGCAATTTTAGCTCGTAAAATTTACCGAGTTACTAACAACCCGTATTTACCGGGCTTAATTAACGGTCTTATCATTACTATAATGGCTTGCTCTAATACACTTACTTGGAGCTAGTCTGAATTAGAAGGAATTATTCAAGAAAATGAGAAATAAGTAAAAGCGGCAGTATTTCTGCCGCTTTTACACTCGGAGTAAATTTAATAATGAACTATTAGAACTAATTCAAAACTTTGCTTTACCATCACTTTTGATACGATTCACCGTAACTAGTGTAGGTGCGATTTCAAATTCTATAATTATATAAATAAAATAATTTTAAAGGAGATATATTTTTTATGTCGAAATAATTTAAATGAAGAACAGTTAATCTTTAACCTTGGAGGAATTATTATGCTACTTTACAATTGATATCATCTGTCTAATTTTAAAATAAATTAGGAGTTGATGATAATGTTGTATAAAACAAACCTTGAAAATATTACACATGAAATGTTAGCCGGATTTTTTGTAGACTGGCCAAATCAGCCAAGTCCAGAAACTCATTTAAAATTATTAAATAATAGCAGCAAAATAGTTATAGCAATAGATCCATCTGTTAATAAAGTTGTTGGATTCATTACAGCAATTAGTGATGGAATTCTTTCTGCATATATACCTCTTCTCGAAGTATTACCTGAATATAAGAATCAAGGGATTGGGAAAGAATTAGTCCAAAAAATATTGGAAGAACTTGATGATATTTATATGATTGATTTATGCTGTGATGATGATTTAATTCCGTATTATAAAAAGTTCGGAATGATGGAATCTACAGCTATGGTAAAGAGAAATTATAAAATGCAATCAGGTAATATTTAAATAAATATTATTTTAAAAATTGAACCACTAAAACATAGCTTTCTTTTGTTTTAGTGGTTTTCACATTAACCGCTCTTACTTATGGTACGGTTAAAATGCAATTTTACTTCTCCATGTCTTTGAAGCTGTTGATGCTTTTTGACTGTATCCTTTCTCTCTAACTTCTATCCATCCATGCTCTTGCTGATACAGTAGGTACGAATCCTTTATTGGGTTGACACCATTTTCTTTCCACCATAGATGAAACGGACCTGAGTTAGCTGTATATTGCATGGTTTCAATTGAGCTTAAGACGTGTCCCTTTATTCTTCCCATTTCTTTAAGTTCGGAGTTTCATCTAATATTGAATAATACTGATCTAATAATCCATACACTCCATCTGGATCAAGTGCCATATATCGATTATATTTTTCTTTTCTATGTTCTAGTACGGACCATCCATAATGTTTAAGTCTTAAATCACTAAGGGCATAAGATAAGTTATTACAGTTATACGGCAGCCTACCGCAATGTTGCGGCGTTTCCTTAAACACATAATGATAATTTTCTTGATACCTGACCATAAATAATCGATAAACATTATGCGCATTCCATAAGTGATCTTCTCTATAATGACGTTCATCCCAAAAATCATATAATCTAAACATATACCCATCAACTTCTGCATTTTTCATAAGCTCTCTTACTGTATACTTAAATTTATCTTCAAATATCTCGTCTGCATCTAAGAATAGTATCCAATCAGGATTCGTTTTTATTGTTTCATCCCATTGTTGCTTTCTTAAAGTTACTTCATTACTAAATTTTGAACTTGTATTTTCGATTAAAACATATGGTATATCTTTTAGTACTTCCTTGATTATTTCAACAGTATTATCCGTACTACCATCGTCTATAATAATTGCATTATCTATATATTGGACTGCATCTTCTAGCACTCTTCTTAAAAATTTTTCGCCTTCATTTTTTACTACCATTGATAAAGTCAGCTTATTGTTTTCTTCTTTTACTTTTCTTATTAGTGGCTTTACGGATGGTTCAATTTCTTTTTCTACAATCCATTTCGTAATTTTAAAATTTTCTTCCTTATCTTTTTCTAATGTAAATTCAGCTTGTTTCTCTTTATAATAAGTGAATCCATTCTTACGCCCTTCTTCAGCATAAGTAGCTTTAATAGTCATTTCATCCAATTGTTTAGAGAATATCTCTTGATAACTAAGGACTTTTATTTTATTCATAATTTCATCTTCTAATAGTTCTTTACTTATAGTATTTAATTCATTTTCTAATCTTTGTTTTTCATCACCTTTAAAATATTTTAAATACTCTGTTTGAATACCCTTTTTATAGTTATAATCACCAATCCCTTCAATAGCTAACTTTAGAACCTCCTGCACCTTTGTACTATAAATTTGCAAATCTCTAGTTTTGTTTAACATTTTATATGCAGCTATTTTTAGTAAATCTTCACTTCTATAAATATGATGTGCTGGATAATATGTATCCACATATAAATCCATTCCTAAAGCAGCAGCTCTTACGCAAAAATGCCGATCTTCTCCCCAAAAAGAAATATTATAAACATTATCAAAGCTTACACCTTTATTTAATGCCGAGTTAGCTATTAATGTACATGCACCGAGTCCACCAACTTTATACGTCCCAGGCTTTCTCAACATGTTTAAAAACGCTTCTGTCCTCCTCGTAATATCCTCATCACTAACATGTTCTCCTGGTTCACTGTCATACAGATTATATGTGTCCGATAACCAAACTTGCGGTTGTTCAGATGAATTAGGCTGCCATTTTGTCCAGAATATATTAGAAACGAGCTCTTTTTTAAGTGATACTAATCTTTTTAACGTATTAGGATGCAGAATTAAGTCTGAATCTATAAGAAAAAGATAATCAAAATCTTCTTCTATAGCCCTCTGTATCATGGCATTTTTAAATTTTGCTACCTTCCGTATTAGATCATTCGTCCATCTATGAGTATAATCATCACAAATATATAAAGAAGATACATGATCATTTCTTAAAATCGTGACGTTCTCTTCTTCTTCTTTAAAATTCGCTAATAGTAACGATGATTCTTCTATAACATTGTCCTCTATAAAAAAATAATGAATATCTATTTCATCTTTATTTAATTCTCTCAATGAAATCAAGAACTCTTTTAATATCTCCGGCTTTTGATGAATTGGACTTCCTACCAAAACTTTCATCACAAATTTCCCCCACTTTTAACAATACATTTACACTTATAATATGCTTATTTTAGTTGCCCATGTAGTTGATTAACTTGTCCAAATGTAAGTCTGAGTTGCCCCGCTGTTAGACCCGAGTTGCTAAATTGAATATTTCTAATTCCATTAACTATGTGTCTTCATTTCCATAATTTTTTGTCGAGGCTTTATATGTCTGATGCAGAGGATTTAGCTGACGGAGGGAACTACAAATAGAACTTCCGCCAATGTAAATTTGCTCTTTCTTTATAAGATGGGAACGAACTCTTCGAACCTCCTGTTACGAAATGCACAAATGCATCCTCAAAGTTTTCTTTGCTCGCCGTTGTAAGGAGCTCGTCTACTGTACCAAGTGCCTTTATTTCCCCATCCCTCATAATACAAATTCGATCACACAACGCTTCCGCTTCTTCTAAATAGTGCGTAGTCAGTACAATTGTAGTCGTCTCTCTCAGTTTATTAATCATTGCCCAAAGCTCACGACGGCTAATGATATCTAACCCTAAAGTAGGTTCATCTAAAAATAAAATTTTCGGGTCTGCAATTAGAGCCATCGCAATACTTAACTTTCGCTGCCAGCCACCGGATAAATTTTTACCACGTTGATGTTCGTAAGGTTGTAATGAAAACTGGCTAATTAAAGCCTCCGTTTTTTCAATAGACTTTTCCTTTGAAAAACCGTGAATACGTGCCATTAATAATAAATTTTCACGTACAGATAAATTTGGTGCAATCGACGTTTCCTGCGGGGAAACAGCGAGTACTTTTCGAATACTAGGTATGTTACTAAGTGAATGTCCAAGTACAAGCGCATCTCCTGTTGTCGGTTTTACAAGGCCACTCAGCATATTTAGTACAGTCGTTTTACCAGCACCATTTACACCAAGGAGTCCGAATAGTTCACCTTGGTTAATCGTAAGTGTCATTGGCGAAACGGCAACTTTTTCTTGAAAGCGTTTTGATAATCCTTGAAGTTCAATTGCAGCAGTCATTAATTATTCCTCCTCTTTTGGATGAGCTTTCACCATATCTAAAAACTGCCTAATCATTTTTTCAGGTGCTAATGCCAACCCACGATCCTCATCCCCTATAATAATGACTGAATCACCTGGGTTAATTTGAAAAATTTCACGTGCTTTTTTCGGGATGACAATTTGACCACGTTCCCCTACTGTTGCTGTCCCAAAAAAATGCTGACCCTTGGGTGGAATATCTACACCTGTTTCTTCTGCATTATGGTTTACTAATGCATCTAATGTGACTCCGAAGAAATTGGCAAGGTTCATACTATGATGTAAATCTGGTGTTGATTCACCTTTTTCCCATTTGGCAATCACCTGACGTGAAACATTTAATTCTTGCGCTAATTGCTCCTGCGTTAAATTACGACGTTTTCTTAGTGAGTACAAATTCATATTAATCATACTTTTCATCCTTTCATGCGTAAT
Organism: uncultured Psychrobacillus sp.; assembly: GCA_934234185.1. Lineage (GTDB taxonomy): Bacteria > Bacillota > Bacilli > Bacillales_A > Planococcaceae > Psychrobacillus. Next base: position 47,069 of record CAKQHO010000007.1, on the reverse strand, counting down.
TATAAACACTATTTTAATTGTATTTCTACCAACGGAGTATAACAATAATGTTACTATTCGTAGCGTAATTGATGGAAGTAGATGTTATTGATAAATACCTTATTCTTACAGATCGCTTTTAGCTCTGTTAAAATTGAATGTTGAAATTAAGAGCGCCTAGCCACCGTTACGGCTAGCTACAACTATTTAATAAGGTAAGTAATTCTAATTACCTCCTAATATCTTCTCTCATTCATCAACCTTAAAATTCAACATATTCTTAATTAAAATAACCACCTAAAATGCTGACTAAGCAACATCTCAGATGGATATTTTATAAAACTGCACTTATTTATGATACGGTTCACCGTAACAGGTGTAAGTGCGGTTTTTATTTTTACATTTGAACCTATTCCTTAAATTAACAAAGGCTAATTAGTTTTAACAGTTTGATCGAGTCTCCCTTTGATAACTTTAGGCAGACTACTGGAACCATCTAAATATTTTCTTAAAGATAGCTTTGTGGGTTCACTATTCTCACCAACACCAATGAGGAGGCTTAAATCTTTTGGTGAATAGGCAACCGTATGCAGTGTTCCGAAATACTCTTGATAATTTTTAAAAAATAATGGAGAATTTACATCATTAAAATGATGATAAGCAGAAGTCAGTGATAATTCCTCTGTTACTAGATTACTTATATACTCCTTACGTTTTATTGACCTTTGTATTTCTTTCATATTTTTTTCTTGTAATTCTTTAGATTGAAAATGATTTGTACACATGAGTGGAGTCTCGAAATGGACACACTGCTTCTCAGGAGCAGCCTCCACAATCACACCATTCCCACTTGAATCTGTAATTGAATAATTATAGCAAAATCCATGAGGAATCTTTGAAAGTAAATGTATTGCTTCTTCTATGCATCCACATTGCTCCAATAACATCCTGACAATTGTCGTCGCGAGAAATCCCTCACTCTTGTGTTCATCATTTACAAAATGTAATCCAACAACGAGACCTTTTTCATTCATCCCATCAAGTCGTCCAATCACCTGCTGGCTAAAGCCAACACTTGCGTAACCGCCTATTGGATTAGAAAAAACTAGTCTTGCATCATATATTTCTGGACTAAAATCATAGTTTCGTACATAATAGCCCTCATTTATAAATGTCGTACAACCCATTGAGGGAAAGGCTACATCATAACCGCTATAAAATCTAATGATGGTATCTAACTTCATCTCTAATCCTTGTGCAAGACCACCAAGTTCTTCTAAAAGATTCGGTGAAAAAGTCTTTAGTAGATCCTTCGCTTTCTCCGGGTTTGAATTAGCAGTTAAATTCTCTAGAAAACCAAATTGCTTATTTAATTCTGTTGTTTTAATTTCTTCACCTTGCTTTAACCCCAATTCAAAAGAACTTCCCACTAAATCTACTACACTTACAATCAACTGTTCCATGTCTTATTCTCCTCTTCTTTCAATTTGAATAACAGGCATTAACAAATCCAATTGTGTAAAATCCACACCATGATACCACTCCATTATGGAATACATCGGTGTCCAATTATGTTCGAGTGCATAGCTTAAAATTTTTCGGTAGCCATTTTGAATTGTTGTGATTGAATCTTTAAACGTCATAGCAATATAGATGCATTGTGGTAATTGTTCTATCGCCGCCTCTGATAAACCATTTATTTTTATATCAGATGAGACACCAAAACCAATTTGTGCTTTAATTAAATCTTCACCTGAGACATACTTCAAATAACAATTTTTAAATGGAATATTTAATCTTTTCAAGGCAGTTCCTCTATCCAAAAAGTGCTGTTTGAAGTCCCCTATTTTAGATTCAGCATCATACCAAATAATTTGCTCTGAGCTTTTTTCCATTAGATAAATTTCCTTACTTGTAGAGTCACTTTCTAAATATCGTAAGCTCACCGTTAGAAGGTCTCGTTTCTTATTTATATTATCTATCCATTTCTCCATCATCTGCTTCTGTCTTGTCTCATCATTCTCCGATAAATAAATTTGAATATCTTTGATTGGGACCTCAGCTAAACGTAAACTTGAGATTAACTTCACTGTATCAATTTGATCATCCGTATATCTACGATAGCCATTTGTGCTTCTTTCTTTCGGAATGAGCAAACTTTTTGATTCATAATACCTTAATGCACTTTTAGAAATACCTGTTCTTTCAGAGAAATCCTGTATATTCATTAACTCAGTCAAATTATTCCCCCCATTTAGTCTAATGTTAAGCCTTAAAGTAACTTTAATGTCAAGAAAATTCTAAAAATAAAAAATGACTCGCCGCTAGGCAAGTCATTTTTAAGTTAGATTATTTTCTAGTATCCCCCGCACTTACTTATGATACGGTTCACCGTAATACGTGTAAGTGCGGTTTTAATTATTATTCATATCTTACATCATTTGAATATTGCTTTATCTTTTCCCATTTTAAAATTTGAAGCGTATCTCCATTTCGAAATATGACTTCTTCTTCAATCCATTTTTTTAATATACGATTTAAATGTCTCTTGGTTGTGCCAATCAATGAAGCGACTTCATCTAAAGTTCGTGTTTCAATATACTCACTACTTGTCTCAACGGATGCCAATGTACAATAATAGGCTGCTAAACGTGTAGCTACAGAAGATAGAGCATTTACCCTTGAAGATATCGTACAAGTTTTTAATTTATAAGAGAGTTCTTTTAAAAGGAGCTGTGAAAATTGCGCATCATGCTGTAAATATTTTTTATATGTGTGAAGCGGTATAAATAAAAATTCACAGTTTACTGCCGCGATACAATTTGATTGAATCACGCATTGTTCAATTAATTCGATATCCCCTAATATGGCAGGCTTTTTACAATACCTCAATAACAATTCTCTACCTGTGATTTCAATGCTTGAGACATAATATTGACCTTCTATTAAAAAATATAATCCATCAATTTCATTACCTATTTTTACTATATATTCATTTCGTTGATACGTTTTTAGTTGAAGTTCATTTATGACTTCGTTTGAAAACTTATATGTATAATGCTGCACAAATTTTTCTAAATTCATTACCGAGACACCTGTCCTTTCAACAACTATTTCTAATTATTATACTTATTACAGGAGGCGATTCGAATGAACTTTGTTTTTGATATTGATGGTACACTTTGCTTTGACGGAAAAACGATTAATCAATCAATAATAGATACTTTAACCAAATTATCCGATGCAGGACATGAAGTTATTTTTGCATCTGCACGGCCGATTCGTGATTTAGTACCCGTTATTCCAGCACAATTTAGAAAGGGTAAATTAGTCGGTGGTAATGGCTGTTTCACATCAGAAAACAACCATGTTTCCGCAAATATCTTTTCATCTCATTTGATAGACCAGTTACATAATATTATTCAAACTCACAACCTTACTTATTTAGCTGATGGAGAATGGGACTATGCCTATAAGGGCAGTTTGGAACATCCTATTTATAAAAATATTGACCAAAGTACAGCAATAAATAGAAAGATTATAGACCTTAAGAAAATATGCAAATTAGTCATATTTAATCCTACTCAGGCAGTAATCTATTTACTTGAACAATTACCTGTTTCCATAACAGCTTACAAAAATGAAAATGCAATTGATATAAGTCCATTAGGCATTAATAAAGTCTCTGGTCTTGAAAAACTAAACGTACATGACTTTATCGCATTCGGAAATGATAGTAACGACCAATGTTTATTCGAAGCAGCTACATTTAGTGTATGTGTAGGTGACAATGAAGTGCATCAATATGCTTCAAAAAAAATCACAAAAGAGGATGTCGCAGAAACAATTTTACAACTAATAAATCATCCCGTTAGCATATAATAAAAGAGCTTAGAGAACATCAATAATTAGTGTTTTTTAAGCTCTTTTCAAAACCGCAATTACTTATGATACGGTTCACCGCACTATGTCTAAATGCTATTTTTAAATTGCGCTTAAATATAAGTCTAGTGAAGCTTCTACTTCTTTTGCGACTAACTCAACAAAATCTTCATAGTCATTTGTAGTATGTGCCTTATCTAAAGCATTGTAATACGCTAATCTGTTTTCTACACGAATGATTATTGGCGGATAACCCGACTTCATTAGTTCTAAATTTAATAAAAGACGTGACGTTCGACCGTTCCCATCAATAAATGGATGAATGCCAACAAAAATAGCGTGCAACATCGCACCACGTACGATTGGATGTAAACTTTGTGCCTCTCCGTCATACCAACTCATTAATAAATCCATTTCTTCTTGGATTTTAAATGGTGGGGGAGGTGTATGCACTGCCCCTGAAATAAATACTTGCTGATCTCGGTAAACGCCTGCGTAACTATCATCAATCCCTTTTAAAACAATACGATGTAAGTTTTTAATTTGCCATTCTGAAAATGGCTCCTCTTTATGCACAAGATCCTCAACGTATGAAATCGCATCACGGTGATTAATAACCTCTAAATGCTCTCGCATCGTTTTCCCACCAACTGTAATACCTTCTAATACAACTTTTGTTTCGTTAATCGTAAATGTATTACCTTCGATAGCATTTGAGTTATATGTCCATTCTAAAAAAAGCTTCTCACGTAAGCTTTGCACTGTATATTTAGGAAGTGGTCTTTTCGAATCTAACTGCTGCTTCTTTAAATCAATTTGTTCGAACATCTTTTCATCTCCTTTATAGATGAATGTTTATTACTTATCATATTATATGTTTTTTTCTTTTTGTCTAATTTCTATAAAAAAATCCTATCACATTTTTTTGTAATAGGATTCTAGTTTATTATAAGAGCTCTTTTATTTCTTGAATTGCCATGACATCATTCGCGCGTTCGAATGCGTCCAATGAATATTGGAAAAATTCCTTTGCTAAAGTTTCATGATTATTCGCTATATAAAATTCACCTAAACCTCTATAAGCACAACCAAGACAAACATCATCTGCTGACTCTTTTGCAAAATTCAAGGATTCCTTCATAAATTTCTCTGCTAATTCCAGCTTTTTCTGCATGAGTGCAACATAACCTTGCTCATAATAATTAGCCGACCAATTTACAGCTGATGCAATGCCATACTCCTTTAAAAGCTTTGCCTCTAGCTGGAACATCTGCTCCGCTTTCTCATAACAGCTAGCCATTCTTTCAACCATGCCTAACTGATGAACAGCTACACAATGATCCATCTCTTGTCCATTTGTTATTGCTATATCCAGTAGCTCACTATAATGTTCTCTTGCAACTTCATAATTTCTTTGAGCAGCTTTTACATATCCAAGACCATGTAGTATTTGAGCATATTCATCAGCATTTCTATCTTCAACTACATTTAAACATTCATTGTATAAAAGTTCTGCTTCGTTCAGTCTACCTTGATCAAATAAGACAAATGCTTCATTTAATTTTTCTTCTAAAAGCTCCATTCACCCACCCCTTTGCTATGAATAATTGCTTTTTAAAAACCGCATTTACTTATGATACGGTTCTCCCCGCATAATCCGGAAAGCTCGATAAATTTGCTCCAACAGCACCAGCTTCATCAACTGATGAGGCAAAGTCATTTTGGAAAATGATAGCTTCTCGTCGCTGCGCTTCATGACATCCTCATGCAATCCGAGAGATCCCCCTATGACGAATGCAATCTTGCTTTTTCCATAAGTCATTAGAGACTCTAAGTCAGCGGCTAGCTGCTCGGAGGATTTCATCTTTCCTTCAATCGCTAAGGCAATGACATACGTATCTGGAGCAATTTTAGATAAAATTCGATCTGCTTCCTTCTTCTTAACAATTTCCATATCTGCATCACTTAGGTTTTCAGGAGCCTTCTCATCCGCTACCTCAATTAGCTCCATTTTGGCGTAGCTTCCTAGACGCTTTGTATACTCGTCCATCCCCATTTTTAAATATTTTTCTTTTAATTTCCCTACCGTTATTATTTGTATATTCACAGGTTATCCACCTTTACAATTCGTTTACAAACAAGTTATTAACAACGTTTATCCACATATCCACAATAGTTATCTACATATTGTGTTCTATTTTTCGTTCGCCACAATATATATTGCAGAACTGTTACAATAGGTACAAGTTGTGGATAACTTTTCATCTCCTTGTAATTCCTCCATCATTGGGAAGGTTTTTTCCTCTGCCACAAACATATCTAAAGCTTGATTTATATGGGTTTCACAACTGAATATTCTCATAATTTTACTTCCTTTCGTTTTCCGAACTATTCACAAACTTATACACAATTTATAAATTTTATCCACAACCTATTTTACCAAATAGAAAACGAGTAGGAAAGACAAGTCTTTTATCACCTACTCGTTGTGAATTTATTTTATTAGTTATACACAGTTATCCACATGTTTATAAATTATTGGATTCCTTTAAAGTTAGGGTTAATTCAACTAATTCTCCTTGGCGATATACTTTTACTTTCATGCTATCACCAATTTCTTTTTCATTGTATAAATGCTTTCTGAGATCGAGCGAATTCTCTACTTTCTCTCCATCCATTTCTACAATAACATCATATGTTTTCATTCCTGCTTCTGCTGCTGGCGTATTTTCATAAACCTCATCAACGACTACTCCTGTTGTTACTTCTGCAGGTAATTTTAATGTATCACGCTGATGATATGCTGGGACATTCGTAAGGTCAACTAGAGTAACTCCCATTGCTGGACGATTTACTTTTCCATTTGACTCTAAATCCTCAATAATAGGGATCGCGGAATTAATAGGGATCGCAAGTCCAATACCTTCAATCATAGATTGGGAAATTTTCATTGAGTTAATTCCAATTAGCTGTCCTGCTACATTGATTAGAGCTCCTCCGCTATTACCAGGATTAATAGCCGCATCTGTTTGAAGAACTTCTGCTTGCCAATCCTCCACTCCGTCTCCATTAATATCAACGGGGATTGCACGATCCTTACCAGAGACAACTCCTGTAGTAACCGTACCATAAAAATCAAGACCAAGTGGATTTCCAATAGCAATAACTGTTTCTCCCTGCTTAAGCGCATCAGAATCACCAAATTCTAACACGTTATCAATCCCCTTTGAATTCATTTCTAAGACCGCTAAATCCGTCCATATATCACTACCTACAAGTCTTGCCTCTACCTTTGTTCCATCATCTAATGTTACCTCTAGTGACTCGGCACCTTCAATAACATGGTGGTTTGTAATGACGAATGCTGTATCTCCTTCTACTTTATAAATAACCCCTGAACCAGTACCTGCCTCCTGTGAATTTGTAGACTGACTCCAGAAATTATTAACGGATTGAATGTTCGATATACCGACAACCGCAGACGATGCCTTTTCTACTGCTCCCGTCACATCGGTTGTAATGTCTACACTAACCCGTTTGGAATTTTGAATAGTGCTTTCATTTTTTGTACCAGTGTCATTGGTGAGATTGGATACAACGGAGGGAATGAAAAACCAAACGAGCAATGCTCCAACTAGCACACCGGCTAGTCCGCTAACAAAATAACCAGCTACCCCTCGCTTTTTTTCTCTCTTTGGAGGAATCGGTTCCTTTGGTGGCTCCTGTGGCCCATAAATATTATAATGATCCATTTTCATTCTCCCTTTCTATATTCACGTTATAATATGTGTTCTCCGTACTTTTAATCTACCCATTAAAGATTAAAAGTAAATGAAAATTACTTAAAAGTAATATAAAAAGCACTAAAAGGTTCAATAACCCTTAGTGCTTCTCTTTAAACTAAAACTAATTCAGTTGGTACATTTGCATCTGTATCATGTAAGTGGACATATTCTCCTGCGATAATTCCACAGGATTGAAGTGTTTGAGTGACGCTCATACGAGCAAGATCCTTCATGTTATTATCTCTACTTAGATGGGACAAGTATACATTTGTATTTTTTAGATCAATAACTTCACTCATTGCCACTGCTGCATCCTCATTGGATACATGTCCTACATCGCTTAGGATTCTTCGTTTAACGGACCAAGGATAACGTCCCATCTGAAGCATACTTACATCGTGGTTACTCTCAAATACAAATGCATCCGCACCCTTGATATGTCCCTTCATACGATCGCTCACATATCCGGTATCCGTTATTAACACTAGTTTACGGTCATTCTCATGAAATATATAAAACATCGGGTCAACAGCATCATGCGATACAGCAAATGACTGAATATCGATAGAACCAAATGACTTAACTGTCTCCATATCAAAATGAAAACGTTGATCAACAGGGATATTGCCAACTAAGGGATCCATCGCTGTCCAAGTTTTTTGATTTGCATAAACGGGAACTCCATATTTCCTTGCCACTACACCTAGCCCTTTAATATGATCGCTATGCTCATGAGTTACAAAGATACCTGACAGGTTCTTCATATCTCGTCCAATACCTTGGAATAGTTCCTCCATTTTCTTGCCGCTTAGTCCGGCATCCACTAGAAAGGAATGCTCACCGCTCTCTACATAAATGGCATTACCGCTGCTCCCACTAGCTAATACACTAAACTTCATTTTAAAAACTCCTTATTTACTCGGTGCTTGCTCAACTTCTTTTGGTATATCAATTATTTTACCTTCTACGGCATTTACAAAATACTCTTCTATTGTACCATCCTCTAGCTTGATTAAGATGTGCCAAGTTGGTGCCAATACCTGTGTCTCGGCCTCTTGAACTAATGTGGAGTATCCTAGATTAAATTCAAGAACTTTAGAGTTAGTTCTTAGCAATCCTCTATTATACAGAGGTTGAATCGTCTTTAAAGGTGTTAAAAGCTTTTTAGATTCGTTATATTCCTCTAATTTATCTAGAAGTGTTTGTTCATAACCAACCAGCTCACGGTTTTCATTCCAATGGACGACGATCCTTGCATTTTGGTTGTAAAAAACAGTTCGATTATTTACAGTTTGTAAAAAAGTAGCCTTTTGTTCTTCCTCATCTATCTTCCATAGCTGATAAGACTCTCCTAGGAAAAGAGTTTGTTTAATATAGGACTCTAATTGATTTTGATCTGCGAATGGGACTGGCTCTTTAAACGTCCCAACTAACTGAAAGGCAGACTTAATCTCTAAATGCTGGTTCTCTAATTCCCCAAGTTCCTCCGGGATAAATTGATGAGCAAATCCAGAAACATAAAAGGCCTCCTGTATATTCACAGCTTCTGCTTTGGAGGTATCGATATTTTCTAAAAGTAATCTGTCTTCAAAGGGAGTATCATAGACAACTTCGTAGCTCTCGTTAGATCGATTTAAATAAAGAGAAAATAGAAATACATTTAATATAGAAAATACGATGATAAAAATAGTTTTAGTCTTATTCCAGTCCAGATTTGCCACCTCCCAATATCTCATCAGATATACGAATCCAGGTACCATTTAAGGAATAGTACCAAGTCGGCTCCAGAGTTACTAATGGTTGGTTAGTATTTCTCGATAGCTGATAGCCAGGCATAATATCATTGATCGAAGAAATACGTACATCTGGGAGTACGGAAAGAAGATTGTAAATTTCTTGTCCCGAAGGAAGCACAACTTCTTTATTAATGGGAAGAGAATTTAACGTATAGTATGGACGATTATATCGATAAACTCTGTTGGCTCCCCAGTATTGAACGATTTCTGTAGCAGTATCGTAGCTAAATACAGGAAGACCAGCATAATGAAGCTGATAGATTACTTGCTGGTTAGTTGGATTCATCCTTGTATAGCGATAATCATTTGTCCACCCATCATGTTCATTTACAAACCCTAGACTATTTTGTATTAACTCTGCCGGACTGATAGAGTAACTACTCTCCGAGGCTGGATGGAAGTAACTTAGATTTCTATTTTGAAAATCTACCTTCATCAAGGCACTATCATCAGTATACTCCAGGCCACTTGTCCCAAGAGGATTCGTACGTACTAAGCTTGGATTACTAAATAGTGCATTTTTAAAGCGTTCTGTAGCTATATCCTCCATATAATAAGTTGATCTCGTCAGTTTTTCCGGAGAAGCAGAAACATACAGAGAAAGTTTCCCTTTATTCTCTACCTCATTATATATTGGAAGCGTTCGTACTTGGCTATTAATACGCTCAACAAAGGCGTTGCGGTCTTCCTTTTCAACTCCCGCTCGATAAACCTTTTGAGTGTTAGTGTTAATAAAAAATAGGCTAATTCCTTCTCTTGCTTCCTTCGACCAATCTACTACTAATCTATTAAAAGAGGTATCCGGATAGATAGTATCTCCAAACATTAAAATACTTGCAAACGTTCTGATAGGTACTTCTGCTTGGTAAAAGAAGGTCATTTTGTTTGATCCATTAATGTATTCGTTTATTTGACTAGCAGTTGCCTGATTATTCAGCAGTTCCACCGTTTGGACTTCCCAAGATTTCATGGAATTCATTTCTCGATCAATAATGGAAGAAGAATTGGAACCTCGCAAGTTATCTCCTTGGCTAATAATAACTCTATAAGGCTTTACAACATCCTCCATTTTTCTTTTCTCCGCAATAGCAATGTTAACAATTGGGGCATCAATTGTTTCATAAGATGGGGAATAGGTCCAAATAGAAAAGGTTAGAGTTAGGCTCATTACTATCAGCAACAGTAAAATAGCAGATTTTACTTGCTCTAGATATTTCAATCCCACTCACCTTCCTCATCCATCACAATTTCTAAGGTAAAGAAAATTGTTGTCCCATTACCTTCTTCACTTTCAGCCCATATCTTTCCGCCATGAGCTTCTATCATTTCCCGGGCAATTGCTAAGCCAAGACCAGTTCCACCCATAGATCTTGCTCGTGCACGGTCTACGCGATAAAAACGGTCAAAAATTCTGTTTACATTTTCAGATGGAATTCCCATCCCATCATCCGACACCATTACCTGGAGCACACTATCCTTCACGACAAATCCAAAACGAATATTTCCACCATCTGGAGAGTACTTAATAGCGTTTGAAATGATATTATCAATAACCTGTGTTAGCTTATCCGTATCAATATCTACATAGTAAGGTATTTCTGGAAACATTCGTTGGAAAGTAACGTTTTGTGATTTCCCCATTTCAAACCGATCTATAATACGATCAAAGAACTTATTAAAGTTCACTATTTCTCGGTTTAAATCATACTCACGACTATCCATTTTAGAGAGTTGAAGTAAATCATTTACAAGTCGAATCATACGTTGCGTTTCGGTCTGTGTTACCTGTAAGAATGACGGAGCAATCTCCTCGTCCTTCCAAGCACCCTCCGCAAGTGCTTCTAGATAGCTACTCATCGTAGTAAGTGGAGTACGTAGCTCATGTGAAACGTTTGCGACAAATTCCCGTCGTTCCATATCAATTTTCTCTTGCTCCGTATTATCATGTAATACTGCAATTAACCCATTCACAAAGCCTGTTTCTTTTTGTATAACCGAAAAATTGGCACGAAGGATAAATGGCTGCTCCTGCGTACTAAAATCTAAATTTAAGGAATCCTTTAAATGAATAAGATCCTCAAAGGAATACTGTGAATCTAATCTAAGTACCGAGTGAATAGGCCTGTTCAATACCATTTCTCTCGGAATTCTAAGCAAACGTAAAGCTGGGTCATTTATAAGAATGATACGGCCTTTCCTATCTGTTGCAATTACCCCATCTGTCATATTTGTAAGAACCGATGATAGCTTTCTTCGTTCTGCTTCTGTTGTGGAAGTTGCTTCCTGTAATCGATTAGTCAAATGGTTAAATGCAATGGCAAGATGACCAATCTCATCATTCCCATAAACTCGGACTTTCCTAGAGAAATTACCCTTGGCCATTGCTTGTGCCTGTTTTCTCATATCTGAAATAGGTCGAGTAATGGTTTGTGCAATGAGAATCCCTAAAATTACCGTAATGACTAAGGCAATAGCTGTTCCAACAGCAAGGATCATATTAATTTCATTCATTTGAGTAAAAACATTTTCAATATTCGCTTCTATATATAAGGTTCCAATAGCCTCATTTTGTGACACAATTGGAGTTGCTAGTTTCCATATTCTTTTTCCAGCAGCTTCATCAAGCGCTATACCTTCGAATTCATCTGGAAGACTGATAGACAAGCGCACAAGCTCGTCCATCGATTTTTGTCCCACGATATCTTGATTGTTAATTTCAGAGGTCGCAAGAAATTGATAGTTGGCATCAATAACGCGAACTTCTTTTATATCTTGCGAATTTAAATTAGACAAAATAGAACGCAAGCTTTGTTCCAAAGTTGCGTCTCCTTCATTCCGTACCTTTAAAATTTCTTCTCTTGCACTAAACTCTATTAGTCCAGCTCTGTCTCTAATGGAGTCCTGAAAGTTATCAGTTAGTCGTTGCTCTAGCTCCTTCACAAAGTAGAGTCCAATTATCTGCATGGCAATAATAATCAGTAAAATATAGATAAACACGATCTTAGTATGGATCGATTTAAAATAACCTACCTTTTGCATTCCAACTACTCCTGTTCAGGATTACGTAAATAGTAGCCAACACCTCGTCTAGTCACAATCCAGTTTGGATGACTTGGGTTATCCTCTATTTTTTCTCTTAGTCTCCGTATTGTTACATCTACTGTTCGTACATCTCCAAAATAATCATAACCCCATACCGTTTGTAATAAATGCTCACGTGTCATAACCTGTCCAATATGCTTTGCTAAGTAATGCAATAGCTCAAATTCACGGTGAGTTAGTTCTATTGTTTCATCTCTTTTTAACACTAAATAAGCGTCTGGCTGTATGGTTAATGGACCTATTACTATATCATTCGTTGTAACTTCATTGTCCTCTTGAATCGTTTGATGTCTTCTCATATTAGCCTTAACCCTAGCAATTAGCTCTCTTGTGCTAAATGGTTTTGTTACATAGTCATCAGCTCCAAGCTCGAGACCCAAAACTTTATCTATTTCTGAATCTTTCGCAGTCAGCATTATGATAGGAAAGTTAAAGCGTTTACGAATTTCTCGACAAACTTCCATACCATCTCTGTTTGGCAGCATAATATCCAATAACATTAAGTCTGGCTGAATCTCATCTACCTTTTTTAAAGCCTCGTCTCCATCATAAGCACAGTATACCTGATACCCCTCTTTCTTTAAGTTAAATTGAAGAATATCTGCAATTGGCTTTTCATCATCTACAACTAATATTTTCTTACTCATCTAAATAGACCCCTTTCTCTCTTAGGAAAGTAAATTTTTATCTCAAAAAATTATTGTAATCAATTAATATATCCTTACTCTATCATGCTTTTAATCTATGTGCATCCTTGAACATAGAGGGAAGTGCTTTGTCGAGTAGTGTCGGAATATTTCCCAGGAAATTAAAGATAATCAGCTTTTCATTATAAAAAAAGACAGCCAAGCTAGTGACTGTCCCTTTTTTATCTACTATTATCTTAACACAGATAGAGGATTGATAGTTACTCCATTCTTTTCTACTTCAAAATGCAAATGTGTTCCTGTCGATCTTCCTGTGCTACCCATAACGCCTATTTTTGAACCCTGTGGTACCACATCTCCTACTCGGACACTAATAGAAGATAAGTGTGCATAGGTAGTTTTATATCCATTTTGGTGATTTATGATAACACGGTTTCCATAAGTACCATCTCTACCAGCTGCTACTACGATACCATTATCCGCTGCCTTAATATTAAATCCACTTGGACGGGCAATATCTATTCCTTCATGCTTACGTCCCCAGCGGTAACCCATTTTACTTGAGATATAACCACCCTCTGCTGGCCATACAAAGGAGCCTGACCCACGTGAAGGAATGACTTTTGTTCCTTTTAATACTATTCGATCCTGAGGGTTTACCAATATATTTTCTTCTAACATCGAAGATCCCACTTGGACCCCATTTTCTTTTCTCACTAAATATGTAGCAAGTCTCTTACCATCAGAGCCTTCTTGTTTTACCTTTTTATCCCCTTTATACATTTCCGCCGTTTCAATTACTTGTTTGGCATGAGGGATTACCTCTAACGCTTTTTTCTCGTAATGTACTTCTACATTCACAAGAGGCTTAAGAACAGTAACGTTTATCTCTTGTCCTATTTTCAATAAACTAGATTCAGTTAAATCTGGATTTATAGTTAACAGTTCGGAAGGTGATAAGTTAAACTTAGTTGCAATCTTTCCTAAAACATCTCCCTCTTGAACTTGATAGGTTTCTTGCTCAAGAGTTCCATCAAGTAATAGCTGCACAGCTTCATCAACCGCAATAACTTTACTTGGATCTACCTCAACAGTAACACCTGAAACCTTTTGCTTTAGAATTAAATCTGCAATTCTGGTTTCACCCTCTTTTAATTCGGGTAAAGCTTCAGTAGGATTTTTTCTAGCTTCTAATACAGCAAATTCTTCTTCTGTAATATAGTTCATCTTAACCTTACGTATGACTTCCTGATATTCTTCTATATCTTTAACGTAGACCGCCATCTCGTCATCGACTAGAAGTGCAAATGCTTTGGCTTTCACTTCAAGTGTTTCATTTAACCTTTGAAGAGTTGCTTCATCATTTGTAGAGGGAGTAAATACTTGTTCTGACACAATGGATAGGTCTGAACCTATATTCAAATGAAGAGACTCGTACTTGGAGCTAGACTCTTTTATTTTTTGGTCTAATACTTTTTGCATTTCTTCCTTATCTGAAACTGCACCTAAGTATTGCTTTTCTACGTATATATGATATATCTCTTTGAGATCATGGTCCTTGTCTTCCTTGGCAAAGGCCATGTTAAAGGAAAGACATGATAGTAGTAATACAGCTATAGTTGCTTTTTTCACTATATTAGTTTTTCTGTCAGAAGAATTTGTTTCCAATCCTTCTTTCCTAATCTTCCAAAACATGATAAAGCCCCTTCCACACTACTAAATTTCACACTCCTCTAATTTATCATATTTTAAATAGGTCTGTGTTACGATAATGTTACTTGTAAAGAAATTGTATTTTTAGTTCCATTATTTCCTATAATGTTAAATAAATTGGAAAATAAAAGATTTTATTTAGATAATATTACTACTATTTTTTAAAATTTCTTCTTTATTTTCTTATTTCTCCATTAATTTTACTTTTTACTCTGTTATATTTGTCATAATCGTTTACTAAAAAAAACATAAAATGACATTATTCATGTATCAGAAGATAGTTTAGGGAGGCAGTTCCTCCGTCAGAACAGCCTCCTCCCATTTTGGCTAAGTGTTAAGTGTCAGTAATAGACAATAAAAAATACCATGAACACGGAGGCTCATGGTATTGAACACTATATAGTTTGTACGTCCTAAGATACTTGGGGTGTAACTTTTTATCTCCAGACGCTAGATACAATATTTGTTTGGGTACGATCTGGTCCAACGGAGAAAATCGAAATTTGTACTCCCGTTAGCTGAGCAATACGCTCTAGGTAATGTCTTGCCGTTGCAGGAAGCTCGTCTAAGGACTTACATTTTGTAATATCCTCACTCCAACCTGGAAGCTCCTCATATACTGGCTCACATTCTGAAAGAATACGTAAGTTTGCAGGGTACTCAGTAATAAGTTCTCCTTTATATTTATAAGCAGTACATATTTTTACCTTTTCCAGACCTGTCAACACATCAATAGAGTTTACGGTAAGATCTGTTAAACCACTTACGCGAGCAGCATGTCTTACTACTACTGTGTCGAACCAACCAATTCGTCTTGGTCGACCAGTTGTTGTACCATATTCTTTTCCAACTTCTCTTATTTGATTTCCTACTTCGTCAAATAATTCTGTTGGGAAAGGACCGTCTCCTACTCGAGATGTATATGCCTTACAAACTCCCACTACGTGAGATATTTTAGTGGGCCCTACTCCAGCTCCAATAGTTACTCCTCCAGCTACTGGGTTTGAAGAGGTTACAAATGGATAAGTGCCTTGGTCTATATCTAGCATAACTCCTTGAGCACCTTCAAATAACACTCGACGTCCTTCGTCTAATGCATCGTTTAACACCTTAGATGTATCCGTAACATATTTCTCTATCTCTTGACCATATCCATAAAATTCTTCTAAGATTTCTTCTACTGTAAACCCTTTTGTTTCATAAAATTTTTCAAATAAACGATTTTTCTCTTCCAAATTACGCTCAAGCTTTTCCTTGAATACTTCATAATCTAGTAAATCTGCCATACGAATCCCTACACGTGCTGCTTTATCCATGTAAGCAGGCCCTATTCCTTTACCTGTGGTACCAATTTTGTTTGCTCCACGACGTGCTTCCTCTACTTCATCCTGTTTAAGATGATAGGGAAGAATGACGTGAGCCCGGTTGGAGATACGAAGATTTTCCGTAGTAATTCCACGATCGTGTAATCCTTTTAGCTCTTTTACAAGGGCTCTTGGATCTACTACCATTCCATTACCGATAACAGAAATTTTATCTTTATAAAAAATACCTGAAGGAATTAAGTGAAGCTTGTAAGTTTCACCACCAAAAATAATGGTATGCCCTGCATTATTACCTCCTTGGTAACGTGAAATTACTTCTGAATTTTCAGAGAGAAAGTCTGTTATCTTTCCTTTACCTTCGTCTCCCCACTGTGTTCCCACTACTACTACTGATGGCATTGCCAGCACCTCCGTCAGACATTATAATGTCCTGATTCAAACAGTGTAATTGTACCAATCCTCTAATAGAGAGTCAACTATTTACACAAAAAAACACGAACATTTAACAAAGTAACTTGTTAGTATGTTCGTGTTAATAAGGTTATGCAGATGGTGCTTGGTGCTGACTCCAGTCAATGTTAACGAATTTATTATATTCCTTCACAAATGCTAGAGTTACAGTACCAGTTGGACCATTACGTTGTTTTGCTATGATAATTTCTATCATATTCTGATTCTCTGTTTCTTTATCGTAGTAATCTTCACGATATAAGAAAGCAACAATATCAGCATCCTGCTCGATAGACCCTGATTCCCTTAGATCAGACATCATCGGTCGCTTGTCTTGTCGTTGCTCTACTCCACGAGAAAGCTGTGATAAGGCAATAACAGGAACTTGAAGCTCACGTGCCAGACCCTTTAAGGAACGGGAAATTTCAGAAACCTCTTGTTGACGGTTTGCTTGGCTACCACCGCTACCTTGAATAAGCTGCAAGTAATCGATCAGAATCATCCCTAATCCATACTCCTGCTTTAAACGTCTACACTTAGCGCGAATTTCATTTACTCGTATACCAGGTGTATCATCGATAAATATTCCTGCATTCGAGAGGCTACCCATTGCCATTGTTAGTTTTCTCCAATCCTCTGTTGTAAGAGAACCTGTTCGAAGAACCTGTGCATCAATATTACCCTCCGCACAAAGCATCCGCATTACTAACTGTTCCGCACCCATCTCGAGACTAAAGATAGCTACGTTCTCATTTGTCTTAGTTGCTACATTTTGAGCTACATTTAAGGAAAAGGCTGTTTTCCCTACAGAAGGTCGAGCTGCTACAATAATGAGATCATTACGTTGGAATCCTGCAGTCACTTTATCTAAGTCTCTAAATCCTGTTGGGATCCCAGTTACATCGCCTTTTCTTGTATGAAGCTTTTCAATATTATCGTAGGTTTCTACTAATACGTCCTTTATGTGCTTAAAGTCACCAGCATTCTTGCGATTGGCAACCTCCATCATCTTTCGTTCTGCTTCAGATAGTAAAGCCTCTACCTCGTCCTCTCTTGTAAAGCCATCCTCTACAATAGTGGTAGCTACTCGAATTAGACGACGAAGAATAGATTTTTCTTCTACTATTTTAGCGTAGTGTCCGATGTTGGCAGCTGTCGGTACAGAGTTTGCAATTTCACTGATATAGGTGATTCCCCCTACATCTTCTAACTCCTTTTTAGCAGAAAGCTCTTCAGTAACGGTTACTACATCTATTGCTTTTCCTTGATCACTTAGGCGAATCATCGTCTGAAAAATTTTTTGATGAGCTACGCGGTAAAAATCCTCAGGCATGACAATCTCTGCTGCAGTAATCAAAGCCTGTGGCTCTAGGAAGATTGCTCCAAGGACTGATTGCTCGGCTTCCTGGTTATGTGGCGGGATACGGTCCAACAATGGATCGCTCATAGGAATCTCCCCTTACGCCTCTTCAGACACATGTACTTTTAATGTTGCCACTACTTCTTGATGAAGCTTAACTGGAACATTTGTAAAACCTAAAGTACGGATTGCATCATCCAATTCCATCTTACGTTTATCAAGCTTAATACCATGAGATTTTTCTAGCTGTGCTGCAATTTGTTTAGTAGTAACCGAACCAAACAAACGACCATCATTACCAGATTTTGCTTTTAATTCTACCGTAAGTTTTTCTAAAGTTTCTTTTAGTTTCTGCGCAGCAGCTAGCTCTTCCGCTGCCTCTTTTTCTGTTTTTTTCTTTTGTCCTTCTAATGCACTAAGCGCAGAAGCAGAAGCCTCTACGGCAAGTTTATTTTTTAGTAAGAAATTATGAGCATAGCCATCTGCTACGTTCTTAATTTCACCCTTTTTACCTTTTCCTTTAACATCTTGTAAGAATACTACTTTCATTCTGCTTTTCCTCCTTCAATTGTTTCGGTAATTGCATTTTTTAAAAGTGAAATCGCTTCATCTATCGTTGTATCTTCTAATTGGCATGCTGCATTGGTTAAATGCCCTCCACCGTTTAATTTTTCCATGATTAATTGGACATTTACTTCGCCTAAGGATCTAGCACTAATACCGAGCATATTTTCCCCTCGACGCCCTATTACAAATGAAGCTGATACATTATTCATTGTTAATAAGATATCCGCTGTTTGTGCCAATAAGACCTGACTATAAGTTGCATTTTCTTCTCCATGTGCTATAGCAATACCTTCTTGGAAAAACTCTACATTTTGAACGATTTTGGACCGTTCAATATAGATATCCAAATCCTCCTTCAACAATCGCTGAACGAGAATTGTATCAGCACCGTGAGTTCTTAAGTATGATGCTGCTTCGAATGTTCTTGCCCCCGTCCGAAGTGTAAAGCTTTTTGTATCTACTATTATACCTGCAAGCATAGCTGTTGCCTCTAACATAGAGAGCTTCACACTTTTCGGCTGATATTCAATAAGCTCTGTTACAAGCTCGGAAGTAGAGGATGCATATGGCTCCATATATACGAGTAATGTATTGGGGATAAATTCTTCACCGCGTCGATGATGGTCGATTACCACAATTTTCTCTGCTCGTTGAAGTAGCTTTTCATCTATTACTAGGCTTGGTTTATGTGTATCTACAACTACTAATAAGGTTTTTTCAGTCATTCTAGTTATTGCTTCTTCCGGACTGATAAATCGTTCATATAGCTCTGGTTTTTCTTTAATCTCCTCCATTAATCGAAGAACGCTGTTGTCCAGCTCATTAAAGTCCAGTACTACATAACCCTTTACTTTATTCATCTCGGCCATCTTTCTTACACCAACAGATGCACCTATCGCATCCATATCTGGAAGCTTGTGCCCCATTATAAATACTTGGTCGCTATCCTGTATTAAATCTCTAAGCGCATGAGAGATAACTCTGGCTCTTACACGAGTTCTTTTCTCTACTGGATTTGTTTTACCACCATAAAACTTCACTTTTCCACTTGGATGCTTAATTGCTACCTGGTCACCACCTCGACCCAATACTAAGTCTAAGCTGGACTGTGCAAGCTGTCCTAATTCTACTAAGGAAGTAGATCCAGCTCCGACTCCTATACTTAGAGTCAATAAGAAACCAAGCTTGTTAGTCGTTTCGCGAATGTCATCCAGTATGGAGAATTTACTTTTCTCAAGCTCCAGCAAAATGGATTCATTAAAAACTGCGAGAAAGCGATCGGAGTTAATTCGCTTTACATAAATTCCATATTTGGCTGCCCAATCATTTACACATGAGGTTACAAGGCTATTTAACTGTCCTTTAGTCTGATCATCCATACCTTGTGAAATTTCATCATAGTTATCGATAAAAAGTACACCTATAACCGTACGATCGCCATAATACAGAGACTCTATTTCTACTTGTTCAGTTATATCGAAAAAATATAAGAGTTTTTCTTCTGCCTTATAAAACACCTTATAATTGGAATCATCCAATGAGATAACCATTTCTCTTGAATCTTCCTGCTTCAATAACTGTTGAAAATCCTTTGAGATGGAAAGCAAATCCTCCCCAATTATCGTATCAAATTGCAATCTTTGGGTCATGTATGGATTAGCCCACTCTATGATATATTGATCATTTATCAATATAATTCCGATTGGCATCTCTAATAAAGCTTCTTCCCCAACCTTTTTCATACGGTAGGAAAGCGTTTCTATATGTCTTTCCGTTTCATCATATACACGCTGTTCAATAATCCAAGCGTAGAGGAAAACACCAATCACCAAAAGAGCAAATAACAATCCAACTAACAAACTGTTAGACAGAATTAAATAAGATGCAACTCCACCGAGGAACATAAATAATATTAGTGGATATCGTATTGGTCGTTTTCTAAAAAAAGACACCACTTAATCAGCTCCTTATTTTTTGTTTCTGTCCTGTAAATACCCTCTTAAGTTAAATCCTAAGTCTAACACACCGAGTATGACGGTGAATGTATAAAGGGGCACAGAAAGGAAGGTTACCAAAATAGCTCCCCACTTCGGCCAGCCCTGAACGTGAAAATAATAATGAATAAGAGACACCCCTTGTAAAAATAAGAGCCCTCTTAATATTAAGGAAGCATTGACTAAAACCATGTAGCCAAATGTCCCAATTTCGTATGATACGAACAGGGAGATAATAGATACAATTAGATAATACCATAACACCGCTCTAGGCAATCGAAATTCTCTAAATTTCGGAAACCTCGGCACTTGAATTTTTAGTTTTTTTAATAGAGGTAAGTTGATCGACAGATAGATCAAAGCAGTAACAAAAACACCTGCAATAAAATAGGTTGGCATAATGTTTTTAATAAAGGTTAAGCTATCAACAACCATTTGGTCATAAGAATCTGGCTTTTGACCAAGTTTCTCCATTAAATTACCTACCTGCTCGTAGTATATTTCAAGTCCCTCAAAAAATTCCTCTACCACGTTGATGTTTAAGAGGACAATGGAGATCATATATTGAACTAGTGAGATAAACATAAGGTAAATACCCGTACCCATAAGCATAAAAAGCTTTGTCTTTCTAGTACGTAAGCAATCCCCTATTATAAAACCTAATGGAGCTACTAATAAGCCAAAAAGAAGACCAAATATTCCTCCCCCAATTATAAAAGAAATAACTAGCGCTACAATGGTGACCATAATTCCTTGCTTTCTCTCAAACATGGCACTGTACCAAGCAATAGGTACAGGAACAATAACTGAGATAATAGCACCTAATACAGGAATATATACAGCTATGGCTAAAAGAATGGCAAACAAGGCTATCATCATAGCTCCATATGTTAAATAGCTAGAATTATTTTTCTGCATAGTAAACCTTCCTTTTGTGTAGTCATCTATCCATTGTATCAGATTTCCTACTACAACTAAAATTCCATTTGTGTCCTAGATAGAATGTGCAGTAAAAAATTACTTTATATACCAAGAACAAGAGATTTTCGGTTGCACTTTTTCTTAGTCATTAAAAAAAAGACCGGTTTCCCGGTCTTTCAGTTATATAACTTATCTTTCCTCAGCTGTAAATGGAAGTAAAGCCATGATACGAGCTACTTTGATAGCTCTTGTTAGCTTACGTTGGTACTTCGCGCTAGTTCCTGTCACACGACGTGGAAGAATTTTCCCACGCTCTGACACGAATTTTTTCAACAAATCTACATCTTTGTAATCGATGTGAGTGATGTTGTTAGCAGTGAAGTAACAAACTTTACGGCGTCTTTTGCCTCCGCGACGTGGTGCCATAATAGATTGCCTCCTTTTCGATTAAGGTAATAATACCGTAGAATTAGTTTAGAATGGCAGATCGTCATCCGATACTTCAATCGGACCGCTACTGTTTCCAAATGGATCGTCATCTACACGTGTATAGTTTTGCTGATTCGTTGGTTGGTTTTGCTGATATGTTGGATAGGAATTATTATTCTGTTGTCCGCCGCCAAATGATTGTCCACCTTGGCCTTGACCTCCACCAGAACTTCCACGTGGTTCTAGGAACTGTACGCTGTCACAGACAACATCAGTTGTATAAACACGCTTACCATCTTGTCCTTCATAACTACCAGTTTGAATACGCCCCTCAATACCAGCTAAGCTTCCTTTTTTCAAGAAGTTCGCTGTATTTTCAGCTTGCTTTCTCCAAACAACGCAGTTGATAAAATCAGCTTCTCTTTCGCCTTGTTGGTTAGAGAATGTACGATTTACAGCAAGTGTAAATCTAGCCATTGCTACACCACTCGGCGTATATCGAAGTTCCGGATCCTTTGTTAGTCTTCCAACTAATACGACACGGTTAATCATCAGTTTTCAACCTCCCTCGTTCAGCATTCATAGTCGATTCTTATTTATCGTCCATACGTACAGCAATGTGACGGATAATGTCTTCATTGATGTTAGCTAGACGAATGTACTCATCGATTGCTTTTGAATCAGCGTTTACTTTAACGATTTGGTAGTAACCTTCACGTAAGTCGTTAATCTCGTAAGCTAAACGGCGTTTACCCCACTCTTTTGCTTCGATGATTTCAGCTCCGTTAGAAGTTAAGATTTCGTTGAAACGCTCAACTAGAGCTTTCTTCGCATCCTCTTCAATCGCTGGTTGGATAATGTACATTAATTCGTACTTTCTCATCTATTTACACCTCCCTATGGTCTTTGGCCAACTGCGTACAGTCGACAAGGAGCAAGTAATACTATTACTCACATCAATTTATTGTAACATAGGTTATGTTCTCAATCAACATAATTGGTAACTATTATTTTCACTATATAGTATAGTAATGATATGAGGTGGTTAAATGGAAAACAAGTTGGAAGTTTTACATACAATTGAACTAGACATGAAAAAGCTTACGATGGCTAGTCTTTGGCAAACTATTATTCTTTCAGTAATTGGAGTTATCCTTTATTTCTTACTTAATGGGCTCCATATTTCTTTGTCTCTATCTGGATTCTTTCTTTTTCTCTTATTTTATGTCGTCCTAATTATTTTACACGAATTTTTTCATTTACTTGGCTTTTGGGTTTACGGTAAAGTTCCTTGGAAGTCTATGGATTATGGAGTGAATCTTTCTTTAGGAGTAGCCTACGCTACTACCACTGTTCCCATCCCAAATAAAGCGATGAAAAAAGCTTTACTGCTTCCATTCTGGGTAACCGGCGTTATTCCGATGTTACTGGGGTATATCGATCACTCTCTAACCCTTGTTATTCTAGGAGCATGGTTAATAGCTGGAGCTGCTGGAGATTTTGCCATGTACAAGGAGCTTAAAAAATTTCCAAATGATATCCTAATTAAAGATCACCCTACTGAGCCGAAATTATATATAATAAAAAAGGTCAACTAAAAAAATAGTTGACCTTTTCGTTAGCTATAAGTAATATTTAACGATGATTTCTAGCTACTGGCTATCTATAGTTGCTGCCTTAAACATTGAAACGGAATAGCATGACATCTCCGTCCTGCACTACGTATTCTTTTCCTTCTAAACGAACTTTCCCTGCTTCTTTAGCAGCTGCCATAGAGCCATTTTCTACTAAATCGTCATAAGCAACAGTTTCTGCGCGGATAAATCCTTTTTCAAAGTCAGAGTGAATAACTCCAGCACATTGAGGTGCTTTCATTCCCTTACGGAAAGTCCATGCTCTCACCTCTTGAACTCCAGCTGTAAAGTAAGTAGCAAGTCCAAGTAAGGAATAGGAAGCTTTAATGAGCTGGTCTAAGCCTGATTCCTCTATTCCAAGTTCCTCTAGGAACATATTCTTTTCTTCATCTTCTAGAGCAGCCATTTCTTCTTCAATTTTGGCACACACTACGATAACCTCTGCTCCCTCTTCAGCAGCAAACTCTTTTACAAGCTTCACGTATTCATTATCTTCTGTCTCCATGATGTCATCTTCCGAAACGTTGGCAACATAAAGCATTGGTTTGATAGTTAATAAATGCATTCCTTTTACAAGCTTTAATTCATCTTCAGAGAAATCTACGGAACGAGCAGACTTACCAGCTTCAAAAGCTTCTTTTAAACGTATAAGAATAGGTTCCTCTACAAGGGCATCCTTATCTTTTTGCTTTGCCATTTTAGAAACTTTACCTAAACGTTTATCTACACTTTCTAAATCTGCCAAGATTAGCTCTAGATTAATGACTTCTATATCGGAAATGGGATCTACTTTACCTGAAACATGTGTAATATTCTCATCCTCAAAACAGCGTACCACCTGACAGATTGCATCTACTTCACGTATATGCGCTAGAAACTTGTTCCCTAATCCTTCTCCTTTACTTGCACCGGCTACAATACCAGCAATATCAGTAAATTCAAATGCAGTAGGCACTGTTTTCTTTGGGACAACTAGTTCTGTTAATTTATCTAAACGAGCATCTGGCACTTCTACAATCCCTACATTCGGATCGATTGTAGCAAACGGATAGTTCGCTGCAAGAGCTCCTGCTTTTGTAATTGCATTAAATAATGTAGACTTTCCTACGTTTGGCAATCCAACGATTCCAGCTGTTAACGCCATATAAGTCACAATCCTTTCCTAATTACGTTCTATTTCCAGTTAACCTGTTCATTATATTGATTTTCTAAATAAAAGTCTATCCTCACTCAGGAGTAGCTTCTGCTGCAACAAGGACTTTTTTCATCTTTTTCTCAAACTCCACACGCGGAATCATCACACTATGCTGACATCCTTCACATTTAATACGTATATCAGCACCTACTCGAATAATTTTCCAACGATTTGTACCACAAGGATGTTGTTTTTTCATTTCTACAATATCATTTAATTGAAATTTTTTTCTCTCCACCCAGACACCTACTCATCTTTATTAGCTTCATTTACTACAATTGGGTATGTAGAATCCTTCCCCTTTAATTGTAAATATTCCTTTAAATCTCTTCTGATCTTTCTTGCGATATCATGTCCTTCATTTGGTAAGGTTTCTACTACTATTCTAAATACCATTTCAGTAGCAGTTAAATCTTCTACACCTAAAATTTCAGGGTCCTTTACCAATACTGAATGTTTTAATGGTAAATTTTTCAAGAATTCTTTTATTACCTCTTCTGCTTCCTGAATGTTCGAACCATAAGCAACCTTAATATCTACTAAAATCCTTGAATTAAAGACTGAATAATTGACCACGTTCATAATGGAGCCGTTTGGTATGATAAAAAGCTCTCCTGTATAACTTTTGACCTTTGTAGTCCTTAATCCAATTTCTTCCACATTACCTCTTGCCGTACCAATTAATACTTCATCCCCAACAGCAAATTGATCTTCAAATACTATGAAGAATCCTGTAATAATATCCTTTACTAAGCTTTGTGCTCCAAAACCAATAGCTAAACCTACAATTCCTGCTCCCGCTAGTAAACCAGCAATATTTATCTCAAATAGTGCTAAAATAGCTAGTATTGCTGAAAAGTATACTGTATAGGAGAGTATATTTTGTAGTAATTTTATTAATGTATTTTGTCTTCTCTCAGTATACCTTATAGGACTTTTATATTTCACTGTAAGTACTCTCTCGATTAAACGTCTGCCTACCTTAATAACCACTACCGACAAAAGAAGAATAAAAAGAATCTTAAGTGTAATTACTCCGAATCCTATCCAGGTATCTTCGTTAAGAAGGTAAACTTTTATCTTATTAAATACCTCAAACTCCATGCAATCCCTCCCGATAATTGAATAAAGAACTTGATAGATGCATATACTGGAAGTAAAAAGAAAGCGAGTCAGTATATGAACCCTCAAGCAAATTCTATTCCTTCTACTTCTTCTATCTATTATAAAGAATCTGGGGCTGTTTGGCGATTAAGCAATATGTTTTTAGAACAAATTCCATTTCAACATCCTAATCTTGTTTTCTGTTGCATAGGTACCGACCGTTCTACGGGGGATGCATTAGGTCCTATGACAGGATCTTTTTTAACTCAGCTTTCTTCCTTTCCATTTGAAGTAGTCGGAACATTAGATTCTCCTCTCCACGCTTTAAACTTAGAGAAAATCACGACAGAACTCTTTCAGACAGAAGAGAAACCATTCATCGTGGCCATCGATGCTTGTTTAGGCAATGCTGATAGTATCGGAAATATTATTGTTCATCCTGGTCCCCTATACCCCGGAAAGGCAGTAAAAAAAGAGCTCCCACCTATTGGAGAATTATCCATAAAGGCTGTAGTTAACATAGGGGGATTCATGGAATATAACGTTTTACAAAGTACTCGATTAAACCTAACGTTTGAGATGGGCAAAATGATTTCTAGAGCATTACTTCTTGCGTACCATCGCTATTATTTAAAATACAGTCATAAGCGCAACAGCCAATCCCACAATCAACAAGCTTGGTAGTAAGTTGGCTACTCTTATTTTAGTTAGTCCAATTAAATTTAAGCCTATTGCAACAATCATTATTCCTCCAACTGCAGTCATTTCTTGAATAAATAAATCCAAAACTGCATCGGGTACAAAGATTGTAATTTGGGTAGCTAGTAAAGCAATTATCCCTTGGTAGATAAATACTGGAACAGCGGATAGGATAACCCCTATCCCTAAAGTTGCAGATAAAATAATGGCTGTAAAACCATCTATAATACCTTTACTAATTAGTAAATCATGATTATTTTGTAATCCACTATTCAAAGCCCCTAAAACTCCCATAGCCCCTATCACAAAAATAAGCGTGCTCGTTACAAATCCCTGTGCAATGCTCCCATCCTGTTTGTTAGTACCAAATTTATTTTCTATTTGTTTCCCCAAATGATTAATCCACTTATCAAGATTTATCCATTCGCCAATAACTCCTCCTATAACCAAACAAGCAATTACCAACGCAAAGTTATTACTTTTAAATCCCATCTGTATTCCCATTACTACGATTGTGATTCCTATAGCGTACATGACAGTTTGTTTCATATTTTCTGGTATCCCTTTAAACAATCTTCCTAAAAGAGAGCCCATGATTATTAATAATGCATTGATCAATGTTCCTAGTAAAACCAACTTAAACTCTTCCTTACTTCAAAAATACAACCTATCTCTCTTGGTATTCAAGGGAGATAGGTTGTATTAGTTCTCTAATAAACTCAAAATTCTTTCTAAGTCATCTTTTGAATAAAATTCTATTTCAATTTTGCCCTTTTCTTTTTCCTTGTTTTTGGTAATTAAAACTGCAGTACCGAACAGTTCGCGTAGTTCTGACTCTTTCTCTAACGTAAAGATATCCTTTTCTATCTTCTTTGTTTCACGTGGAACATTCTCATTTAATCGTTGTACTAACGCCTCTAATTGTCGAACATTTAAATTTTCTTTCAATGTCTTTTGCATAATTAAAGGAATAGATTTTTTTTTCTTTAAACCTAATAATGCTTTGGCATGGCCCATCGAAAGACTGCCTTGGGAAACTGCTTCTTTTACTATATCAGGTAAAGACAATAAACGAACATGATTTGCTATATGTGGTCTACTTTTCCCTAATCTAAAAGCAAGCTGCTCCTGAGTGAGATTCAAATTTTCCATCAGATTTTGATAGGCTTCTGCTTCTTCGATAGGTGATAAATCTTCACGCTGAAGATTCTCTAAAATAGCTAACTCCATCATTTGCTGATCATTTAATTCTCTAATTACAGCTGGAATTTCTTCCAAATTAGCAATTTGGGAAGCTCTAAATCTTCTTTCTCCTACAACAATTTCATACTTTGAGCCTCTTTTACGAAGTATGATGGGCTGAAGTACTCCATGCTCTTTAATAGATTCAGATAGTTCTTTCATTGCGTCTTCCTCAAAAACTTTACGAGGTTGATATGGATTTGGTCTAATATCAGTTATGCTAATTTGCTCTACTTTTTCTTCTAGTACAGTATCCTCTCCTGGAAAAAGGGCATTAATTCCTTTCCCTAATCCTTTAGCCATTACGGATCACTTCCTTCGCAAGTTCTAAGTACACTTCTGCCCCTCTTGACTTTGGATCATAAATGATAATAGGTTCCCCATGGCTAGGTGCTTCACTTAAACGAACATTTCTAGGGATGATAGTTTTATATACCTTGTCTTGAAAATATTTTTTTACCTCTTCAATTACTTGTATACCTAAGTTTGTTCTAGCATCAAACATAGTAAGTAGAACACCATCTATTTGAAGGTTTTTATTTAAATGTTTTTGGACTAATCGAATTGTACTCAATAGTTGACTCAACCCTTCCAAAGCATAAAACTCGCACTGAACAGGAATTATAATAAAATTAGAAGCTGTTAACGAGTTGATAGTTAGTAATCCTAAGGAAGGAGGACAATCAATAATAATGTAATCGTATAAGTCTTCTACTTCCTGTATCGCTTTTTTTAAACGTACTTCACGTGAAATAGTCGACACTAATTCAATTTCGGCACCCGCTAAAGAGATAGTTGCCGGAACGATATGTAAATTTTCTACTTTCGTTTCTAAAATTGTATCCTTTATACTTACATCATCTATTAAAACGTCATATATACATTGGTTAACGTCCCCTTTGTTCACGCCAACCCCACTTGAAGCATTACCTTGCGGATCTATATCTATTAATAAAACCTTTTTACCTAAGTATGCAAGGCAGGCACTTAAGTTAACGGATGTTGTAGTTTTACCTACACCTCCTTTTTGGTTTGCTATTGCAATAATTCTTCCCACTCTTGCACCTACTTTCTTCTTTATTCATATGGCTCTTCTTCTATTCTATCAAATTTTACAGAAAAATGAATGTTATTATTGTTACAAATAAACTCTACTGAAAAAAAATCTGAGGGAAATTTATTTTGATTTGATATTAATAATCAAGCTAGCCGAGCAAAACATGGAATAAATATGTAACCTGAGCATTCGTTTCAAGGACAAAAAAAAACCACCTATTAAAGGTGGAATAAATAAATATAAAAAATTTATGATTTCTTTTTAGGAATTCGAACGGTAATTTGATAAAAATCTTCAGTATCTTCTTCTTCTGTTTTAAGATTAATACCACTCTTTGTAACCATTGAAAGCGAATGCTTAATTGTATTTAAAGCAATTCGAACATCTTTGCTAACTGCTTTACGTTTTGGTTTGACAGGAGATTTTTTTTCTTCTTTTTCTGGAGGATTCGTAATGAAATTTACTTTTTCCTCTAGTTGTTTCACATTCCATTGCTGCTCTATTGATTCGTTCATTAATTCAATTTGTAATTCTTCTTCTTTTAATTGCATTAAAGCTCTTGCATGTCTTTCTGACAACTGTTTATTCATTATAGCTTGTTGAACTACTTCTGGTAACTTTAGTAAACGCAGCTTATTTGCTACAGTAGATTGACCTTTTCCTAACCTTTGAGCTAGCGCCTCTTGAGTTAGTTCATGTAATTTTAAAAGTTTTTGATAAGCAACTGCCTCTTCTATTGCCGTAAGCTCTTCCCTTTGAAGATTCTCTATTAAAGCGATCGAGGCAGTTTCTTTATCACTTAAATTACGAACTATTGCAGGTACTTCTTTCCATTCGAGTTTAGACATTGCTCGAAAACGGCGTTCACCTGCTATGATTTCATATTTATCATCTTCCATTTTACGTATAACAATTGGTTGAATTACTCCATGAGTATGAATAGTACGTGCTAGCTCCTCAATTTTGGAGTCATCAAAAACTGTCCTAGGCTGATAGCGGTTAGGAACAATTTTATCAATTGCTATTTGAACTACTTCTTCTACATTAGTATTAAGTTCTTCTACTATTTCTTCTTGCCCTTGCTTTTCTGAATTTCCAAAAAAACGTGAGAAAGGACTTTTCATCATCTAGCACCACCTTTTAGTAACTCTTAAACTTTATATTCTCCAAGAAGAAAAATCATAATGTTTCACGTGGAACGTTCCTCATTAAATAATAGGTGTCTTGTTTGGAATACCTGGTTTTCGAGGATATCTTTTCGGTGTGCTTTTGATTTTAGAAAAGACATATAACGTTCTCTCACTATTTTCAATAGGTAATAGAAAAGTATATTCTGCACTTTTTTCAGAGCCTAAAATATTTATCGCTTTTTGTGCATCCTTTAGTTCATCTGGTGCGTTTGCTGCTTTCATAGCTATAAATTTACCGCCAACTTTTGCTAGCGGTATGCATAGCTCAGAGAGTACTGAGAGTCTTGCTACTGCTCTTGCAGTAACAAGATCAAATTGCTCTCTATACATAGCATTTTGTCCAAATTCCTCTGCTCTTGCATGAACAAAATGTACATCGTTTAACTGTAATTCTTTACTTAAATTAGTTAAAAACTGAATTCGTTTATTCAATGAATCAACAATGGTAACTTTAAGATTTGGAAAACAGATTTTTAGCGGTATACTTGGAAACCCTGCTCCCGCCCCAACATCACAAACAGAATAGGAACCAGAAAAATCTTCATAAAAGGAAGCACTTATAGAATCGAAGAAATGTTTAAGATAAACAGATTCCTCATCTGTTATGGCTGTTAAATTCATTTTTTCATTCCACTCTACTAATAACTCAAAGTATTTCTTAAACTGTCCCATTTGGTACTCGTTTAGCTTAATACCTTTTTCTAAGAGGGCTAGCTTAAATTGTTCTTCGTTCATGTTGTTCTCCTCTTCTGTTAGACTAACCAGTGATTTTTGCTATTTTCCCTTGTTCTATATAAATCAGTAAAATAGAAATATCCGCTGGATTTACACCAGATATACGAGATGCCTGCGCGATGGATAATGGTCTTACTTGCATTAGTTTTTGTTTTGCTTCTGTGGCAATCCCTGAAATAGCATTATAATCAATATAATCTGGAATTTTTTTATCTTCCATTTTTTTCAATTTTTCTACTTGTTGAAGAGACTTTTCGATATATCCTTCATATTTTACTTGGATTTCTACTTGTTCTTTCTCTTCCTCTGTAAGCCCTATCTCTGAAGGTGCAAGTTGGGCAACTAGATCGTATGTCATTTCTGTACGTTTTAGTAAATCAGCTGCACGTATACCATCTTTTAATTCGCTTCCACCTGCATTACGGATAACTTCCTGAGTAGTCTCATTAGGTTTGATCATTAATGTCCGTAATCTAATAAGCTCTTGCTCAATTCGTTCCTTCTTAGCTAAAAACTTCTCGTATCTTTCTTTCGGAATAAGACCGATTTCATAACCAATCTCCGTTAATCGAAGATCTGCATTATCGTGACGTAATAGTAGACGATATTCAGCACGAGAGGTTAACAGACGATAAGGTTCATTTGTACCTTTGGTAACTAAATCATCAATTAAAACACCTATATACGCATCAGATCTGCTTAAAACTTTTTCCTCTTTATTAAATACTCTAAGGGCAGCATTAATTCCTGCCATCAATCCTTGACCTGCTGCTTCTTCATATCCTGAAGTACCATTAATTTGACCTGCTGTATAAAGATTTTTTACTTTTTTAGTTTCTAGGCTTGGCCAAAGCTGAGTCGGTACCATCGCATCATATTCTATTGCGTAGCCAGCTCTCATCATTTCCGCATTCTCTAATCCTGGAATAGACGCTAGCAATTTACGCTGAACATGCTCTGGAAGACTTGTTGATAATCCTTGTACATATACTTCTTTGGTATTTCTACCTTCTGGCTCTAAGAAAATTTGATGGCGTGGCTTATCGTTAAAGCGTACAACCTTATCCTCAATAGAAGGACAATATCTTGGTCCAGTTCCTTTTATCATACCAGAATACATTGGAGATAAATGTAAATTTTCTTCAATAATCTGATGTGTTTTTCCACTTGTATATGTTAACCAGCATGGTAGCTGATCCATAATAAATTCTGTAGTCTCAAAGCTAAATGCTCTAGGAACATCGTCTCCAGGTTGAATCTCTGTTTTACTATAGTCTACTGTTTTACTGTTTACACGAGGAGGCGTTCCTGTTTTAAAACGTACAAGGTCGAAACCTAATCCACGAATACTGTCAGCTAATTTAATAGAAGGTTGTTGGTTATTTGGACCGCTTGAATATTTCAAGTCTCCAATAATAATTTCTCCACGTAAGAAGGTCCCAGTAGTGATTACTACCGTTTTGGCTCTATAAATTGCTCCTACTTGTGTAACGAGACCAACGATTGTATCGTTTTCTACTAATAACTCCTCTACTACTGCTTGGTGGATTGTAAGGTTTTCCTGTTCCTCTAATAATTTTTTCATTTCATGTTGATACAACACTTTATCCGCTTGAGCTCTTAATGCACGAACAGCAGGACCTTTTCCTGTATTCAGCATTCTCATTTGTATATGTGTTTTATCAATTACTTTTCCCATGGCTCCGCCGAGTGCGTCAATTTCTCGCACAACAATTCCCTTTGCAGGTCCTCCGATGGATGGATTGCAAGGCATAAATGCAATCATATCTAGATTAATTGTTAAAACAAGCGTTTTGGCACCCATTTTCGCTGCAGCAAGTGCTGCTTCTACCCCTGCATGCCCTGCTCCAACAACAATCACATCGAACTTGCCTGCTTCAAAGTTTGGCATGTTCGTAACTTCCTCTCATTTTTTATTTTCCTAAGCAAAATTGTGCAAACAACTGGTCTATTAGGCTTTCCTCTACTGTATCGCCAATAATCTCACCTAGTATTTCCCAAGTTCTTGTTACATCTATTTGAATCATGTCCACTGGGACATTGTTTTGAGCTGCTTCAATTGCATCTGTTATGGTCGCCTTTGCATGATTTAAAAGAGCAATGTGACGAGCATTTGATACATATGTTATGTCGGAGATTTCAATTGACCCTTCGAAGAATAGAGAAGCAATTGCTTCTTCTAGCTCATCAATCCCCTTCTCCTGCAATAAAGAAGTGGTAACTAAGCGTTTAGCTCCTGCTAGCTTCTTTACTTCCTCATGATCTAATTTAGTTGGTAAATCGGTTTTATTGATAATCACAATGTAATCCATTCCTTTTACAGCTTCAAACAGTCTTTTATCTTCCTCTGTAAGTGGTTCTGCATTACTTAATACGAATAACAACAAATCAGCTTCTTTTAATACCTGTCTTGATTTTTCTACGCCTATACGTTCCACAATATCCTCTGTTTCTCGTATCCCTGCCGTATCAACTAGCTTTAAAGGTACTCCTCGAACATTTACATATTCTTCTATAATATCACGAGTAGTTCCTGCTATATCTGTAACAATAGCCTTATTTTCATGAATCAGGCTATTCAATAAGGAGGACTTTCCAACATTAGGTCTACCGATAATTGCTGTAGAAAGACCCTCTCTTAGAATTTTCCCTTGTGAAGAGGTGATTAAGAGTTTATCTATTTCCTCTTTCACCCATGTACCTTTATCTATCATCAATGGAATAGTCATTTCTTCCACGTCATCATACTCTGGATAATCTATGTTTACTTCTACCTGAGCCAACGTTTCTAGCAACGCCTGCCTCAAAGATTGAATAAGCTTTGAGAGTCGCCCTTCCATTTGCCCAAGTGCTACATTCATCGCTTTGTCTGTCTTTGCACGGATTAAATCCATGACAGCTTCTGCTTGAGATAAATCTATACGCCCATTTAAAAAAGCACGTTTCGTAAACTCACCAGGTTCAGCAAGGCGCGCTCCGTTAATTAATACTAATTGAAGAACTCTATTGACTGAAACAAGTCCTCCATGACAATTTATTTCAATAACGTCTTCTCTTGTGAAAGTTTTTGGACCCTTCATCAAGGAAAGCATTACTTCCTCTACTACTTCCCCATTTTTAGGATCTACTAAATGGCCATAATGAATAGTATGAGATAGCTGTGAAGCTAGACTTTTTCCACTTGGTGAACGAAATACTTTATTAGCGATTTCAATTGCCTGTTCACCACTTAATCTTACAATCGCAATTGCTCCTTCTCCAAGTGGAGTTGAAATAGCAGCTATTGTATCAAATTCCATTGACGTCCACCTCCTAACTTTTTCAGTTATACACATGTGGATAACTGAAAAGAACATGACTATCTAACTTATAACAATATCACAAATTGACCTAAATCAGAAGCCTAGAACCTTTTATTTATGTGAACAAAAAAAGACTGCTACCAATTATTCATTTTTATTAAAAAAGCAGAAGTAGCTATCAAGTCTAGATTAAGTGCATCGGGAAACGACAAGGATTGTTTGTCATATCTTTTTTTGCGAAGAAAAACGGATTTCAGCTTTTAAGCCAAAACCCGTTATTCTTTATTTTATTGGTTCAATGACCAAATATCTATTTGGATCTTTCCCTACCGAATATGTTTCAATATCTATTCTTACAGAAAGTGCATTATGAATAACTTTTCTTTCAAAAGAACTCATTGGTTCAAACTCTACCTTTTTCCCAGTACGAACTGCCTTGTCTGCCATTCTTTCAGCTAGCTGTTCAAGTGATTCTTGTCTGCGCTCTCGGTAGTTTCCGACATCCAGCTTTATGATAATGAAAGACTGCGAGAACTTGTTAGCCACCAACTGTGAAAGATTTTCTAAAGCATTTAAGGTTTGGCCTCTTTTACCAATAAGTAGGGCTGCTTTATCGCTATTTAAGTGAAGGTGTATAAACTTTCCTTCTCTTTTTTCACTAATTTCTAAATCTTCAATAGCCATTTGACTTGCTATTTGTTGCAAGTAAGCAACCGTTTCGGCAATCGCTTGATCATTGTTCGGAGGTGTACTCTCTGACTCCTCTTCTGTTACAGATGGCAATTCTTCTACTGTTACTTCTTCTTGTTCCAATATCTCTTCTTGCTCGGGTGCAATTTCTTCTTCTAAAACAGTTACTTCCACAACTGCAGGCCTTGCTCCAATTCCGAGAAAGCCCTTTTTCCCTTCTTCCACTACGGTTATTGACACATTTTCTTGCGATACTCCAAGTTTTTCAAGTGCAAAACGAATAGCTTCTTCTTTTGTAGGTGCAGTCTGTGTAATCTGCTTCATTTTTTTGCCCCTCCCGCTTTAACAGGTATTGTTTTTGGTTTATTCCAAGGTTTATAAATGAATAAGTTTTGAATAATAGAAATGATATTACCGATTACCCAGTACAGCGTTAAAGCTGCTGGTAATACTGCACCAAATCCTATTATCATAAACGGCATGATATACATCATAATTTTCATCTGAGGATTGTCCATTGCAGGTCCAGTGCGTAAAACAATTAGCTGCATTGCCCCAGCTAAAATTGCTAAAATAATACTTGGTTCTGCTAAAGCAAATCCTAAGAAATCTCCTAGATTAATCTCAGGAGTATTATTCATGCGGCTAATGGCATGATAAAAACCAATTAAAATCGGCATTTGAATAAAGATTGGTAAACATCCTGCTGCAGGGTTTACTCCTCTATCTTTAAATAAACCCATCATTTCTTGCTGATACTTTTGCTGTGTAACAGCATCTTTAGAAGCATATTTCTCTTTTAAGGCTTGAAGTTCAGGTTGAATCTCCTGCATTTTTTTCGAGTTTTTTGTTTGTTTAATCATTAACGGCAAAATAACGAGTCGTATGATAATTGTTACTGTTACAATCCCTAGACCATATGTGCCAAGTAAATCTTTAAAATAGGTTATTGCTGATACTAATGGCCATACAATGAATTCATTCCAGAAGCCCTCTGAATCATTATAGATCGGTTCGTTGAATTCTGTACAACCTGCTAGAAAAGTAGTAATTAATACAAGCAATACTACTAGTGATATTCTCTTTTTCAACCTTCTTTCCCCCTATTAATAATATCTCCCATTATCTTACCACTTCATAGAAGAGACTTCACTAGCTTTTCTTATTCAATAATTTCGCTATCTTTAAGACGTGCTCTATGCTTTTTTTAGTTTCATGGAAGTCGAGGCTGGCCGCCGGATTCCTGGCGATGATAATATAATCTTTATTTTGTAATACAGAGTCGCTCAATTCTAAAAAAGTTTGCCTAATATATCTCTTGATACGATTTCTAACTACTGCATTCCCTACCTTTTTACTAACAGATATTCCAATACGAAAGTAATCAGAATCATTATCTAAGCTATATATTACAAACTGTCTATTGGCAAATGACTTACCTTTTTTAAAAGTATTTTGAAATTCTATATTCTTTTTAATACGTTGTTTTTTATTCATCGATCGATTCACCTGCTTCAACTATCGTTTTAAAAGAAAAAAAGACCACTGAAATGGTCAGTGGACTTATGCTGATAATACTTTTCTTCCTTTTGCACGACGTGCTGCTAATACGCGACGACCGTTTTTAGTACTCATACGAGCGCGGAAACCGTGATTTTTACTTCTCTTACGGCTATTTGGTTGGAATGTACGTTTCATCTATATGACACCTCCTGAATGATTATCTATAAAATGTTCCTTAGACAGTCTTGGCTATTATATAAAAAATAGGCTCTAATTGTCAATGATAAATTCAACTACTTTCCCTATCACTTAAGCCTTCTTACTTATCCACAAATTTATCTCTCTATTTTTTTGCCCTGTGAATAAAAAAATTATACACAAAAAATATCCACATGACTTATGAACATGTTTTTCACATAATCATAGACTGTGGACAAGTGAGACTGTTAATTATTTTAATATTGTGGATAACCTTAATATATCTTGTAATCCCAACGTATTTTTGTTACGATATCTGTGTTTTACTTTTCGTCCAACAAAATACAAGAAAACATTATCCACAGTTGTTAGTAATCTGTGGACAAGTTTTTCCCCATCCCTTTATAATAATTATCCACAGTCCGTGGATTTGTGTATATAAACTAATTTTATACATATAACGAGAAAGAAAATTTTTCTATATAGATTAAGGGAAGTACAAAGAAACGACCGATAGTTTTACAAAATCTAATGAAAAGGAGATTGACTAATTGGAACACTTAGAAGAACTTTGGGCAAAGGTTCTCTCTGAAGTAGAAAAGAAAACTTCTAAGCCAAGCTTTGAAACTTGGTTAAAATCAACGAAACTTCTTTCCTATCAAGGAGAAACTGTCACAATAGCAGCACCTAATTCCTTCGCTAGGGATTGGCTAGAAAACCATTATGTTCACTTAATAGCGGGTATCTTAACAGAGATCACTGGTAATGAGCTTCTTATTTCCTTTGTTGTACCAAAGAACTTAGACTTAGATGATTTTGATATTCCAAAACCAAAAATTCCAGTTTCTCAGAACGATCAATCTGAATTTTCACCAGGAATGCTTAACTCTAAAAATACATTTGATACTTTTGTTATTGGTTCAGGTAATCGGTTTGCACATGCTGCTTCTTTGGCAGTAGCAGAAGCACCTGCAAAAGCATATAATCCGCTCTTTATCTATGGAGGAGTAGGACTAGGAAAAACCCACTTAATGCACGCGATTGGACATTATGTTCAAGAACACAATCCGAATGCAAAAGTGGTTTATTTATCTTCTGAAAAATTTACGAATGAATTTATTAATTCCATTCGAGATAACAAAGCTGTCAATTTTCGTAATAAATACAGAAATGTTGATGTGCTTTTAATAGATGATATTCAATTTCTTGCCGGAAAAGAATCAACTCAAGAAGAATTTTTCCATACATTTAACGCACTACATGAGGAATCTAAACAAATCGTCATCTCAAGTGACAGACCGCCGAAGGAAATTCCAACTTTGGAAGATCGCTTAAGATCTCGATTTGAATGGGGATTAATCACCGATATTGCGCCACCAGATTTAGAAACAAGAATTGCCATTCTGCGTAAAAAAGCGCGTGCTGATGGACTAGATATTTCTGATGAGGTAATGGCCTATATTGCAAACCAAATAGATTCAAATATACGTGAGCTAGAGGGTGCCCTCATAAGAGTTGTAGCTTATTCTTCCCTAGTAAATAAGGATATAAATATTGATTTGGCAGCAGAAGCATTAAAGGATATTCTCCCTAACGCTAGACCTCGTATGATTACTATTTTAGATATAAAGAAAGTAGTAGGAGAACAATTTCAAATAAGATTAGAAGACTTTACAGCTAAAAAGCGTACGAAATCTATTGCTTTTCCAAGACAGATTGCTATGTATTTATCACGAGAGCTGACAGATTTTTCTTTACCAAAAATAGGAGAAGAATTTGGAGGACGCGATCACACTACAGTTATCCATGCACATGAAAAAATCTCTAAAATGCTAAAAGACGACTTAAATCTACAGAATGATTTAAAGCAAATAAAATCTATCCTCGGCAGATGAGTATAATGTGGATAACTTTTCATTTTTGAGCTGTACTTAAGAACACTTTATACACATGTGGATAGCTAGCTTTCAAAAGAGAAAAATGAGGTTATCAACATATCCACAGGCCCTATTACTATATCTATTAATCTTTTAAATAAATAATTATATAAGAGAGGTACTAAAATGAAATTTGAAATAATGAGAGATAGTTTGTTAGAAGGCTTAAATGATGTAATGAAAGCCGTTAGTTCTAAAACGACTATTCCAATCTTGACTGGTCTTAAATTAGAAGTAACCGACAAAGGATTATTTATCATTGGTAGTGATTCAGATATTACTATTCAGACGTTTATTCCGATGGAGAAAAATGGCGAGCAAGTAATACGAGTAGTTGAAGCAGGTACAATTGTTTTACAGGCTAAAATGTTTAATGAAATTGTTCGTAAACTACCAACTAATGATGTTGTTATCGAAGTAACAAATCATTTCCAAACAAATATTCGATCAGGAAAAACAGAATTCAATCTTATTGGACTTGATGCATCTGAGTATCCATTGCTCCCTCAATTAGAAGAAGACAGACAGTTTTTTATCCCATCGGATTTATTGAAATCCATTATTAAAGAAACTGTTTTTGCAGTTTCGACTTCTGAAAGTCGACCAGTTTTAACAGGAGTAAATTGGGTTGTAAAGGATGGAGAGTTAAACTGTGTTGCAACTGATAGTCATCGCTTGGCTAAAAGAAAAACTACTTTAAAAGATTTACCTGCAGAAGATTATAGCGTGGTTATTCCAGGGAAAAGCTTAAATGAGCTTTACAAAATATTAGAAGAAACATCTTCAGAAGTTGCAATAGTAATGACACAGCAACAGATTCTTTTCAAAACAGAGAATGTATTATTTTATTCTCGTTTGTTAGAAGGTAATTATCCGGATACTTCTCGTTTAATCCCTAACGAATACAAAACAACTATCATTGTAAATGGAAAATCATTATTGCAAGCAATAGATCGCGCTTCTCTATTAGCTAGAGAGGAAAGAAACAATGTAGTACGTTTTTCCACAATTGATCAAGGGTATGTAGAAGTTTCATCAAACTCCCCTGAAATCGGAAAAGTAGAAGAACAAATCCAAGCAGAAACGATTGATGGTGAGGATCTTAAAATCTCATTTAGTGCGAAATATATGATGGATGCATTAAAAGCAATTGATGGACAGGATGTAAAAATTTTATTCACCGGTGCGATGAGACCCTTTGTTTTAAAATCAGTGCACGATGATTCCATTCTTCAGCTTATCTTGCCAGTAAGAACTTATTAATTAAAAATTTAATCCTGAGATAGTCACATATGTGGCTATCTTTTTTACTTATTTGCTTATTTGGAGTAAAATGAAGGGATAAAGAAAATGAGAAGAGGTTGAATAATCATTGGAAGAAATTCGTTTTGATTCAGCATATATCACACTCGGACAATTGTTAAAGATGACAGATGCTATTGATTCTGGAGGAATGGCAAAATGGTTTCTAAGTGAAAACATCGTGTACATTAATGGAGAAGCAGACCAAAGAAGAGGTAGAAAGCTTTATAATAAAGATGTGGTGAATATTCCAGGAGTAGGAAGATTTCTAATGGTTGGACCTGAGAACGGAGAGTAGTATGCACATTGAACGTTTAGAATTAAAAAACTTCCGTAATTATGATTCAATTGAGCTAGACTTTTCCTCCAAAATCAATGTATTGATTGGTGAGAATGCTCAAGGCAAAACAAATTTAATGGAATCACTGTATGTTTTATCTATGGCAAAGTCTCATAGAACCTCCAATGATAAAGAATTGATACGTTGGGAAGCAGACTATGGTAAAATAAAAGGTGATGTTCAAAAAAAGTATGGACGTTTACCGTTAGAGCTAACACTTTCAAAAAAAGGTAAAAAGGCAAAAGTAAATCACATAGAACAAACTAGATTGAGCAATTATATTGGTCAATTAAATGTCGTCATGTTTGCTCCTGAGGATTTAAATCTGGTTAAAGGAAGTCCTCAAGTCAGAAGGAGATTCCTAGACATGGAAATAGGGCAAATTTCTCCAGTATATCTCCACGATTTATTACAATTTCAGAAGGTCTTAAAGCAGCGCAATCATATATTAAAGCAGAATCAAGGGAAATCAACATTAAAAGATGTGATGTTTGATGTCTACACAGAACAGTATATTGAAGCTGCTGTAAAAGTAGTTCAAAAAAGGTTTCAGTTTATGGAGTATTTACAAAAGTGGGCTGAACCAATTCACTTTGGTATCTCAAGAGGGTTAGAAAAACTTACAGTTGCATATGACTCTACTATAGGAATTGAAGCAGATTGGTCAGAGAAAGATATGAAAGCTCATATCGAAAAAAGGTTACAAGATAATCAAAAAAGAGAATTAGATCGGGGAGTTACTTTATATGGCCCTCACCGTGATGATTTAAAATTCAATGTCAATAACTATGATGTTCAAGTATATGGATCACAGGGACAGCAACGAACGACAGCATTATCCTTGAAGCTGGCTGAGATCGAGTTGATAAAACAGGAGGTAGGAGAAGCTCCTGTTTTATTGCTGGATGATGTTTTATCCGAGTTGGATGATTATAGACAATCTCATTTATTAAATACAATTCACGGAGATGTCCAAACTTTTGTAACTACTACAAGTGTAGATGGAATAGCACATGAAACAATTCAACAAGCTAGAATGTTTCATGTGGAACAGGGTGGCATTGATAAGTAAAAGATTCACAAGATAGAAGTGATGAAAGAGTAGGTGAGCAAGTTGACTTTAGAAGAAAAAGAGTTACAACCATCTTATGATGCAGATCAGATACAAGTTTTAGAAGGGCTTGAAGCTGTTCGAAAACGTCCAGGGATGTATATTGGGACAACTAGCGCAAAAGGTCTTCACCATCTAGTATGGGAAATCGTAGATAACAGTATTGATGAAGCACTTGCAGGATACTGTGATCATATTATCGTAACTATTGAAAAAGATAATTGGATACGTGTAGAAGACAATGGACGTGGAATTCCGGTTAATACTCAAGAAAAAATGGGTAAGCCTGCAGTAGAAGTTATTATGACAGTGCTCCATGCAGGAGGTAAGTTTGGTGGCGGAGGCTACAAAGTTTCAGGTGGACTCCACGGAGTAGGAGCCTCTGTTGTAAATGCCTTGTCCGAATATACTGAAGTGTATGTAAAACGAGAAGGAAAAATGCATAGAATTAAATTTGAGCGTGGTGCAGTAAGTTCTCCTTTAGAAGTAATAGGAGATTCACAAGAAACTGGTACTACTACAAGGTTCAAAGCAGACGCTGAAATTTTTACAGAAACGACTATTTACGAATTTGATATTCTAGCACACCGTGTTCGAGAACTAGCTTATTTAAATCGTGGACTATCCATCACAATTGCTGATGAACGAGAAGGTCAAGAACAATCTATAAAATATTTCTACGAGGGAGGAATCAAGTCCTACGTAGAGGATTTAAACAAATCAAAAGAGCCAATTACAGAGGAAGCAATTTTTGTAGAAGGTGAAAAAGATGGAATTTCTATCGAAATTGCTATGCAGTACAATGCTGGTTATTCCTCTAACATTCTATCTTTCGCAAATAATATTAATACTTATGAAGGCGGAACTCATGAATCTGGATTTAAAATGGCCCTTACACGTGTAATTAACGATTACGCTAGAAAGAATGGTCTTATTAAAGAATCAGAAACGAACCTTTCGGGTGATGACGTGCGTGAAGGATTAACAGCGATTGTCTCAGTTAAACACCCAGACCCACAATTTGAAGGACAAACGAAAACTAAGCTAGGAAACTCCGAGGTAAGCACTATTACAAATAGCTTATTCTCTGAAGGATTCGAACGCTTTTTATTAGAAAATCCACAAACAGCAAGAAAAGTAGTGGATAAGGGATTAATGGCTGCTAGAGCTAGACTTGCAGCAAAAAAGGCAAGAGAATTTACACGTAGAAAATCTGCTTTAGAGGTTTCAAGCTTACCTGGTAAATTAGCTGATTGTTCTTCACGAATTCCTGCTGAGAGTGAACTATATATTGTTGAGGGTGACTCTGCTGGTGGCTCTGCTAAATCTGGACGTGATAGACACTTCCAAGCGATTTTACCGCTCCGAGGAAAAATCCTAAATGTGGAGAAAGCTCGTTTAGATCGGATACTTGGAAATGCAGAAATTCGTGCAATGATAACGGCACTTGGCACTGGGATAGGTGAAGAGTTCACATTAGAGAAAGCAAGATACCATAAAATCATCATTATGACAGATGCGGACGTTGACGGTGCTCATATTCGTACCTTATTGCTTACCTTTTTCTTCCGGTTTATGAGACCATTAATCGAAGCGGGCTATGTGTATGCAGCTCAGCCTCCTTTATATCAGGTGAAGCAAGGAAAGCACGTAGAGTACTGCTACAATGATGAACAGTTGAAAGAAATTCTTGATCGTCTTCCAAAAACTTCTAAACCAAACATCCAACGCTATAAAGGACTTGGAGAGATGGATGCAGATCAACTATGGGAAACAACCATGGATCCAGAAGTACGAACTCTTTTGCAGGTTAACTTAGATAATGCAATGGAAGCTGACAAAGTATTCGAGCAGCTAATGGGAGAAGAAGTAGAACCGAGACGCCTATTTATCGAGGAAAATGCGGTATACGTTAAAAATTTAGATATATAAGAAAGTGTGTGACTGGAGGTCTTTAGGATGTCAGAAATACCGAGTAAAGGCGTTAGAGGAATAAATATTAGCCAAGAGATGAGAACCTCCTTTCTTGATTATGCGATGAGCGTTATTGTTTCCCGTGCCTTACCAGACGTTCGTGATGGGCTAAAGCCCGTACATCGTCGAATCCTATATGGAATGCAAGAATTGGGAAATACACCAGATAAGCCGCACAAAAAGTCTGCTCGTATAGTAGGAGATGTTATGGGGAAATACCATCCGCATGGTGACTCCTCTATTTATGAGGCTATGGTGCGTATGGCACAGGATTTTAGTTATCGCTACATGCTAGTCGATGGCCACGGAAACTTCGGTTCTGTGGATGGTGATGGAGCAGCTGCAATGCGATATACCGAATCGCGTATGTCTAAAATTGCATTAGAAATGTTAAGAGATATTAATAAAAATACAATTGATTATAAAGACAATTACGATGGTCAAGAGAAAGAGCCAGTTGTCTTACCAAGTAGATATCCAAATCTATTAGTAAATGGCGCTTCTGGTATTGCAGTAGGGATGGCTACAAATATACCTTCACATAATCTAGGTGAGGTTATCGATGGGGTGCTTGCACTTTCAGAGAATCC
Source organism: uncultured Psychrobacillus sp. (assembly GCA_934234185.1). Classification (GTDB taxonomy): domain Bacteria; phylum Bacillota; class Bacilli; order Bacillales_A; family Planococcaceae; genus Psychrobacillus. The sequence continues at coordinate 3,295 of CAKQHO010000007.1, read as the reverse complement.
TGCTATTACAATCGAAGAGCTAATGAACATTATACCGGGTCCAGATTTTCCAACAGGTGGAATAATCATGGGACGTAGTGGTATCCGTCGCGCTTTTGAAACAGGTCGTGGATCTATATTAGTTCGTGCTAAAGTTGAAATAGAGCAAAAGGCAAGTGGCAAAGAAGTAATTATTGTAAAAGAACTTCCTTACCAAGTTAATAAAGCGCGTCTAATTGAAAAAATAGCAGAGTTAGTCCGTGATAAAAAAATAGATGGTATTACACATCTAGCCGACGAATCAGATCGTAACGGTATGCGTATCGTAATTGAAGTTCGCAAGGATGCAAATTCTCATGTCTTATTAAATAACTTGTATAAACAAACTGCTCTACAATCTAGCTTTGGTGTTAATATGCTGGCACTTGTCGACAATCAACCAAAGGTATTAAACATTAAAGAAATGTTATATCACTATCTAGAGCATCAAAAAGTGGTTATTCGTCGTAGAACACAGTTTGAATTAAACAAAGCCCAAGATCGTGCTCATATTTTGGAAGGCTTGCGCATCGCTTTAGATCATATTGACGAGATTATTGCATTAATTCGCGGTTCTCAAACTGGGGAAGAAGCGAAAAATGGCTTAATGGAACGCTTCAACTTATCTGAAAGACAAGCACAAGCTATCTTAGATATGCGCTTACAGCGTTTAACGGGATTAGAGCGAGATAAGATTGAAGACGAATATAATTCTCTCGTTAAGTTAATTGAAGATCTTAAATTTATTTTAGCTAATGAGTATCGAGTTGTAGAGATTATTCGCGATGAAATAACAGAAATTAAAGACCGCTATGCTGATCCAAGAAGAACTGAAATTGTTTCTGGCGGAGCCGAGATTCTAGAGGATGAGGATTTAATTCCAGTGGAAAACTCTGTGCTTACATTAACGAATAAAGGGTATATTAAACGTTTGCCTGCTAATACGTATAAGAGTCAAAAACGTGGAGGCCGTGGAGTACAAGGAATGGGTACAAACGAAGATGATTTCGTGGAGCACCTATTGTATACATCGACTCATGATACGATTCTATTCTTTACGAATAAAGGTAAGGTTTACCGTGCAAGAGGATTTGAAGTGCCAGAATATGGTCGCACAGCGAAAGGCTTGCCTTTGATCAACTTACTTGGAGTAGAAAAAGACGAGCAAGTAACCGCTATGATTCCAATGTCGGCATTTAAAGAGGATAATTACTTTATTTTTACTACAAAGCACGGTGTAACCAAACGTACACCAGTATCTAGTTTTGCTCATATCCGTGCAAATGGATTAATAGCTATTTCCTTACGAGGAGAGGACGAGTTAATAGCTGTTCGTTTAACGGATGGGGAAAAAGAGATTATTATTGGAACGCGTCAAGGTAAGTTATTAAGATTTATTGAAACCGACATTCGATCTATGGGACGTACGGCGGGCGGCGTAAGAGGTATTCGCTTAAAAGATGATGACTATGTAGTAGGAATGGAAATTATCGAGCCGGGTCAAGAGATTCTCGTAGTTACTGAAAATGGATATGGAAAACGAACTCCAGAATCTGAGTATCGAATACAGACACGTGGTGGTATGGGAGTGAAAACTTGCCAGATTACCGAAAAGAATGGTCCTTTATCAGCGGTAAAAGCGGTAACAGGAAACGAGGATCTGATGCTAATCACTATAAATGGTATGCTTATCCGTATGGATGTGAAAGATATATCTATTACTGGCAGAAGTACTCAAGGCGTTCGACTTATGAGATTAGCTGGTGATGAGCTGATAGCTACAGTAGCAAAAGTTGAAAAAGAAGATGATTTAGAATCAGATTCTACAGAAGAAAGTTCTGAAGAGGAATCATTTGAATCTTCTAGTGAAGAATAAACATAAACACCTTTAGATAAATGTCTAAAGGTGTTTTTTCATATACTAGTTACAGAATATTTAGTACAATGAAAGAAAAAATATTTAAAAAGCAGGGAAAAAATGGAGCATATAATAGAAAATCTCGAAGAAGTTAGATTGGGTAGCATTGTGGCAGAGGATATCTTTGTTAATACTAAATCACCCATCCTACGGAAAAACACCAAAATTAGCAGAGAACATATAGAAGTTTTAAATGCTTTTAATGTATTGAAGGTGCCTATACTCGTAGAAAATATTTTTAACCGTACAGAAGAAGAGTTAAGTGAGTTAAATAAAGAAAAAAACTATTCACCTAATGAGAGGCAAACAAAATCTCATATTAGCTTTCAACAGCTATATGAAAAAGCAGTGGTTAGTTACTATAGAGAATTTACAGGTTGGGAATCTGGGGCAAAAGTAGATGTTGCTAAACTAAGACAAATTGTGATGCCATTAGTGGAAAAAGCAGTAGAAGAAAAACAAATATACGCGTTACTTAATAATTACTCTTCTATGGATAAATATATTGCCCATCATTCCATAGCGGTAGGAATCCTTTCAGGAGCAATAGCAAAAAAACTAGGTTACCCACCGGGACAGATTAATCAGCTGGCCACAGCTGGCCTGTTAGCGGATGTAGGTATGTCTAAAGTTGATAGTAAAATTCGTGAAAAGAAAACACCACTTTTGGAGCAGGAATTCTCAGAGATTAAAAAACATACTATTTTTAGCTTCCAACTTATAAAGGATAGTCCTCTTTTAAAACCAGAAATGAAGTTAGCTATCTTTCAACATCATGAAAGGTTGGATGGGAGTGGGTATCCAAAAGGAGAAAGACTAGATAATATATCCGTATACTCTCAAATTATCGCAGTTGCAGATGTATATCATGCTATGACATCCGAACGAGTGTACCGAGCAAGAGCATCTTCTTTCAAAGTATTAGAAATGATTAAAGAAGAAGAGTTTGGCAAATATAATTTTGAAGTAGTAAATGCTTTAATCTCTTTAGTATGTGATTTACCTATATCTACTGGAGTTAGACTATCAACTGGAGAAGTAGGAGAAATTGTATTCTCTCATCGAGACTCTCCAATGAGACCAATGATACGCTTAAAGGACTCAGGTACAATTTTAGATTTAGCAGCTAATAGATCATTCCACATTGAGAGTATCCTTGATTAAAAGTAGACTCCTTTTATTAAATTTCAAAAAATAAAAGGAGTTTTATATTTTATTTCATTTAGGTGTTGACTTATGTTGAAAACCTTGATAATATATAGAAGTCGTCGAAACAAGACGAAACATGAACATTGAAAACTGAACATGCAAAACGTCAAGAAATATAGCGATCAACTTGCTTCGGCAGTTGATTGCAAA
>CAKQHO010000006.1 GCA_934234185.1 uncultured Psychrobacillus sp. | reverse complement strand
AAATATCCCTTTAAGAAGCTACTATCGTCAACTTTAGTATAGGAAAGAATTAATATCAATAGATTAAATAAAAAAAATGTAGGAAACTCCAAACATATAAAATTAACTACTTTTTTCTTTAAAGACTTTAATTTTTCCTGTTTAACTTGTGAGAGTACTGCAATAAGAATTGCTCCTATACCAACCGAAAAAGTAGCATTGAACATAGCAAAATCTTTCAACAAACCACTTTTATCTTCGGAAAAATAGAAAAACATAAATGCAATTAGTCCCGAAAAAATAAATATTATTATAGGTATTATCTCGTTATTTTTTTCCAAAAACTTTTTCCCTCTTCACATTTCTACAATCCTTCCAATATAAAGTTCGAAAACAAGTCTTCCGCACTTCGCCCATTTAAACCTTTAATAGTCTTGACAAAGGTTTCTCTTTGAAGCAAATTCTCAAAATCTAACTCATTATTTAATTTCAAAAAGTCTACTTTATCTTTAAATTTCTTAGCCAGTTTCCTTATTTCTTCACATTTTTTTTGATCGATTATCTCACTAGGTGTACTTATATTTCCAGATTTATAATCAAAGTCACAGTATATGCTTAAATTTTTCATTTTGTTTAAAAGACTAATTTTTTCACTATCTCCTTTTTGAAATTTTTCGAGAGTGTCGAAGTTATCAAAAAGAATGTTAAATATTTTTATTTTATGGGTATGAGTATTTAACTTCTTTAATTCATTGATACTAATTTTAATTCTATTAATTTTATAATCTAGAATTTTAAATAAAATATAAACCGTTTTAGAATATTCTTCTATAGACAAATGTGCCAAGGTATAAGAACGAGCAATTTTATTACTCTTAAATAATATCTCGGATTCATCAAATAAGGAATCACTGTTTTTTCTAGTTTCTAAAAATAAAGAATATAATACTTCATCAGCTATATAACTCAAAACTGTTCCCCTCCCTTCGCATCCACTTCAATTTTTATATCAATTAGATGGTTTAAATGTTGTCCTCCAGTTGGCTAAGGGGACTACTATTAAATTATTTTCTTAACTAAATCGCCTACTTTAGGATTATCAAACGGCAAGTATACTGTTTCTTTTTGTTCTTTATTTTTGTTACTAAAAGCAGTATACATTGGATTAAGTCTAACTATCTGATACTCTTTTTCGATTGATTCAATTGTTGCCATATTTTCTTGTACATGGATTACTTTCCCTCTACCTTTTACTAATTCAACCTTACCTAAACTAATACCCGTTTCTGGATCTAAAATTTCCTCACCTATTTCATATACTAGAACCAGTTCACCCATTTTAATTGAATCATTAGATCCCTTATTAATTATTAATTTATAATTATCCTCAAGTACTTTAGCTACTAATGCAAATTTTTTATCGTCCATCTACTCTTCCTCCTATGAGAATAGTTATACGCTCCTCGTTAATATAGGGTCTTACAAGTATTTTAGAAAGAACTATCTCACTCTTCTCCTCAATTTCTCTAAGTTCTCTTTCGTAATCGTTTTCCCAATCTATTATTTGTACTTGTATTAATCCGTTTTCTTGGATATTCCTTACTCTTCCAGCACCGATATAAGATTCTGTTCCACTATTATTATTAAGATATACAGAAACGTATATTCCGTGAGCAAATAAAGTTGATTTGTTTAAGATTAAAATTAAAGTCCCTCTACTAGTCATTACATCAACTACTTTTGGTAAGTTATTTTTTTTTTCATATTCAGATTTATACTTTTGCCATAAAACATTAATCATAGTCACCAATAAAATAGTTAATAAACATACAAATGCAAGGAAACTCATAAAAATAGAAAGCGGAATCTTAATATCCGGTTTCCAGAACCACATTAACACGGGTATGAAGATGGAAAATATAATTGAATATATTATACTATTTTTTAACCCATTTATACTTTCAATCAATATTCCTCTCACTTTCATATTGATACCTTCTCTTTCTCATTATAGTTAACTCTGAATGTCAAAACTTTTCTCCCTCTTCCCTCCGCATTCTATTTGCTTTCTCTTTAATGGGCGACCATCTTGAATGAATGCTTCCCCCCTTCTGCGTAGGAAGACCTATCTTATTTTTTCTAATTCTTTATAATCATCATTCCAGATAAACTCATTAATCATAAGGTGATTATCAAAGAAATTTTTATGTTTTAACTGGTCCTTAAACTTCTCACCTTTTTCCGAATACATAACGTTATAAAATAACATCATAAGTTCAAATGAGGAAAGTTGTGCCCTTAAAATCCCTCTAAATTCTTGCTTCAATTTTTCTTCTATCAAATCAGTTTCATTTACATATTTAATTATTCTATACAAATTCCTATAATAGTGCCCAAGTAAATATTCATACTTTAAGTAAAACTCTGTATAAATTCTTTCTTTTTCTCTTTTCCACTCTATTAGGTCTGAGAAATCATAATTAGTTCCTAAAACTGAAGTTAAACTTGAATTAAATATATTGTCTTCTAACTCTAAGATCTCCGTGCTATAACTACTTAATCCTTCCTCAACTCTTTTTATTAATTCCGCCTTCTCTGAGAATATTTGAGTAAACTCTGGGAGATCTGGAATATCTTCTTTTTCAATTCGTTCTAACATTTCTTCATAAAATACTTCACTGTAATTTCCCAATGAAAACATCAGAGAAAGTTTGTCTGTCAATTCCTCAATAAACAAAGCATTAACACCTACAGTAAATATTTCCTCTTGCTGCCTTTGAGATAATGATTCAATTTTAACTCGTCTAGAATCGTCTGTTCCTTTAGATTTAAACTCATAAAAAAGCTTATTAATAACCTCTCGAGAGGTTATTTTGTCTAATTTCATATTTGCCAAAATATTATGATGTAGATTAACCATATTAAAAAAAGTGCTTTCAAATTGTTGCCTCTTCATTGTATGGTTAGTAATTGTAGTTTCTTTTCTAGCTTCTTCTGCTTGATTCACAGAAGCTTCGGTCTGTTTAACCAATACTTCTTTGACTAATTTTTATCTCTTTACGTTGCATAATAATAGTTGCAAGAAGTAAGAAAACACTTGCTGCAGTTAGGAAGGCTACTGTTGTACCTCCAATAAAATCTCCAATTCCACTTAAATCTGTCAAATTACTATAATTCTCTAGATGCTTTTTATAATAATCTCTAATTATCTGCGGAACTATTATTGCAGCTATAATAGACACAATTCCTAATAAGGTAAAAAGTATAGTTAGAAAATGTTGAAACTTTGACTCTATTAACCCTTTTTCACTCAAAACTCTTCTCCCTCTTCCCTCCGCATCCTCTTCACTTTCCCTTGATGCGTGACAATCTTATACTCCCCATGCGGTAGAAGTTCTCTGAGCTTTGCTTTGCCGTCACAGATTACAATCACACAACTGGTAGGTATATCCATTATATCAACTGTCAAGGTCATTGTACTAGCATCAATTTCTAGATTTTCCTTACTCATCAAGATTCCTCCAAATGTGGTATAATTGAATTGGTTAGACAGGAGAAATCTTGTCTTTTTTTATTGCCATTTATTCGTGGGTATATATGCAAAACTTTATTAAAGGACTTTTGAATTCTATTGCAGTCCCAATTATTACATTGATCATAGCAGCATTATTTTCTTTGAACTGTCGCTTTCTAGAGCGATAGTATTTTTCGATTCCTTTATCTTTATAACGACAATCTTTCTACGTGAAGTTACATTAAACTATAACTTCCAAAAGGAATTTCCAGTTAATGGTTGAATAATGACATTAACAAGGAGGTGGAATATATGGAGATAAAATTAATAACTTATGATCTGAATAAACAAGGACAAGATTATAAAGATTTGTATGCAGAAATTAAATCGCTTGGCCCATGTATTAATGCATTAGACTCTGTATGGTTAGTCAAAACAGATTTATCTTCTACAAAAATTAGAGATAAATTAAAAGCTGTTGCTGATAAAAACGATTATTTCATTATCGTTCCATATGCTTTAAATGAATCTAGTGAAAGAGCTGCAACTTTAAAAGCAGAACATATAAAATGGATAAAAGATAACTTATAGTTATTAGACCTGCATAACTTGGAGTGACCCACTTCACTCTTATGTGCAATATACTTCCTGAAATGTTATTAATTAAATCAAACGGAAAGGCTTAATATGAAATGACGAATATTTATAGTTGCGATTTTATTAATGCGCTAAAGGCCATGCACGAGCTAGAAGGTATTACGGAAGATCAGATAGAAAATTTGCCATTATATAATAAACTCAGTGATTTTCTTGGTTCTTTTGAGGATGAGAAGGAGGAATAATCCTTCTCTCTTCTTTTATACCCGCTCTTTTAGTAACTTCCGTACTCCCTATCAATAAGCACCCCTCACAACAACTTTCGGCTGCATGGTATAGAATTTCCGTACAGTTAAATTCACCACTTGACTGTCATCCTGCCAGATGACTTTGTTCAATCCATCCTTAATGCCCTTCACGTAATTATCGACATCTGGCTTAGTAGTCGGTCGTAGCTCACCCTCCTCGATAAGCGTCTATTTTGGCTTCGTCTGATACTTTTTAGGAGTTGCCCTATAATATCTATCGCCAAGTCAATAGGACCTGTAATGAGCTCTTTTGGAGCGTGTTGGCTAGCAACTAACTTTACATACTGCTTGAAGTCCCTCGACTTAGCGGGGTCATAGAGGACAGTGTTACCTGTCCATGTTTTCCCTGCCCTCGGTCTTCCCTGTGCTACTGGTTCACCTGGTATTTCGAAAAGTATGTTGGTCATTTTGAACCTCCAACCACTAGAGTTTTAACCGTTTTCGCAAATAACTGGATAAGACAGCATCCAGAGTAATAAAGCTCTAAGCCATTACTCCAAACCTTCTGGTCTTTGTAAATGACTTTCTCACAGATTTCATTTTCACATGTAGCTATTGATTTCATCCTCTCACCGCCATCTTACTTGCTAGCATACTTCTTAGAGAGTAATAATCCATCTTCTGTAGTTGCTCACCTCTTGGTCCTTTGTGAACCCCTAGCAGTTGTAATTCATCTATCAGAATTTGTTTCCGTGTCTCAATAGATGGGTTAATCTTTTGTCCAATCACTTTATTCACCCTCTCAGTTCCTGTAGTAAACGTTCCCGTTCAGCTTCAATATCCAAATCTGTCAATACTACTGTTGGTGTAGCATGTTCGCTCCTGTTACTAAACCACTCCGGAACCTTTTCTTCCCTGACAGCTTTGGCCTGTCTAAGAGAGTTTTGATGTCTCCATCTTTCTTGAAGAGCAATCGCTTCCTCAACTGAACGTATATTTTTATTGGACCAATTCTTTAAGATTGATTCAACATAGTTAAGTTGTAGAACAACATGGAAAACCTCTAGACAAGGAATGGTTTTATTTACTTGCATTTACCGGCATGCGTGTAGGAGAAATATGCGCTCTTAAGTGGACAGATATTAACTTTGAGGCCAACACAATACGAATTACTAAGACGTTGGATATGCCGGACCACAATATGCGCAAGTATAAGCTCACCCCTCCGAAAACAAAGAAGTCTATACGAGAATTTGGAGTGGATGAAGAGATAATATCAATGCTGAAACGTCATAAAACAAAACAAGAAGCCAAGAAATTAAAAGAACGCTCAAAATATCAAGATTATAATGATGAAAATTTTGTATTCTGCAGAGATAACGGATATCCATATTCTTCGAGATTTAACTATGATCGTATGAAAAGTTTGTTAAAGAAAAGCACAATTAAGAAAAATGCTGGGCCTCATATATTTAGACATACACATGTAACGATGTTAACCGAAGCTGAGGTGGATTTAAAAACTATCATGGACCGAGTGGGTCAACAGGATTCAAAGACTACTCTGGGGGTCTATACGCACGTGACAGATAAGATGAAAAAAGACGCTGGAGAAAACATTAAAATTAAGTACGGAGAGTTATTAAAATTAGTAAAACCAAAGGTAATGTGATATTTTTATAATTTTCCCAAAAATAAAACACTAGAAACGCTAATATAACAACGTTTCTAGTGTTCTTTTATCCATTATGTCTCTTATACATCCAAAGAAGACCTGATTTCATTAAACGAGCAATGCGACCAGTCACCGAAATGTCTGCTAGGTATGCAAAGCCTTGTTTCTTACCAAGTGATCCCATGAAGCCTTTCAGCTTGATCTCTGGCATTTTTTCTGGAAGTGGCTGACCCTTCCAGCGGGCTTGTAACACCTTTACGATTTGCTCAGCTTGTTCTTCCGCCAACTGTGCACTAGGAGCAAATGGTAAGGATGCACAGTCTCCAACTACATAAACACCTTCGTAGCTTGGTAGGTCATGATATGGACTAAGAATGATGCGTCCTGAATGATCCTTTTCCCCAGGTAATGCACGAACTGGAGCTACCGGCTGGATACCAGCTGTCCAAACAACCACGTCCACCGGAATTACTTCCTCATGATTGTATAGTTTGTTGGGTTCAACCTTTGTAATGTTGGAGTTGCTAATTACCTCTACGTTATTCGAGTCAAACCACTTTTGAACATACTTACTTAATCGCTCTGGGAAGTCTCTAAGCACACGTGGGCTTCGATCAAACAGTTTGATTCTTAAGTCTGCACGGCTTTCTCGCAGCTCGCTCGCCAATTCAATTCCGCTTAACCCTGCTCCCACAATTCCAACAACTGCACCAGCAGGCAGTCCACAAATATGCTTGAATGTTTCACGAGATCGCCCAATTGTTTGAATACTATAAGTATATTCATCGGCCCCCGGTACATTATGATACTTATCTTCGCATCCCAATCCAATAACTAAGTCATCATAGCTGATGGCTTGCCCGTCATCCAGCTTCACTTGTTTGTTATCTACATCAATCTCTTTAATTTCACCGTACACTTTTTTTAGCTTTTCACTTTCCGGAAATGAAACTCTAATCTCCGTATCAGAGGAGGTACCCGCTGCTAACGCATAAAATTCTGTTTTTAAGCTATGGAAAGGCGTTCGATCTATTAAAGTAATTTCGACATCATCTGGTAGGTTATTTGGCAGTAAGCGAAGTAATACTCGCATATTACCGTATCCCCCACCTAATAATACTAATTTTCGCATATAAATCTCCCTCTACTTTGTTATCATTTAAAATTATAAATGATTGTGATGGATTTCACAATAACACTTCTTAATTGACGGATGATAAAAAAAACGGTAGCATGACGGAGTAGTGAGGTGACAGCTATGAATCCTATGGTTGAATTTTGTATTAGCAACCTTGCAAACGGTTCGCAGGAAGCATTCGATATATTAGAACAGGATCCCAATTTAGATGTATTAGAATATGGTTGTCTAAGCTATTGTTCCTTATGCTCTGAAACCTTATTTGCTATCGTAAATGGAGATGTGGTGGAAGGTGATTCGCCAACAGATCTCGTTCAAAAAATATATCAATATATTGAAGAAAATCCTTTATTTTAATAGCAATAAAGATAATGCCCTCTCAACTAAAGAGAAAAGTCATAATTATAACTTTTCCCTTTAACCTTTGAAAGGGCCATTTTTAATTTATCCATTCCTCTAATGATTCTAAAAAGTAAGTAGGCTGCTTCTCCATCATTCGGACCTCTTCTGTTCGATTGACACCTGTATTAACATGTGCCGTATCTATTCCAAATTGAATACCAGTTAAGATGTCCGTTTGATAATTGTCCCCGATCATGATCATTTCCTCTTTTTCAAATCCATACTTTTGCTGTATTATTTCTAAAATCAAGGGCTGTGGCTTACCGAGGAATAACGGTGCTTTTCCAGTAGAATGCTCTACCAACTTCGTAAATGCGCCATTTCCGGGTAAAAAACCACGCTCCGTCGGAAATGCATGATCACTATTGGTAGAAAGGAATGTCGCTCCATCTCTTATCGACAGGCATGCAGTAGCCAGCTTTTCATAATTAATCTGACGATCTATTCCCATCACGACTACTTCAGCAAGGTCCTGTGTTATCGGAATCCCTTTATCCTTTAATGCAACCTCCAGACCAATTTCACCAATCATAAATACCTCTTTGTTCGGAAAGTGCTTTGCTATATAATTAGCAGCTACAATGGAGGAAGTGATTATTTGCTCTTCAGTCGTTTGTATATTCATATTTGCCAGCCGTTCTTGCAGCTGTGCCTGTGTCATCGATGCATTGTTAGTTACAAAGAATGGCTCTATACCTTTGCTTTGTAAATAATGTATAAACCTCACTGCTTCCCTGATAGCAGATTTCCCTCTATAGACGGTACCGTCTAAATCTAAAAAATAAGCTTTATAATTGGACATCGCTATCCTCCGGCAAGAATGCAGACACCGGGCCAAGTTCATTTTCAAGATATGCCTCAACTCTATCAGGGAATTGTTTTAAATACTTTAGATTCGATTTTAGCATTTCCTCTAGCTTTCCATGATCTACCGCATAAAAACGACGAACTAATTCCTTTCTAAATTCGATTACGTTTTTTAATGGAGCATCCATTTCCTGTGTGATAACTTTTTCATCCGTTAGTATATCAATGATGTCATCATAACCACCTGGGTCTCGCATGATAAATCCATCAATCATGGAGTTTCCTACATCGATAACTGCTTCGATCATATTTTGTCCAACACGTTCAAGGGCAAGCTTAGAAAGTTGATCCTTATGCCAGTTTGTGTCCCCTTCTATTAACGTAAGTAATTCCTTTAGATGATGTAAAGACATCGCAATTTTTTTTCGATCTACAAAATACATTTGAATAGCCTCCTAAAACAGTATGTCTCTAGTTTGGACTCTTACAAGCAGATGAACCATGAGAACTAGAAATCCTTATATATATTTGATAATTACCTCTGTTCTATAGTACCATAATTTGTAGCGGGAGGGAGTGTAGAGCAGTGGAACGATTTTTTCTATACGACGATGTAGAGGATACAAAAACAAGATTCGTAGGATTCACTGGGGAATCACAGCGATACGACTTAGCAATTCTTCAAAGTACGCGTTTTTTCGGAAAGGTACTGGTGATGGACATACAATACGGTCGATCAGCAATCATCGGCTCTGATGACGTGGAAGAGCCCGGATACCTTGAGGACGTATTTAACCGAACAGAAGAAGAAGCAAAAGAATTAAGAGACTATCTAAGAGAGCTTCTTAGCTAGAAAAGCGTAAGCGCCTATGTCTGCTGCGACAAGCAAATAGGGAGCGGTTTCAGGGCATCTAAATTTATCTGCTTATAAAAAAACCTTGAGCAAGATCAAATCTGATCTTGTTCAAGGTTTTCTTTTACTACAGTTGCTTCCACAGGAACTTCCTTTGGAGCAACCCCTGTTTTTTTCACTACAAAATAAGCACAGCCAAAATTACAGTATTCATGTAAGTAATCCTTCATAGTGCTTATTTTTGTATCAAAGGTCGCCTTGTGGTTACGGTCATCAAAGAAGCCTTTTAATCTTAATTGACCGTAACCCCAATCTCCCATTATATAATCATACTTGGTTAAAATTTCGCTATAACGATCTAAGAATACATCTTCTTTAAAAGCATCTCGATGATTCTCTATTATTTCATACGTATAGCCTTCCGCAATTATCATTCGCTCACCATCCATCAGCTATTTTGTGTAGTAAGCAATTCTTCCCCTTGTAGCTGTCTTTGCTTTGCAGCTGCGTTCACCTGTTCATCTGCATGGTAGCTACTTCTTACTAGTGGGCCAGCCTCACAGTGAGAGAATCCTTTACTCATAGCAATTTTTCGTAGTTCACCAAACTCGGTTGGCGAGTAATATTTTTGTACCTTTATATGCTTTTTGGTAGGCTGTAGATATTGACCCAGTGTAAGGATATCTACGTTATTAGCTCTTAGATCATCCATTGCCTCTAGAATTTCTTCCTGCGTTTCTCCTAATCCTAACATAATAGAAGATTTAGTAGGAATAGTAGGCTGCATCTCTTTCGCTCTTCTTAGCAGTTCTAAGGAACGATCGTAGGTTGCTCTTGCCCGAACTCTCGGAGTAAGTCGACGAATCGTTTCAATATTATGGTTTAAAATATCAGGCTTTGCATCCATGATGTTTCGTATGTTTTGTTCTAATCCACCCATATCAGAAGGCAAAACCTCAATTGTAGTGAAAGGATTTTTTCTTCTTATTGCACGAATAGTTTCTGCAAATACCTCAGAGCCGCCATCCTTTAAATCATCACGAGCTACCGCCGTAACCACTACATGCTTTAAATTCATTATTACTACTGAATCTGCCACACGCTCTGGCTCTGCTAAGTCAAGCTCCGTTGGAAGTCCTGTTTTTACTGCACAAAATCTACATGCTCGTGTACACACTGCCCCTAAAATCATAAATGTAGCTGTTCGTCTAGATCCCCAGCATTCATGAATATTAGGACACTTTGCTTCTTCACATACAGTATGAAGATTATTTTCTCTCATCAATCTTTTTAAGCCTTTATATTCTTCATTCGTATTTAGCTTAATTTTTAGCCACTCTGGTTTTCGTTCGTACTCACTTTTAGAAGGTTTACATGATGTCATCTCTTTATACCCCATTCCGAAAAAACATACTTTTACTTTTGTCAATGTACCATATTATTTGAATTCAAACAACCTTCTGAATAGCTTTAGCCGTTCGTTTCGACGTTATACCAACTTGTCCTGTCTTTGCCCTTTAATACTCCAAAATAAAAAAAGAAGAATAATGAGAAGTACCACTGAGCTAAATCCAGCCAATACCGAGCCTGTAACCCCAAGTATTAGGTAGCCAATTCCAGCTATTACTGCGCTAGTGATGGCATACGGCAGCTGAGTGGTTACATGATCTAGCACATTCACCCCTGCTCCTGTTGCTGACATAATCGTTGTATCTGAGATGGGAGAACAGTGATCTCCAAATACCGCACCTGCAAGTACTGCTGCAAGGACTGGTAGTAAAAGCTCTGGGTCCACTGCCATGATAATACTTGCTCCAATTGGAAGCAAAATACCGAATGACCCCCAAGAAGAACCTGTAGCGAAGGCCATAAAAGCAGTAACCACAAATAAGATAAACGGAATGACCCCTGTTGGTACATTATAATCTGTCACTAAGGATGCCAAGAAATCTCCTGTTTTTAATTCCGTAATCAAGAAGCCTAGAGACCAAGCAAATATTAAAATGAGAATTGCTGCATACATGGACCTTAGCCCCTTTATTATACCAGTACTAATATGTTTGAGCTTTACATTGGAATTCACCTTAAATTGTCTTACATATGAAAGGATAGCTAAAATTGTAGCAAACAGTCCTCCTATGAATAAGGAAAACGGCACATCTGTCTCTTCAAAAATTGCTAATAGATTCATCGTTCCCGATGCTTGATATCCCGTCCAAATCATACTTATGACAGTTACCACAACTAAAGAGGCGATAGGTAATAGTAAATCAATTACTTTCCCATAATTATTTTCCGGGAAATTACCCTCCAAATTCCCTGGATTTTTCTTTTCTATATCATAAAGCTCTCCTTTTACAAGCGCCCTTGTTTCATGCTTCTTCATTTCAAGGATATCAAAATCTGTCCAAGACAGGAAAAAGACAATAGCTAATGTAGCTATAACGTAAAAGTTCATGGGAGCCATATATATAAAAGCTTCTAGAGGCGTGTACGCTGTTATAGCATGAGTGGTAAAGATTAGCCCCAATTGACTTATCAAGAATGCACCCCAGCTTGAAACTGGTGATATAACACAGATAGGTGCTGACGTTGAGTCAATAAGATAAGCCAACTTGGCACGAGATACTTTATGATTATCGGTTATCGGTCTTGCAATCTGTCCAACAGCAAGTGCGTTAAAATAATCATCAATAAATAATATTACACCAAGAAAGGCTGTTAGAAGCTTAGATCCTCTTCTAGTAGTAATTCGTTTTACTGCCCAGCTGGCAAAAGCCTTGCTTCCTCCAGATAGACTTACAAATGCAGTAATAATCCCTAGAAAGAGAATAAATGATAGTATATAAATATTAGACATATTTAGCCCCTCATCCCAGAATGAGACTTTAAAAGATTCCCATAAGAGAATTAGAGATTCCGAGGGGGCAAAGTTATTACTTAAAAGGGCTGCGGATGCTATTCCCATTCCAAGAGATAATAATACTCTCTTTGTTAATAAAACCATCACTATTGATAACAGTGGTGGGATCAGTGAATAAATAGTTCCTTCCATCATTGTTTCCTCCTTAAATAGAAAAAGCCAACCTATGTAAATATCTAGGTTGGCCTCTACGTTGAATAGTTAATACTATTTATAAAATGTAGCTCCCCATCTATATACAAGTATATAGATGACAGTGTTATTCTTCTTCAAAATAACCCCAACTAGACTGCCTGACTAGCAAATCTAATTTCGGCAAAGCTTCCTTTCTCATACAATCTTCGGAGTCACCCTCCTGTATAATACTCTTAAGCTATGCAGCCTCTACCTATCGTTTATTCATTTAACCCTATCATATCAGTATTTTACGAAAAGGGAAGGATTTTTAATCTTCAGGTAAAGGTATAGGTACCTCAACAGATGGTGCATTATCCGTTTCACCGTCCGTATATATATATGGAACCTGCCCTTGCACCAGCCCCATGGCAACGGGGATATTCTGTTCAACGACACTTATCTTACTAGCCAACGGAACGATAATCTGTACGTTTACTTTTATATTAATAATTACCTCCACATAGGCATTATTAATCCCAAATTCAGTGATTTTTGTTTCAACATTTGGCTGCACATTCCCAATAACGTGAAAACGGATGGGGATTTTGGGACCCAAGTTTCCTAACAGTGGAATATTAGTTGCTTGCCCCATTGGAACAAAGAATACAACCCCTCCTTGGTCCTCCATCGTTTGCTTATCATATTCGATATCATCTAAATAAGGCAGACTTGATAAGTTCCCCTTCTCCGCTTGCTCTAGATGGGCCTGCACCAGGCTGTTTGTATCGGCCAATACCCGATTAATAATTTCTGTATTAAACTTTGTCGTGACCATCGTTTTGCTCTCAGTAGGAACTTGCTCAATAATATCGTTTACATCCAGCACGTTTGTTGTCCGAGAATTAATTGCTTTACTAATAACCATGGAGGCAATTTTGTTTGTCTGTACCTCTGCATATCGTAAGTAGGTAGGTGTTAACTGGGCATTAACATAATAGAAAACACCAGCCACCGAAAGGAGAAAACTTGCAAAAAAGATTGCTAATTTTGTCTGGGTTCTAATATGAAATATTCGCCGTTGTCTTCTTTTGTGATAAAACAAGTAAAAAATCCCCCTTATTACTTATATGTAATAAGAGGAATTAATATGAGCGGGATTCCCGATTCAGTCGTAAGCCATACCATTTTACAATATCTCGGATAACTTCTGGCATAAAATATTGTTTTTCCATAGTTTTTAATGAAGGAAAGAAATAGCCGAATGTGAACATATCAAGTGTTGCCAGTTTATAGCTTGCATAAATATTTAACGGCTTTTCATTTATGTAGATTGCCCCCTCTACTTCCCTTAAATGCTCAAACAGGATAGATCCTAGATACTTCCCTCGAAAGCCCAGACCCTTAACCTCTAAAAGTGGCCATTTGTCATTTTTAGAAAGCGTCACAACCTCTAACAAAGCAGCTCCGGATAGAGTAATGATACAAGGATTTATAGGATGAGGAAGGCATTGATGTAAATCAATTGCTTTGATTTCTCCTTTAGGAAGATCTGATAGAAAAATACCTGCAGGAAACATCGCACAATCTGCCCCAGTGTAAGCTAGTAAAGCTTCCCCGAAAAACTTCGATAAGGAGGAGGGATTAAACCAATCTTTTGAGAGCTCTAGTGGATTACAAAACACAGGTTCAGCTAATGCCTGAAAACCTTTTTCCTGCCAACTGTCTTGCTGTTCTAGGTCGTTTTTTGGTTTAGATAGATTTTCTACCGGATACAGCACTGCAGCCTTTTTCACTACCGACCTAGATATATGATGGAAGTCTAATGTTACATAGCCTACATAAGCGCCATATTTCCCTGCAGCAGCCTGTAGAGTATTACCTATCCATTTACCCTCCTCAAAGAAATGATGAGTGTGAGCGCCTAATATTAAGTCAATTTCCGGTATATCTTTTGAGATGATTTCATCCTGTGTTTTCCCGAGATGCGACATACATATTATAACGTCTACTTGTGCTCTCAGCTCTTTACTTACTTGAGTCAATCGTATAATTGGATCTTGTACATGCCAGCCGAGATTCTCATAATAAATACCATAGTCTGCAGTAGCAGCCACTATTCCTATTCTTATTCCTGACGGAGTAATATGAATCTTATACGGTTGAACCCAAGCGGGAATATTTCCATTTCTATCAACAAAATTAGAAATAATCACCTCGAAATCTGCTTGTTCGTAGAGAGTATTTAACTCCTCGTGGCTCAGCGTGATTCCTTCATTGTTACCAATTGTTACATAATCATATTTTGCCTTATTTAAAAGCTGGACATTACCCTTTCCTAGCAGACCTTCCGTATAAACATTGGATCGGTCAATATGATCCCCAATATCCAACGTTAATATGGAATCATTGGATGAATGGGATTTACGTCTTTCAGAGAGAAATTGATGAATGGTCGGCCAATTTTCTAGATGACTATGTAGATCATTCGTGTGATATATATGGATAGTCTCAATCATCCTCATTCCTCCTCTTGCTGTTTAAAACAATCCATCAATAATAGAGCGAATTCCAAGTATTAGTAGCACAATACGTAGTGCAGTTACTAGCGTCTCCGAATTCAGCTTTTTATTCAGCCTCGCACCAAGCTTAGCACCAATATATGCAGCGGGTACTACTGGTATGGTATATAACCACGGAACATTACCTAGAGAAATATGGGTAGCAGAGTTCACGATGGAAGAAAGAAATACCATAAACATAGAGGTTCCAACAGCCACATGAGGTGGAAATAAAAATAATAAAATCATAGCAGGTACAAGCATGGATCCACCGCCTATCCCAAATAACCCGGAAGCAAAGCCCACACAAAAGGTAAAGATCAAAGCAAACCAAATAGGATAACCATATTCATATGTCTTTTCTCCATCAGTAAAAGTCTTCTTGGACCCATGCTTGACAAACCATTGTACAGGCTTTAAATATTTTCTTACTAGTAGCAGCATGGAAAGCACCACTAGTAAAATCCCAAAGTATAAATTAAAGGACGGCAAATCCAATCCTTTGTTCACCCATGCCCCTAATATAGTTCCAGGAATACTGCCTACAAAAAAGATAATGGAGCTTTTGAAGTCCACCGTTTTTGTCTTCATGTAGGAAAGAGTAGAAGAGAGACCAATGAATATCATCATCACAACAGATAGCCCCACCACACTCTGAGGTGTTATGTCTGGGATCCAATGGAGAGTGGTACCGAAAAGAAGTAACGCTGGTACTAATATAACACCTCCCCCAAGACCTACAAGAGCTCCTATAATTCCTGAAAACAATCCGCTTAAAGCTAATATAATCCATTCCATCCGTTAAAATTCCCCTTCAAATAGGTCTAATTGTTTTGGAGCCAGCCCGTCAAAATGTAAATTCAACATCTGCTGAAAAGCCTTTGCATTTTTCGCTGCATGACCACCAGAGTTATTGTTAAATAAAACAAAAACTTCAGATGTGTTTCTATCTAGCTGCTCGCACACCCTTTTGATATATAATAATTCTTCCTTATTATAATCATAAAGATACCTTACTTCTCTCCACTTATCATTATCTCCTGGGTTCAGCCAACCATAATGATTGCGGCCATGCAAGCGAACAAGCACCTTCTGAGAGGTTGCAATCGGAACTAGAGGAATACTCCCCTCTCCCACCTGTGGTTCATCGCAAACACTATGGTGAAATCCATTCTCTCTTAAAAAGTCAATCGTACCTCTTTCATATTCAGGAGAGTACCAGGACTGATGGCGAAATTCAATCGCCACATCAAAATCCTTTAGCTCCTCTCTTACTTGACGAAGATATTGAACGTTTTCTTTTTCACAGTGAAACCAAGGAGGAAATTGGACCAAAACCATCGCTAGCTTGCCTGCCTCCTGAAACGGTTGAATCGACTGTCGATACGCTTCAAACATTTCCCCTTTTGAGGGAAATGGTATTTCCCCCCGCTGATGTCCAGTAATCCCTTGATAAGCTTTAATTATAAACTGAAAATTATCAGGAGTTTCTCGAATCCACTTTTGAGCATTCTTAATAGGCTGGATCGCGTAAAACGAAGCATCTAGCTCTACAACCGGAAAGTTAGCACTATAATCCTGTAGCTTCTCCTTTGCAGAGGATACATACAAGTCAGGATGATCTCCCCATCCTGTCAAACCAATTCGAATCATGTTACCACCTCTTTATATATACCCATATCATACCATCAGCTATCTCTTGAGACAAAAAAAGCGAGCTAGTCTTTTCTTCTTCATTTACAAGCTATTTACTCCCCTTTTACCTGCTTATAAATCTTGCTTACCTCCGCCTCTTCTTATCACGTAGCTTAACTAATTGAATAAAAACCTCTGAAGTTACCAATCATGATGATAAAGAGATTCTATCTCTTATTACAACTCATATGGAGGAATTTCCTTGGCAGAAAATAAAAAACCTTTCTACAAAAAATGGTGGTTCTGGTTAATCGTAATTATTATCATCATTATCCTTGCAACTAGTGGAGGCGACGATGAAGAGGATAAGAACCAAACGGAAAATCAAACAACAAATGTAGAGAATGAACCGGATACCAATAAAAAAGACAAACTAAAAGAAAAAGAAGGTAAAGCATCCGAAGGTAGAATTAAATCAGGTACTTACAAGGTTGGAACGGATATCCCATCGGGTGAATACTTAGTTTTCGCGGATGATATGGGATATATAGAAAGTGCTAAAGACAGTACAGGAAACTTAGAAAGTATTATTTTTAACGATAACCTCGACGATTCACATTCTTACGTAACGTTACACGATGGTGAATACTTTAAGCTTCAAGGAGCCTATATGTATCCAATCGATAAAGCTCCATCCGTTATTCCCAAGGATGGGGAATATGAAGATGGAATGTATCGTGTTGGTATAGACATACCAGCAGGAGAGTATAAGGTTATCCTAGATGATGACACTGGTATGGGCTACTACGAAGTTTCCAAAGACAGCACCCACCAGCTGGATTCTATTATTACAAATGAAAATGTACAAGCGGACACTTATTTAACGGTTTCCGATGGACAATACTTAAAGCTGCAAGGTGTAGAAATCCGTACAAAATAAAAAAAAGCTAATAGGAGATGGAACATTTCCATCTCCTTTTTGCTATGTAGATGAATAAAAAAAAGACGAACTTAAAAAGTTCGCCTTCTACTCTAGATATTCAAATCGGCAAAAAAATCGGCACGATTGAATTACCTTATATAACTTTTATATCAAAAACATTGATATAAAAACATTTTAAATTTATTAACCAATAGAACCTTCCATCTCGAATTTAATCAAGCGGTTCATTTCTACTGCATATTCCATTGGAAGTTCTTTTGTGAATGGCTCGATGAAGCCCATTACGATCATTTCAGTTGCTTCTTCTTCACTTAATCCACGACTCATCAAGTAGAATAATTGTTCTTCAGATACTTTTGAAACTTTTGCTTCATGCTCTAAAGAAATATTATCGTTCAAGATTTCGTTATATGGGATTGTATCAGAAGTAGACTGATTATCCATAATTAGCGTATCACACTCAATGTTTGCACGAGCACCAGTTGCTCTACGTCCAAAGTGAACGATACCACGGTAAGTTACTTTACCACCTTGCTTCGAAATAGATTTCGAAACAATAGTAGAAGACGTATTAGGAGCCAAGTGCATCATTTTCGCACCAGCATCTTGATGTTGCCCTTTACCAGCGATAGCGATAGATAATGTCATACCACGAGCGCCTTCGCCTTTCAGGATAACAGCTGGGTATTTCATTGTTAATTTAGAACCAATGTTACCGTCAATCCACTCCATTGTAGCGTTTGCTTCACAAACGGCACGTTTCGTCACTAGGTTATAAACGTTGTTCGCCCAGTTTTGAATAGTAGTGTATCGGCAATATGCATCTTTTTTAATGATGATTTCCACTACAGCACTATGAAGTGAATTAGTTGTATAAACAGGAGCAGTACATCCTTCAACATAATGAACAGAAGCGCCCTCGTCTACAATAATAAGCGTACGTTCGAATTGTCCCATATTTTCTGAGTTAATACGGAAGTATGCTTGTAGTGGAGTTTCCACTTTTACGCCTGGCGGCACATAGATAAATGATCCACCTGACCAAACTGCTGAGTTAAGTGCAGCAAATTTATTATCAGAAGAAGGAATTACCGTACCCCAGTGCTTTTTGAAAATATCTTCGTTTTCACGAAGTGCAGAATCGGTATCTTTAAATACGATACCCAAATCTTGAAGCTCTTGCTTCATGTTGTGATATACAACCTCTGATTCATATTGTGCAGAAACACCAGCAAGGTATTTTTGTTCTGCTTCAGGGATACCTAATTTATCAAAAGTAGCTTTAATTTCTTCAGGAACTTCATCCCATGATTTTTCTGTTTGTTCTGATGGTTTTACATAATAAGTAATCTCATCAAAGTTTAATTCTCCTAAATCTCCACCCCATTGTGGCATCGGTTTAGAATAGAAAATATCTAAAGCTTTTAAGCGATAATCTAACATCCATTGAGGTTCGTTTTTCATACGAGAGATTTCTTCAACGATTTCTTTCGTTAAACCGCGTTTTGAACGGAAAATGGATACGTCTTTATCGTGGAAGCCATATTTGTAATCACCAATTTCAGGCATTTTTTTTGCCATCGTATTTCCTCCGTTCTTACTATTATTTTTCTTCTGAAACGCCTTTTTCCATAGCCTTCCATGCAAGCGTTGCACACTTGATACGAGCTGGGAACTTAGAAACACCCGCTAAGGCTTCTATATCACCTAGGTCGATGGAATCATCATAATCTTTCCCGAGCATCATATCTGAAAAGATTTTAGAAAGCGTTTGCGCTTCGTCTATATTCTTCCCTTTAATTGCTTGTGTCATCATAGAAGCAGAAGACATAGAGATAGAGCATCCTTCTCCATCAAACTTCGCATCTTGAACTTTTCCATCTTCCACTTGAATGGTCAAATGGATTCGGTCTCCACAAGTAGGGTTGTTCATATCAATTGTCAATGCACCATTCTCGATACTTCCCTTGTTTCTAGGGTTTTTGTAATGATCCATAATCACTTGACGATATAATTGATCTAAATTAGAAGACATCTCCAAAATACTCCTTTGCAGTGCGTAAGCCAGCGACTAGCAAGTCAACTTCTTCCTCTGAATTATATACATAGAAGCTTGCTCTTGCTGTTGCTGTTGCTTTCAACCATTTCATCAGCGGCTGTGCACAGTGATGTCCTGCACGAATAGCAATACCATTCATATCTAGGACTGTTGCAACATCGTGAGGGTGTACTTCCTCTAAATTAAATGTAACAATTCCAGCTCTTTCATTCGGATCCTGCGGACCATAAATTGTAAGACCTTCAATTGTAGACATTTTTTCCATGGCATAAGCAGCCAACTGTTGTTCATGCTTTTCAATTGCTTCTAGTCCAATTTCCTCTAAGAAATCAATTGCAGCAGATAGACCAACGGCTCCTGCGATGATTGGTGTACCACCTTCAAATTTCCAAGGTAGTTCCTTCCAAGTAGACTCTTGTAGGCCTACAAAGTCAATCATCTCACCGCCAAATTCTATTGGCTCCATTTTCTCAAGTAAGGCTTGTTTACCGTAAAGCACTCCAATGCCAGTCGGTCCACACATCTTATGTCCAGAGAATGCTAGGAAATCACAATCGAGATCCTGAACATCTAGCTTAAGATGAGGAGCAGCCTGAGCACCATCTACTACCATTACAGCACCATGCTGATGAGCAATTTGTGTAATCTCTTTAATAGGATTCATTGTTCCAAGTACATTAGATACATATACGACAGACACTATTTTTGTGTTATCGGTTATTGTAGCACGCACCTTATCCAATGATAAAGTACCATCCTCTTCAAGGTCGATATATTTAAGAGTTGCTCCAGTTTCTTTAGCAAGCTGTTGCCAAGGAATGATATTGGAGTGATGCTCCATATAGGTAATGACAATCTCATCACCTTCTTGAAGATTAGCAAGACCGTAGCTGCGAGCAACTGTATTTATACCAGTAGTCGTACCACGAGTAAAGATGATTTCCTTTGAACTTTGTGCATTGATAAAGCGACGAACGTTTTCTCGAGCACCTTCATAGCTTTCCGTAGCACGGTTCCCGAGTGTATGCACACCGCGGTGGACATTCGAGTTATCAAACTCATAGTACTTTCTTAAAGCATCAATTACTTGAACTGGCTTTTGAGAAGTAGCAGCACTATCAAGATATACTAATGGGTGACCATTGACTTCTTGTTTAAGGATGGGAAAATAGCTTCGTATCTCTTTAATATCGATCATTAGCGAACTTTCCTTTCAATTACCTCCGACAGCTGTTTCTTCACGCCTTCGATTGGTAGTTCATTTACTACTGGTGCTAGGAATCCGTGAATAACTAGACGCTCTGCCTCTTGTTTAGAAATACCGCGGCTCATTAAATAATACAACTGAAGTGGATCTACTCGTCCAACTGAAGCAGCGTGTCCTGCAGTCACATCGTCCTCGTCGATCAATAAGATTGGGTTAGCATCCCCACGCGCTTTATCACTTAACATAAGGACACGTGACTCTTGCTCGGCATTAGCTTTCGTAGCACCGTATTCAATTTTACCAATACCGTTGAATATAGATGATGCTTCATCTTTCATTACACCGTGCTTTAAGATTTGTCCTTCTGTATGTTTACCCCAATGAATTACTTTAGTAGTGAAGTTTTGTTTTTGTTTCCCACGACCTACTACTACCATTTTTACATGACCCTCTGAATTATCACCAACTAAGTGAGTAACATTTTCAGAAATAGTGTCACTATCGTTCATCATACCAAGTGCCCATTCAATTACTGCATCTCGGCTAGTAACACCACGGCGATTTACATACGTTGTGAATCCTTCCGCTAAAACATCTACTGTACCAAATGTAACCTTTGCATTATCCTTCACAATTACCTCTGAAATAATATTTGCTAAGCCATTTGTTTTTTCTACTGTAGAAAGATAGTTTTCCACATAAACTACAGAGCTATTCTCATCTGCAACTATTAGAGTATGGTTGAATAGAGAAGCAGTGTCATTGTCATGTAGATAAATTACTTGAATTGGTTCTTCAATTACCACGTTTTTAGGAACATAAACAAATACTCCTCCATTTAATAACGCAGCGTGTAGAGCAGTAAGTTTATGCTCGTTTACTTTCACACCATCTGTCATGAAATACTTTTGAACAAGTTCCCCATGCTCACGAGCAGCAGTGTGGATATCTGTAAGAATAACACCCTTAGCCTTTAACTCCTCAGATAGAGCAACATAAGCTGGTGTGTTATTACGTTGAATATAAATATTTTTTTGCTCATCTGCATGCACAATTGCTTGTACTTCTTTAGGAAGTTCATCCAAGGAAGCAAATGCAACGCTTTCTACAGAGTGTGCTGGGAACTCTAAAAAGTTCCATTTATCAATTTTTGTTTTATCTGGTTTTGGCATTGGAAGAGTTTCCAACTGACCGAATGCTTTCAGACGAAGCTCTGTCATCCAGCTTGGTTCTTGTTTACCCTCTGAAAAGGAGCGGATATCCTGTTCGGTTAATGCCAATTTTGTTTCAACCGTCATTTGTATGCGTCCCCTTTCTTATGCTTCTTGTCCAACTGTCTCGTCTTCGATGCCTAACTCTTCTTTAATCCAGTCATAGCCATTAGCTTCTAGTTTTTGAGCAAGCTCAGGACCACCGGATTTTACAACGCGACCTTGCATCATTACGTGAACATGGTCAGGAGTAATGTAGTTAAGTAGACGTTGATAGTGAGTGATGATCAAGCTACCAAAGCCTTCTCCACGCATTTCGTTAATTCCTTTAGAAACAACTTTTAGAGCATCGATATCTAGACCAGAGTCAATCTCATCAAGAATTGCAAATTTTGGTTGAAGCATCATTAATTGAAGAATTTCGTTACGTTTCTTTTCCCCACCAGAGAATCCTTCATTTAAGTAACGCTGAGCCATATCAGTATCCATTTCTAAGAATTCCATTTTGCTGTCTAATTCACGGATAAATTTCATTAGAGAAATTTCATCGCCTTCTTCACGACGAGCATTGATTGCTGAACGTAGGAAATCTGCATTTGTAACACCAGTGATTTCACTTGGATATTGCATAGCAAGGAATAGACCTGCTTGAGCGCGCTCATCCACTTCCATCTCTAAAACATCTTCGCCATCAAGAGTAACTGACCCTGATGTTACTTCATATTTAGGATGACCCATGATTGCTGAAGCCAAAGTTGACTTACCAGTACCGTTTGGACCCATTACAGCATGGATTTCATTTGTATTAATTGTTAAATTAACACCTTTTAAGATTTCTTTACCGTCGATAGAAACGTGTAAATCTTTAATAACTAAAGTCGACATTTAATAACCTCCATTAATTAACTATGAATGTGAAACCATTCTAATTTATTATCATTCTAATCTTAACGCAAACAGAGATGCCTTGCAATTCTTTTGGATTAGTTTCTGTAGGATTATGTAAAACAAATAGCTTTCTTGCTTTCTTATGTAAAATAACCTAATCTCTTTGCTAACTTCATATTCTTAACATTTTCAATAAGGAGTATCTAATTGAGAATAGATTTCACTATTATCCTAGTGAAAAGTAAGGAAATCGTACGCGCTTGCACTGTTTAAAAAAGTCCGGGAAATTATTCATTCCCGGACTCCTTCATAAATATATTAGCCTCTAAAAGCTTGAGCATCTATTTTAGCAACTATTTGCATACTCTTTTCATGATCTTCTTGTCTTCTTTGTTCAACCTTCATTCTTAGTTCTTGACTATTTCTTAGCTCATGGTACCCGAAGCCATGCACTCCTCTAAATGCGTTGTCCATTTGCTGTGTGTAAGGCAATCCTTCTGTACTGATAATGAATCATTCCTTTCCATTTTTTTCTTTCAGTATACAACTACCCTTTTTTATTGAGGCTAAACCTATTTTTTTGAAAAACTTTTATAGTATAAATGAGGTGTAGTTTCGGTTAACTTAATTTTATATATACCTCAATAAATTTTAAGTTATATAACTTTATGAAAAAGGGTTGAAATTTTTCTCAAAAACGAATAATATGTAAAATGTTGTTTAAATCGTTCGTGTTTAAGGAAGAAGGTAATTATATGTTTCGTTTGAAGGAGCATGGAACTAACGTTAAGACAGAGCTTATCGGAGGAATGACCACATTCCTAACCATGGTATATATTGTAGTGGTAAACCCAATTATCTTGGCTGAAGCAGGTGTACCGCTCGACCAAGTATTTATGGCGACAATCATCTCTGCTGTTATAGGAACATTATGGATGGCTCTATGTGCCAACTATCCAATAGCAATTGCACCTGGTATGGGATTAAATGCTTATTTCACTTACTCCGTTGTACTAGCTTCCGATGGAAAAGTGGATTATATTACTGCCTTTGCTACAGTATTTGTGGCGGGAATTATTTTTATTATTTTATCGTTAACACCATTGCGGGAAAAACTAATAACTGCGATCCCCTCCAATCTAAAGCATGCCATTACTTCAGGAATTGGTTTGTTTATCGCATTTTTAGGGTTACGTATGTCAAAGGTAGTGGTACAAAGTGAAGATAACTTAGTAATGTTAGGTGATTTAACTTCACCGGGAGTAATGTTGACCCTATTTGGCTTATTAGTCACAGTAATTTTAATGGTACGTAATATGAACGGAGCATTATTTATTGGTATGGTAATTACCGGGATTACAGCTATGCTTACAGGACAATTGGAAATAGATAAAGTAGTAGCACTTCCCCATCTTCCAGAAGGAATTTTAGTTTGGAATCCAATAGAGGCGATTGGTCAGGTTATTTCTTATGGATTATACGGAATTGTCTTCTCCTTTATTCTAGTAACTTTATTTGATACGACAGGTACAATGGTCGGGGTTGCTAAACAGGCTGGCTTGATGAAAAATGATAAACTCCCTCGTGCCCGACAGGCAATGTTAGGGGACTCTATTGCTACCACAGTCGGCTCAATGTTCGGAACAAGCCCAACTACAGCTTTTGTTGAATCTTCTTCTGGTGTTGCAGCTGGAGGCCGTACTGGTTTAACCAGCTTAACTGTTGCTATTCTTTTTATTGTTGCAGCATTCTTTGGACCACTTGTTGCTGCATTGTCTGGAGTAGCCGCAATCACTTCACCAACATTAATAATTGTTGGCGCCCTAATGATTGGCTCTGTGAAAGAAATCGAATGGAATAAATTTGATGAAGCATTCCCTGCCTTCTTGATTATCCTGATCATGCCTTTGACTTCTAGTATTTCTACAGGCATTGCTTTCGGATTTATTGTTTACCCTATTTTAAAAATAGTTAAAGGAGAAGCGAAAAAGGTCCATATTATGCTTTATATCTTCGCTATCCTATTTTTATTCCAGTTACTATTCTTACCTCATTAAATAAGAAATGAAGTGTCTGTTTTGCCCCGACAAGCAAATGGTGGGGGCAAGGCGCTGAAGCTAGACAATATCCCTAAGAAATTATATACTTTCTTATCTTTTAAGAAAAAACGCTCACTGCACAATAGATGCAGTGAGCGTTTTCTTTCAAGAGGAATTTTTCCTCTTCCCTAAGGTTTACTTACTTTTTATTTTTCAACAGGTACTACCGAGCCACCCCATTCATTCAGGATGAAGTCTTGAATTTCTTTTGACAGCAATGCATCTACTAGAGCTTTGATGCGCTCGTCATTTTCGTCACCAGCATTTACTGCAATAATATTTACATAAGGAGAATCTGTTTCTTCTATCGCAATCGAATCCTCCAATGGATTCAAGCCAGCATCAATTGCATAGTTGGAGTTTATTAAAACAGCGTCTCCCTCTTCATTTTCATACAACTGAACCATTAATGCTGATTCATAGTTTGCATCGAATTGAAGATTTTTCGGGTTATCAACAATATCAGACACTTCAGCAGTTGTACGCTCAACACCCTCTGCTAAAGTGATTAGTCCTTCAGCTTCAAGCATAGCTAGAATTCTACCATGGTCTGCAACAGAATTACTAATTAGAATAGTCGCTCCATCCGGAAGCTCATCAACAGAGTTGTATTTCTTTGAATAAAGACCGATTGGCTCGATATGAATATCACCGGCGTTAACAAAATCATAGCCATGATCTGCCATCTGCGA
Source organism: uncultured Psychrobacillus sp. (assembly GCA_934234185.1). Classification (GTDB taxonomy): domain Bacteria; phylum Bacillota; class Bacilli; order Bacillales_A; family Planococcaceae; genus Psychrobacillus. The sequence continues at coordinate 51,731 of CAKQHO010000006.1, read as the reverse complement.
TGCTAGGTATGGTGCATGTTGAAAGTAGTTTGCATCTAAGTCACCATTCTCTAAATCCTTATTCGGTAAAATATAGTCTTGATACGTCTCAATTTGAAGTTCAATCCCTTGTTCTTCTAGTATAGGTTTCACTTCTTCCAGAATGATTGCGTGAGGAACGTTAGAAGCTCCTACCACTAACTTGTCACTATCGTCATCTCCACAAGCCGCTAAACCAACTACGCTTGCTGTTAATAATAAACCTGCTAATAATTTTTTCATGTGTCTCTCTCCCTTTATCGTTTATCAATTTTTCCTGTAAATAAATCTCCGATCCACTGAATGATGAAGACTACTATAAGAATAAGAATGGTGGCTACAAACGTAACGTCTCCCCTACTTCTTTGAAAACCGTCCTGAAAGGCTAATGTTCCAAGTCCTCCAGCACCAATTATTCCTGCCATGGCAGTGTATCCTACTAAGGCAATCGCAGTAACGGTAATACCAGAAACTAGTGCTGGCATCGATTCAGGAAGAAGTACCTTCCAGATAATTGTGGAGGTTTTTGCTCCCATCGACTTTGCGGCTTCTAATACTCCTTTATCAATCTCTCTTAAAGCTATTAACACTAAACGAGCATAGAATGGTGCAGCACCAATAACCAAAGCAGGAAATGCGGCGTTTGGCCCTCTCATCGTTCCAACTAAAAATGTTGTGAAAGGAATTAAGAGAATGATTAAAATAATGAAAGGAATAGAGCGGAAAATGTTTACCACTGCTCCCGTCAACCAATTAGCCAGCTTATTTGCCCAAGCCTGATGCGGACTAGTTAAGAATAAAAGTAACCCTAATGCTAAACCGAAAATAGCGGTAAGTAATGTTGACACTGCAGTCATGTATATCGTCTCTAAAGTCGCCTCCCACATTTCAGGCCAATCAACATTCGGAAGTAATTCTTCAATCATTATTGATCACCTCCGTATGAATCTCTTGTGCATGGATAAAATTGATTGCTTCGTCAATAGCCTGCTTTTTCCCTTCTAATTGAAGAATAAGCGTACCAAATGCTCCGCCTTTTGTATGAGAAATATTTCCTTGCACAATATTTACTTCTAAATCCATTTGTTTAATGAGTCTCGACAAAATCGGCTGCTCTGTTTGCTCCCCGACAAATACCAGCTTCACTAGCATGCCATTTGGATAGAGCCCCCTCAAATTACGTATCGTTTGAGTCGAATGGTTGGTATCAGATACCTGCGAAACAAATCGCTTCGTAATTGCCTCCTTAGGCTTCTGAAACACCTCTAGTACATCACCAATTTCTACAATCTTACCGTTTTCCATTACCGCAACACGATTACAGATTTTTTGGATAACCTGCATTTCATGGGTAATTAACACAATGGTAAGACCTAGCTTGTCATTTATATCAACCAATAAATCCAATATAGATTCTGTAGTTTCCGGGTCAAGAGCTGAAGTTGCTTCGTCACAAAGCAATACTTCTGGACCGTTAGCAAGTGCCCTGGCAATGCCGACACGCTGCTTTTGTCCCCCAGATAGTTGAGATGGATAAGAGTTCCCACGACCCTCTAATCCTACTAACTTTAAAAGTTCATTTACACGCTCAACTCTTTTATCCTTTGGAACTCCAGCAATTTCTAATGGAAATGCGATATTCTCCGAAACTGTTCTAGACCAAAGAAGGTTAAAATGTTGGAATATCATACTTACCTTTTGGCGAAAGCCTCTAAGCTTGTCCTCTCCAATAGAAGTTATCTCTTGGTTGTTCACAACAATTTGACCATCTGATGGCTTCTCTAAACCATTCAGCAAACGAATCATGGTACTTTTTCCTGCACCACTGTATCCAATAATCCCGAAAATTTCACCTGACTTTATTTCAAGATTTACATTATCTACTGCCACAATCTCTCCATTTTTTGTGACAAACTTTTTGGAAACCTTCTTTAAACTTATCATGTAAATCTATCCACCTTTCTTTAAGAAGAGCACAAGTACCGATGTCTGCCCTGTGAAGCAAACGGGGAACAGCAAGGAGACAAATCCTCAGACTGCGATCATTATTAATCCGACCTCTGGCAGGACACTGGTGCTAGACATAAAAATATCATTTACACCAGATTTATGACATCGAAATACTTTCCATTCTATCAAAAAACCCCTCTGCAAAAGAGCAGAAGGGGTGTAGTTACAATCATAACTTTCATCCATTCTCTCATTTCCCAAAGCTACGCTTTGTGTGACTTGGCACCATTTCATTTTTCATGACGGTTGCCGGGCTTCATAGGGCACAATCCCTCCACCTCTCTTAATAAGAGTTATAGTATTTAATTAAAAAACAATACAACACATACTATCATATTCATTTTTCTGAGTCAATATTTTTTATAACCTCTATTAAATAGGGAACAGATTGAAAAGCATAAACTTTCTTATGAACTTCTCCATTTTTAGAGATTAGTAGACAAGGAACACTTTCTATTTCATAATCCTTCGCTACATCCTGAATAAAATTAATATTGGCTTGCCCAAGAGGATAATCTACTAACTCCTGAACAACCTCCATCATCTTGTGTGCTACCTGACAGGTTCCACACATTGGAGTATAAATATAGAATAGAGAAATAGCTGATTGTTTTTTATGGTCTTCCCATTCTGTACGTGTCCACTCATTCATATCGGCATCTTCCTATGCTAAAAATTCTTTTTTCACCTTTATATTAACACGTTTCAAAATAGATGCCAAAACCTTCGCTGGTGTATTCGCTACTTCTCCATACATGGGATTGGTATAGAGATGAATTGCCTCTGGATACTCTTTTCGAACTATTGATCTAATCTGTTCTCCCGATTTATCGGCATCCAGGAATGCATAAATCAGAAGCCCATCATAAGGGCTAAGGAGCTCCTCGAGTTTTACATCTGATATCGTCCCATTCGTACATATAATTTCTGTTGGTTCATCAAGCAGTGTTAAAAGCTGGAGTTTATCCGAACGCCCCTCTACAAGAATAACTTTGTCGCTGTATATAGTCGCCATCGCTGCTTCTCTCCCTACTTCTTCCCTTTAGAATCAGTATATGAAAAAAGCACCGATATTTAACCGGCGCTTTCATTATTACTCTGCTATTAATTCCTCATACTTTTCAGGGCTAAGTAAGCTATCAACCTCTGTAAAATCAGCAGGCTCTATGACAATCATCCATGCGTTTTCGTATGGTGATTCATTCACAAATTCAGGGCTATCTTCTAGCTCCGTATTCACTTCCACTACTTTTCCGCTGATAGGAGCATATAATTCTGAAACTGTTTTAACCGATTCAACGCTACCGAAAGGATCTCCTGCTTTAATTTCGTCTCCAACCTGTGGTAATTCAACGAAAACGATATCTCCAAGCTCAGATTGTGCAAAATGAGTAATTCCAATACGGGCATTACCATCCTCCACTTTTACCCATTCGTGCTCTGCTGAGTATTTTAAATCTTTAGGTGTGCTCATCTATATACCCCTCTCCAATAAATATACATTCATCTATTATATTCACATATTTCAATTGCAAAAACAAGGTACTTTAAGCGTTTTTCCATGTTTTCAGGAAGTCATCCTCTTTGAAGCCAAGCGTTACATTTTCACCATCATATACAAGCGGACGTTTAATAAGCATCCCATCTGATGCAAGAAGTGTAAGCTGTTCATCCTTAGACATGGCAGGAAGCTTGTCCTTTAACTGAAGCTCTCTATATTTCATGCCACTTGTATTAAAAAATTTCTTAAGTTCTATTCCACTTTTATCTACTATCTCTGCTAATAAGTTTTTAGAAGGAGGATTTTCTACTATATGATGATTTTCAATATCAACATTGTTGTCTTTTAGCCATTTGCTTGCCTTGTTACATGTACTACATTTTGGGTATCCATAAAATTGAATTTTCATTTCATCTCACCTTTTTCTTTTTATCATACCTATTCTATCTTAACCGAGCAAGCCAGATAAAGAAAAGATGAGTGAGCTGTGTGACGACAAAGAAGGAAACCGACACACTTATACTGTACCAGCATTTTACCATTACCTGCGATTTGGATATTGTTTCTTGCGGTGATAGACCCGATACGTGCGATAGTGGCTTGATTACTTGCGATTGCCAATTTAATTACCAGTATTTTACCATTACTTGCGATTTATAGATTTTTTCTTGCGGTTGCGCGGCTGTTACTTGCTGTCGGTCGGTTATTGGTTACTTGCGATTATGGATCCAATACGTGCGATAGTGGCTTGATTACGGGCGATTACGTACCCAATACGTGCGATATCCGCTTGGTTACTTGCGATTGTCAATTTATTTACCATTATTTTACCATTACTTGCGATTTGTAGATTGTTTCTTGCGTTTTCTCGGCTATTACTTGCGGTCGGTTATCGGTTACTTGCGATTATAGACCCAATACGTGCGATATCCGCTTGGTTACTTGCGATTGTCAATTTTATTACCAGCATTATCCATCTGTTGCGATGTTTTAAGTATAAGCATCCACTTAGCGTAACCAAAAAAGAAGGCCTCGAGAACGAGACCTTCCTGATAGGTAAAGTATTAAACTACGAATTTTTCAGCTTCGATTAGCTTAACAGATGCTTGACGCTTCTTCTCGATTACGTTGTAAGGAGTGTAGCGAGTTAGCTTACGAAGTGCTGATAGCATCATTCGTAAGTTGTCGCCATCTACAGAAGCGATAAGTGTTTCTTTTGCTGCTGCTTCGATTTCATTAAAAGCTTCTTGGCAGAAGATTTGTGTGTAAAGAAGCTTTTGTGCTGCTTTTTCTTCTCCACTACGTGCGATAGCTTTTTCTGTGCGTAGTACAGCAGATTCCATAGCGAAAATATTGTTCGCGATATTTGCGATGTGTACTAATACTTCTTGCTCTGCTTCTAGCTTAGTACCGAAGCGTTGAGCAGCCATACCAGCAGCTAAAATACCGATTTTCTTAGCGTTCGCAACTAGCACTTTCTCTTGAGCTAATGCTTCATCGCCAACTTCCTCCGGCATCATCATTAATAGCTCTTCTTGAAGGCCTTGTGCTTTTTGAAGCAATGGCAATTCGCCCTTCATTGCTTTTTTCAGGAATGTTCCTGGTACGATTAAGCGGTTGATTTCGTTCGTGCCTTCAAAGATACGGTTGATACGAGAGTCGCGGTAAATACGCTCTACCTCATATTCTTGCATGAAGCCATATCCACCATGTAATTGAACAGCTTCGTCAGCGATATAATCTAAAACCTCTGAACCTACTACTTTGTTAATAGAGCACTCGATTGCATATTCAGCGATTGCTGCAGCAATTTTACTTCCATCTTTTTGCTCTTCTTCACTTAATTGGCTCATACGGTCTTCAAAGTATCCAACTGTACGATAGATCAAGCTTTCTGTAGCGTATAGCTTAGAAGCCATTGTAGCTAGCTTTTGCTTTGTTAAATTAAAGGAAGAAATAGGTGTTTTAAATTGTTGACGTTGGTTAGAGTAAGAAATCGCTAGCTCTAATGCACGCTTAGATCCTCCGATTGTTCCTACACCTAATTTGTAACGCCCGATATTTAAAATATTGAATGCGATAATGTGCCCGCGTCCAATTTCACCTAATAGGTTTTCAACCGGTACTTCTGCATCTTCTAGAATTAAAGTACGAGTTGAAGATGATTTGATTCCCATTTTCTTCTCTTCTGCACCAACTGAAACTCCTGGGAAGCTTCTTTCTACGATGAATGCCGTAAATTTATCTCCATCCACTTTTGCATAAACAACGAATACGTCTGCAAAACCAGCGTTAGTAATCCATTGTTTTTCACCATTAAGGATGTAGTGTGTTCCTGCTTCATTTAACTTAGCAGTTGTTTTTGCACCAAGTGCATCCGAACCAGAGCCTGGCTCCGTTAAAGCATAAGCAGATATTTTCGTACCTGCTGCAGAGTTTGGTAAGTATTTTTTCTTTTGCTCTTCATTACCGAAAAGTACGATTGGAAGTGTACCGATTCCAACGTGAGCTCCGTGTGTAATAGAGAATCCACCAGCTACAGACAATTTTTCTGCAATTAAAGCAGAAGAAACCTTGTCTAGGCCAAGTCCTTCATACGCCTCTGGGATATCAGCTGCAAGAAGACCAAGGTCTCCAGCAGATTTTAATAAGCGCACGGAATGATCAAATTCATGATGCTCTAGGTTTTCCACTACAGGAAGTACCTCGTTTGTTACGAACTCCTCCGTTGTTTTTGCAATCATCTTTTGCTCTTCGGTAAAATCCTCTGGGGTAAATACGCGTTCTGCTTCTATATCTTCTATTAAAAAGGCTCCGCCCTTTACTGCGTTTTGAACTTGTGTCATTTCCTTTTCCTCCTAATGTATATAGTTTTAGAGGGAGATGTGTACAAGACACACCCCACCTTTATGGATTAAAGTAGCTCGAATACTCCAGCTGCTCCCATTCCGCCGCCGATACACATAGTAACGACTCCGAATTGTTTTCCTTGGCGTTTCAGCTCACTCATCATTTTAAGAGTTAGAATGCTACCTGTTGCACCGAGTGGATGACCTAGAGCGATTGCTCCACCGTTTACGTTTACTTTATCCATATCAATACCTAAGTGACGAACTACTTGAATCGATTGGGAAGCAAATGCTTCATTGATTTCCCAAACATCAATATCCTCAATAGATAGGCCAGCTAGTTTTAATGCTTTCGGTACTGCAACGATTGGACCGATACCCATTACATCCGGTGCAACACCACCAGTTGCAAATGCACGGAACTTAGCGATTGGCTTTAAGCCTTGTGCTTCTGCAATTTCACGGTCCATTACCAGAACAGCTCCAGCACCATCAGAGGTTTGAGAAGCATTTCCTGCTGTTACTGATCCACGTACATTAAACGCCGGACGAAGCTTAGCTAGTGTTTCTAACGAAGTTCCTGGACGTACACCCTCATCCATTTCAAACATTACCTTTTTCGTTTGTGCTTTATTATTTTCATCTACAAAATGCTTTATCACTTCTACAGGGACAATTTCATCCTTGAACTTCCCAGATGCTATTGCCGCAGCTGCTAGCTCATGAGAGCGAACAGCGAATGCATCCTGATCTTCACGGCTCACATTATATTTATTTGCCACCTGCTCCGCAGTATGACCCATACCCATGTAGTATTGAGGAGCTGTTTCTGCAAGTTTCGGGTTTGGACGAATGGTATTTCCCATCATCGGCACCATGCTCATCGATTCCACTCCACCTGCAATAATAGCTTCTGCATGACCTAGCATAATACGCTCGGAAGCATATGCGATAGATTGTAAACCAGAAGAACAGAAACGGTTTACGGTAATTGCGGATGTCGTATCTGGAAGGCCAGCAAGTGCCCCAATGTTACGTGCTACGTTCATCCCTTGCTCCGCCTCTGGCATTGCACATCCTAGGATTAAATCATCTATAGGGCCGTCATATCCGCCCGCTCTTTGTAATGTCTCTTTTACAACCAATGCCCCGAAGTCATCTGGACGTACAGTGGCTAAAGATCCTTTTTTCGCTTTTCCAACCGGTGTTCTAGCACCTGCTACGATAACTGCTTCACGCATGAGTTCTCCTCCTTCTCCCTAACGCAGACTAGTTGCGTAATGGTTTTCCTTTTACTAACATGTGTTGCATTCTCGCTTGTGATTTTGGATCTGCCACTAGGCTTAAGAATGCTTCACGCTCTAAGTTTAATAGGTATTGTTCATCCACTAGCGTACCGTATGGAACCTCTCCACCAGCAATTACATATGCAAGCTTCTTCGCAATCTTTAAATCATGCTCACTGATATAACCAGATAAGAACATGCCCTCTGCGCCAAGCATTAGTGCAGCATAACCGGGAGCACCTGAAACAGGAACTTTCTCACGGATAGGTGCTTTGTAGCCTGCATCTGCCAAAGCAAGTGCCGCTTGTTTTGCATCGTAAATTTGATGATCTGCATTTACACTGATACCGTCTGCGAAGCTTAAGAAGTTGTTTTCACGAGCTTCTTCGCCAGAAGTTGATACCTTTGCCATAGCAATTGTTTCAAATACTTTGGTAGCTACATTTAAGTAATCCACCTGCACACCATTTGGAAGGCCTTTTAAGTGCTTAATATATAGCTCTTTATTACCGCCTCCGCCAGGAATTAGTCCAACTCCTGCTTCCACTAGACCCATATAAGTTTCTGTGGTTGCTTGAATATGAGCTGCAGGTAAGCAAGCTTCTGCTCCTCCACCAAGTGTCATTCCAAATGGAGCTGCTACCACTGGCTTAGACGAGTATTTAATTTTCATCATGGCATTTTGGAAGCTTCGAACAACGAAATCTAATTCGAAAATATTATCGTCCTGTGCCTCCATAAGAATCATTCCTAGGTTTGCACCTACGCTGAAGTTTTTCCCTTGGTTCCCAATAACAAGACCCTTATAGTTTTTCTCCACTTCATCTACTGCAAAATTAATCATTTGGATGATATCAAGACCAATAGAGTTTGATTTTGAATGGAATTCTAATAATGCGATGCCATCGCCTAAATCGATTAAGCTTGCACCAGAGTTTGATTTAATAACTCCATGCTTTTTCTTATAGCTTTTTAGGTTGATTGCCTTTTCACTTACCGGTACTGCTTTATAGTCGTCTCCATCGAAGAAGTATAGTACCCCATCCTCCTCTTTATAGAAGGAAGTGAACCCTCTTTCTAATAAAGAAAGAACAAATGCAGGAACTTCTTTTCCCTCTTCTTTCATCTTTTCAACAGATGCTTGAACTCCGATTGCATCCCAGATTTCAAATGGTCCCTGCTGCCAGCCAAAGCCCCATTTCATCGCATCATCAATAGAAACAATATCATCAGCAATTTCGCCATGAAGCTGGGCTGAGTAGATTAATGTTGGGCTAAGGATACTCCATAGTAATTCTCCTGTGCGATCTTTAGCATATGTTAACGTTTTCACCTTTGCCGCTAGACCTTTTTGTTGCTTCGCCATTTCCATGGAAGGAGTTTTTAGCTTTTTCATTGGCTCGTATTCTAACGTTTCTGGGTTTAATTCTTTAATTTCTTTTCCTTCTTTTAAGAAGAAGCCTTGCCCTGATTTAGCACCTAGCCATTTATTCTCAAGCATTTTTTGCATAAATGCTGGGATTTCAAATACTTTTTGCTCTTCACCAGTCGTTTGGTCATACACATTTTTCGCAACGTGGGCAAATGTATCAAGACCTACCACGTCTAATGTACGGAACGTAGCTGATTTTGGGCGTCCAATTAGCGGACCTGTTACTGAATCCACTTCACCTACAGAGTATCCTCTAGCTTGCATTTCACGAAGTGTAACTAATAAACCGTAAGTACCAATTCGATTTGCAATGAAGTTAGGTGTGTCTTTAGCAATTACAACACCTTTCCCTAATACATCCTCACCAAAATTTTTCATAAATTCTACTACATTAGGTGCAGTAGTAGATGCTGGAATTACCTCTAAAAGCTTAAGGTATCTTGGAGGGTTAAAGAAATGAGTACCTAAAAAGTGTTTTCCGAAATCCTCGGAACGTCCTTCTACCATTGCGTTAATGCTAATACCAGAAGTATTAGACGTTATAATTGTCCCTTGCTTTCTTACTGCATCTATTTTTTCATATAAGTTCTTTTTAATTTCAAGATTTTCAACAACAACCTCTATAATCCAATCTACTTCTTTTAATTTGTCTAAATCATCCTCTAAGTTACCCGCTGTTATTAACTGAAGGTTTTTCTTAGAGGTTAATGGTGCTGGTTTTTGTTTCAATAGCTTTTGCAAAGCAGATTCAGCAAAACGATTTCGAACAGATGGATGCTCTAAAGTAAGCCCCTTCGCCTCATCCTCTTTACTAACTTCTCTCGGTACGATATCTAGTAATAATGTTGGAATACCAATATTGGCTAAATGAGCTGCAATTCCTGATCCCATGACCCCTGATCCTAGTACAGCTGCTTTCTTTATTTGATATGTCACTTGCAAAGCCTCCCCTTCGTCTTGAATGAACGCTCATTCATTTTATTCACAAAAAAAATAGAAGCAATTTCTATATCTATTATTCTAGTGCAATATTTAAATTTTCGCAATAATAAAATGAACATTTTAAGACATTTTTCTTCCTCCTTATTCAGAAACAGTGTAAACTGTTTATATAATTCAACGGAGGTATATGATATGAATAAAATTACAACATCAGAACAATTTAACCAAATTATTTCTGGAGATCAAGAAGTAATAGTGAAATTTGAAGCAGGTTGGTGTCCAGATTGTAGACGCATGGAAATGTTTATTGATCCAATTATTGAAAAATACAATCAATATACATGGTATGAACTAAATAGAGATGAGCTACCTGAAATAGCTGAAAAATACGAAGTTATGGGTATTCCAAGTTTACTTATTTATCAAAATGGAGAAAAGAAGGCACATCTGCATAGTGCAAATGCAAAATCTCCTGAACAAGTTACCGAATTCTTAGATGCTCAAAAATAAATTTTATATTTGTTTCGCTAATGCCAAGGATAAGAGACTGCAGAAACATGAGGTGTCGAAATGTCCCATGAAGAGGAAATTGTTGAGCTAAAAGAACAAATAGCTCGTTTCGAAAAAATTATTATGACAATGTCTACTCCCATCATTCCATCTATTGTTCCTAAAACAATTCTCATTCCCATCGTAGGATATATGTATAAGGAACGTTTCGATAATATCGAGACACAGACACTTGCTTATATAGGCGAACATAAAGAAGTAGAGAATGTTATTTTTGATTTTACTGGGGTATCCTTAGAGCATATCCAAACCTTTGATTATAATGACTTAGCTTTATCCATCAACCGTTTAAACAGCTCATTGCGCTTAATGGGGATTAGACCGATATATGTAGGATTTAATCCAAGCTTTATTAAAGAAATTGTGTATGCAAGTCTGCATGTAGAAATTGAAACCTACAAGGATTTCCGTGCTGCCCTAAATCATTTATTAGGAGAGAATAACACAGCTTTACATTCTATTAAATAGAAGTATTTGAAATGCACGTATGATTTTAAACATAAAATCATACGTGCATTTTTATGTGATCAGCAAGCCCCAAAAATTCTCCTTTAAAAGTTCGTCAAGCAAATAGGTGATTTTCTTGGCTTTAACCAGTTGTCCAACTGGATAGCTGTTTGGACATCTACCTCAACAATCCCATATTTAGACAGCTCTTCAAGAGAGGTGCAGCCCATCAACCAAGCACTTAACTCTTGGATTGCAATGTTGAAAAGTATTTCTTCTTTAGTATCTTGTATTTTCAATGCACTCCAACTGTCACCATCGAAGGACATCTCATAGATCCCAGCCTGTTCTGGAATAAATGTATCCTCCACTCTCATGAGAAATTGTTCTGTTGGAGCGGGAGTTTGCAACGTATTCTGTAAGGCTTGTACAAAAACTGGAATATTGACGATACGGTACATTAAGCCAGATCCCACAGTAGCTGATTCATGATACACACTCGGTATGAGTCTGTTAGAGCCATTTGAAGGATTTGTTAGCGTATAAATAAAGGATGTGTCAAATGTGCGAAGTACGATGCGATATACCTGATCCTGCTGAGAATGTAGCCAAGCAGCTAGCTGTCTATAACCTTCCACACTGCTCCAGTACCACTCATGAACATACATTCGTTGATGTAAAAAGTTATCCTCACTTACCTTCTTTAAAGAAAACGCTAAAGCCCCTACTAGCACTCCTTCTATTTCAACCCCTACATAATGGGCCGCCCCATTTTTAATGTGCTGCCTTTCACTCCAGGTTCGTTGGATCATCCCATGATTATTGCTGGCGTACTCGTCAAAAAGCGCTACCATTTTTTCCTCGTCTGCTGCATCTAAATATCGAATATTATCTTTTACTCCGTCAGTAATGATGGTATCTGGCTTGATTGTGTACTCATACTTCAAAGGACCGTAACCATAGCCCATCTTTCGGTAAAAGCTTGGATTGAATGGATAAAGCGCAACTAATCCCACCCCTTCTTTCCTAGCCTGCTCATGAAAATCCGCAAGCAGATTAAAGGCAATTCTCTCTTTTTTATGTAATAAATGGACAGCTACCATTCCAATACCGAGTATCCGCTCCAGCTTACCATTTAAATTCATCGTAAAATCGCTTATTCGGTACATCCCCTTGAGCTTCTCTTCTTCATCAAAATACCCATAAAAACGTATATGATTCTCTGTTTCCTGCTCTTTCTTCAGTCTTTCTGCAAGCTCTTCTCTTTTTGCTGGCGTTTGACTATCCATCCCAGGATATGCAAGAGAAGCTAGATGAGCAGCGTGTAAATAATCCTTGTCCTCTAATAGTTTGATCATGTCCCATTCCCCCTGTGTATCGTCTTAATATGCTTTCTGCTAAACATTTAGTAAAATAAAAACAATCCCCTGTAAAGGAGGAAAAACTTTGAAGATAACACTACCTGTAAAAGGAATGTCCCAATATGATTCATCCATTCATCCAAAGCTACAATCGTCGGCATGTGGACCAGTAACAGCCTATGTGCTTTTAAATTATATGCAGCCGGACACTTATTCCTATCAAGTGAATGAATTGTACAAGTTGCTTGGTGGAACTAGAATAGGTCTATTCACCGGCCGCTTCTTAAGAAAAATGAGAAGATTGCTCGGCCCTACTTGGTGCATTTCGAAGTGTAATGTCCATGATGCAATCAAGCAGATAGATGAAGGTCGACCTGTTGCCTTAAAATATGACCGCTATTTTGCCTTCAGACGCAAAGGCACATTTACTTTTTCCTATCATTGGGTTCCTTGCATCGGCTATGAAAAGGTAAAAGATGAAATCTTCTTATTTATTCACGACAATGGAGGTCGAAACCGGGAGAGTGTAATTAGAAGAGTTAGCTATCAAGAGAATGCCCCTATCCTGACCTTTGTTAAATTTGTTCCGCCAGCAAGCTAACGCTGCAGCTGTCTTGCTAAAATGGTATATCCTTGATCAAACAAGAAGTCCATCTTAGATGAATCTATATCCTGAATCGTTAAATGCTCTAGCTCTGCATCGATTGGCACATCTCTTCGTATAGTTGCCAGCTGCTTGGAGAGCTTGAGCATTTCCATATCGGTCTCAATTTTCGTACGATGTCCTGTCTTTAACAGGTGTAACGATTCTAGTACACTTTCCACAGAGCCAAAGGTTTGAATTAATTGAAGCGCAGTCTTTGGTCCAATACCCTTCACACCTGTATATCCATCACTGGAATCCCCCATAAAGGCCTTTACATCTGGGAATAAAAGAGGTGAAATGCCATACTCCTCTAAAAATCTAGTCTCATTGTACATATCGTAAATGCTAAATCCCTTTTTCGTGAAAGCGATCTCCGTGGATGGATGCAGTAATTGAAGCAAATCCTTATCGCCACTAACAATGGTAAACTTTGCATCGTCCTGCCATTTATGTGTGATTGAGGCAATCGTATCATCTGCTTCCATTCCGATTACTCCAAAGTTTTGCCAGCCTAGGTGCTCGGATAGCTCCTGTGCCATATCAAATTGAGGTACAAGCTCATCAGCAGGTTTTGGTCGATGCGCTTTATATCCATCATATAGTTCCGTTCGGAATGTATTCATCCCTTTATCCCAACAAATAGCCATATGAGTTGGCTTCATTATTTCCTGAGCAGCTAACACATGTCTTGCAAAGCCTTGAACAGCATTTGTTGGAATTCCTTTTTCGTTTTTAAAGAAATTTCCGCTCATTGCAGTAGCAAAGAAGGATCGAAACAGCAGTGCCATTCCATCTATTACGAGTACATGGGGTTTTTCCTGTTCCATTTTACAACACCCTTTTCTATCTATTTCGTACTAGTATAGCATGGATTCTGCTCGATTTACCTGGGTATATAAGTATTAGAAAAATGCTTAAAGGTAACTTTGAAACGATGCTTTCCAAAAATAATCTGCGCATATTAGCATTAGAAAAGTCTGTCGCACCATTAGTCCGCTTTTTAGCAAAGCAATGTTCTAGTAAAAATCCTGGACACAAACATATCGCCAAGGATCATAATTGATCTTTGGCGACAGGCTTACTCTTAAGAGGTTATCTTTATAATATCTGTTACATCCTTCATATGAAGCGATTGGAAATTGTACTCTTTTTTTAAATAATCCACATGCTTTAAAATCTCTTCTAGAAACAAAAGATTTTCAGTTATATCTCTTCCGAAATTGTGAGGATGCCACCATAAATGATAATAGCTATTCGTTTTTGCAGCATATGTAAGGCCATTTTTAATCCTCCTCAACCTTAGTCCTTCTAAGACTTTCAATCGCTTATTATATGGTCGAAGAAATCTACTAGAAGGTATATTCACAATAGGTTTAGTCGATATGCTGCTCAAGCTATAGTTATGATGACCAGTTAGGTTAATGTAGGCATCGGTCAATCGTAGAATTCGTTTCACTGGTGTATTATTTTTCTTATTAAAGGCTTTATAAATCCAGTGTTTTTCATTCCCACGATACGCTAAAATACCATGTCTTTCACAAACCTTTAGATAGTCTTCATTTGTTTGATTTCTTGGAAAGACTAAAGAGGTAACTTCTTGATCTACCTCCCGTGCTGCCAATAGATCCTTTTCAAAATCAGCAGAATTCTGCCCTTCCTCTAAACAATAAAAATGAGTGAAGGTATGAGTACCAACTTCCTGGTTCTTTGTCTTTCTAATCATTTCAATTAAAGAGGAGGCATAATGATAAGGATCGTTCCATTCGTTTTCTCCTACTTGCTTTAAAATGTGATAAGGTGAAAGGGTCGGATCATCATAAGTGATATCTATATTCTGTAACCTTTCCTCTAATTCTTTTTTGTTTTTACAATATAACATACCAACTATAGCCCAAGTCACATGAGTTTCATACCTAGTAAACAACTGGAGCAATTGAGGAATCACCCGACGTGAACCAAGTAAATTTGTTCCATAATTATCTAGCGTGAAAACATCGTGTACTCCCCAATTTAGTTCCATATCTAAGGAAATAATAATAGCTCCCAGTACTTCATCCCTTCCTCATTGTCATTCTCCTTAACCACAATACAAGCTTCCCTCTTCCTGAGTTTGCAGCATATCCTGAATACACCTGCGATAAACTTCCACCAAACTCCATTTTAAAGCTTCGTATATTGGGATTGTCCGTTAAACCACCCATATCGTATATTTTATGATTTGTCTTTTTAAAATAAAGAATATTACTCCATAGTAAGTATCTACTCGCTTCACTTAAAAGACGTTTTTCCTCGGGTATTGTCCTCTCACGATAAAGTGATAAAGAATAGAGAGACATCACTGTATTTCCGTCAGTTACATATATACGATAGCAAAGCGTTTCACCTACATTATTTTTTAATTTTGTCAGCACGAGTGCATCCTGCTTGATTAATCTATACATTGTATCCATATGATACGCATTGCAAGTATAGGTTTTTTTTCCCCTTGCAAACTCATTATATAATTTTTGAAATTTCTTCAAATCCTCCTTAGTTGGACTGGTGATCACTTCTACCGTAAAATCTCTGGTTTGTGCATTTTTTATCTGCTTTCTATTTTTCTTGTGCAAAGCATGGAAAAGGTTTTCCTCTGTTTCTAATAGATTAATATGCAAGGTATCCATATTTGGAAGCTGTTCGGTAAGAACTGAATGGGAAAACCCATTAATATCGACCAAATCCATTTTGAGATTTTCCGATGTAAAATAATAACTATTCAATTTAAATAGAAGACATTTTCTTTCAATTAGAATGATAAAAGGCACCTTCTCTTTATATTTTCATACCATAGATTATCAATTACTATATGAATCTCCGATTAAGACTTACATCTGAAAACCAAATAGCTTTAGCTTTTTTTTATTTATCTTATCCTTTGGTCGAACGGTTAGATAAATATGTCTCGGTTGATAGTAGCTTTGCACAAAAGAGAGTATCTTTTCTAAGTCCTCCTGCTCCCAATCTAAGAGAAATACCGAATGTTCTTCCAATGTCTGATAGTAATTGTCTAGAATTATTGCCTGTTGGTTTACCCAAAAGCAGTGATTTGATTGCTTATCATAAAATCCCTCATAACCATTAGCAATTTTAGAAAGGATATATTTTCTATTTTCCATAGCCCCTAATCCTTGATATTCCTGGCTAGAGAATTTTTTATAATGGTTTCGGACATTTAATTTGATACCACTTAGCCTTGCAAGCATTATTTGCTTTTTATTTAGTTTTCCTAATTGCTGCGGTGATTGTTCTACTTTAGCAGGTAACCTGGTTACATGAAATTTTCTGTTTTTCAAAACGAACCTTGCTAAAAATGTTCCTGAGGAAAAGGCAATATTCTTTAACACAGTGGTTTGATAAGTGTTCGTTATTTTTGGGAGTGAATAATTGTAAAAAGTTGAATATAACGCCTGGTTTTTAAGAACTTTTTCTTCAAGAAGAATCCTTTCAGGTTGAAAGATTTTAAACTCATTTTGACTAAAGCCCTCATATCCGACATACTCCCCTCTACAGACAAGACCATAGGAAAAAGCAATTGTTTCCTCATGATGCTGAAGAAGTTGGATATGTACTCGAAACCTATGGCTGCCCTCTTTTGCCAAATTCCAAAGCAATTGCTGCTCTTCTACAGGGGTTTCAACTAAGAACGCTTGGATATCCTTTAACTCACCTTGTCTAATTACTAGTTCTCCCATACTTTCTATAAGACGTCTTTCCTTATTAAATGAGAAGGAGAAGTGTGGTAAAAGTGGTGTAGATAGGCTGGGAATGGTGCTCTCCGTTATCTTCTTCTTACTATTTCTAGCAAGTAAGTATGTTGAAAGCTTACTCGCTTGTTCGTGATCTATAAAACCTTCCAGTTCAAAAATACAATGCTTATATGTAGTTATAAGCGTATCGAATAAATACATAAATACACGATCTATATTCTTAGAATCAATAACTACCCCACCAAAAAGAGCCTGGGGAAAGCCAGCAAATTGAAAAATGGTGACGTTAGATTGAAGTGATTTTTGAAAGGGGAAGAAGGCTATTATTCTGGTATTCTCTTTCACTGCATATACGATTATTTCTTTAGAATGGCCGAATGACTTCCACCAATTTGAAAAGAACTCATATTCCAAGAAAGGATTTTTATTTCCCCTAGTCTGCAATATGGTCGACCATTCATGCTGATAGATCTCTAAGTGTTTATAGGATTGAATAGTGACTAGCTCCAAATTACTCTCCCTCCACCATACTCTTTAATACTTCACTTTATAAAAATCTACCGTTTCCTTAAGTCCATCGCTAAAACTATAGGAGGGTGACCATGATAATTCTGCTATTGCTTTTGTATTAGATAATGCACTTCTTACAATTTCGCCTTCCCTAGACGATTCTATAATTGGCTTTACTTTAGACTGAACCATGTCAGTGATTTGTTCATAAACCTCTTTAATAGAAATCTCTGTAGAGGTGCTAATGTTAAAAACACCAGACATATCGGTTTTTATTGCTTTTACACAGGCATTTGCTACGTCTTTTACGTAAACAAAATCCCGAGTTTGATTTCCTGCATAAATAATAGGGTACTCACCTTGATGTAATTTTTCTAAAATACTAGTTATTACTCCACCAGCCTGGAGGGGACCATAAACGTTAGAAAAGCGAAGAATACAGCTTTTTAAGCCAAATATCTTTTCATAAAGAAGTGTATATTTCTCAGCAGATATTTTGGAGAGTGCATAGAAGGACAGCGGAGTGAGCTTTGAATTTTCCAATACTGGAATAGAGGTTGGATTTCCATAAACTGCTGCGCTAGAGGCAAGCACAAACTTCTTCACACCATATTTAGTCGAATTCTTTAACATATTTAATGTACCAGCTATATTAATTTGACAATCTACTACTGGATCTGTGATTGAATCCATTACAGATGATTGAGCAGCCAAATGAATTACATACTCCGGCTTCTCCGCTTGGAAAACATTTTCTAGCTCATCATGCGTTATATCCATTTGATAAAAGGGGATATCAAAACCAATATTTTCTCTTTTTCCTTTATATAGATTATCTAGTGCTATGACAGAGAACCCTTGTTGCTGCAACGCTTGTACGACGTACTTCCCAATGAACCCAGCAGCTCCAGTTACTAACACCTTCATTTCCTTGCCTCCGATTTTTTTAAAGTAAGATACAATGAAATAGTTTTTTGATACATACTCTCAAAGGTAAATTCTTTTTCATATATCTCCCTACTTCTTTTTCCCATTTCCATTCTAAGAGACCGATCAGTTAGCAGGGTTATTAGTGCCTCTCTCAAATTATCTCGAACAAGAAATCCGTTATCCCTGTCCCTAACAATTTCTGAAACTCCCCCTACGTCCGATGCAATGATAGGTAACCCCTGCACCATTGCTTCAAGGATACTTAGAGGTAATCCTTCCCAGGAGGAGGTAAGTACAAATATATCTGCATGTTTTAAAACCTGATGAATATTTGTATGACTATCTAGAAAGTCTACCCGTTCCTTTAAACCATGGTTATTCACATACTCTACCGCTTCCTGCTTTAAGCTTCCCTCTCCTACTAATACTAGCCTCCAAGGGTATTCCTCAAGTTGAGCTAATATCTTTAATAGCTCTAGATGCTTCTTTGGTACTTCAAACCTAGCTATCATCGCGATGGTTACCGTTTGGCTAACCCTCTCTTCCTGAGACAATCTCTGATCAGGTACTCCATTGTGAATCGTAGTCATTTTGGAGGGAGGAAGAACACTATGATTGATTGCAAGCTGTCTATCATGCTCACAAACCGTAATAATTTTTGGAGATAATACACCAATCCATTTTTCTATTATTTGATAGAGTCTTGCTTGTCTTCGGTCCACACCCACAGTAAAAGCCCACCCATGAGCAGTAAAAACAAAGGGAATCTTCAAGGACCAGCATACAAGCCTTCCTAAAATTCCTGCCTTCGAGGAATGGATAGCAACCAAATCAGGCTGGAGCTTCTTCAATTTTCTCCTCAAATCAGCGAAGGCTTTAATATCTTTTTTCATATTTATATTCCTAACAAGGTGTTTACTATGCATATATGTTAGATTACTTAAGCGAAGTTTTTGATCTATAATGGAATCTCCACCAGATAATATAGTGACCGAATGACCATCCTCTATTAATTGTTTAGACAGGTCTCTAACATGAACCTGTGCACCGCCAAGCTCATTCATATGAGTAATCAGCTGAACAATTTTCATTGACTCCCTCTATTCCTCTTTACTGAAAATGAATAATATTTTCTCGAGAAAATCCTAAGATGCTCCTTTTATTAATTTGATAGCTTTTGACAAACCCTATGCTTTCTACAAGGTACTGATCTTTTTTGGATTTCGTAGGGATATAAAGGATTATTTTATTTGATTTGCTATGCTCCTTCACAAAAGTACAAATATCTAGAAGGTTTTCTTCTTTCCAATTTTCTATAAGGATGGAGCTTTTGCGAAAATCTTTAATATATGAAATATCATCTATACGGATTACCTTTTCATTCGTCCAAAAAACATCCCTATATGAAGAGTTATTTTCAACATAGTAACCAGTGAAAGCCCCATAAATTTTCGTGCAGATTTCCTTTAGATACTCCTCGAACTTTGGATAGTTTAAAGTCGCATTTTTCATAGTTAACTCTACAAAGTTGACGCCTGTCTTATTTACTGGGACATCCTTTTTTAACATTTCATATATAGTGTAGGATTTATTGAGAAAAAGCTTTTTCCATTTATGGTTTAGATATTCCTTAAGGATCTTCTTTGCATCGCTTTTTTCCTCTTTTTTAAATATGTTTTTTAGAACATACAGGAGTTTGCCTACTTTATTTCTTTTAAATAGCACTATTTTTGGATATTGCTTAATTTTATCAATAACTTTTTCCTTTAAGGCTAGAACGTTCTGAACACTGTTTGATAAAAAGGAATTTGTTGAGAATAAATACCGTTCTGTATAATCAAGATCTGTATGCCATTCAAATTTGTATGTTTCAAAACCAATACTCAAATCGAAAATGGGAACATTCTGTTGACTACATTGTAGTATCTTTTCCTTTTCTAGTATTCGTCCAGGGCTAAACACATCATAGTCATCATCAAATCCTAATACATAGCTTGTATACCTGTCACGACAACGATAGCCAAAGTTAAAGGCTATTAGCTTGTTATCTAAAAAAAGTCCATCCATTTGTGTTTCAAAATTCTGTCTGTCCAAGTTCAAGTTAGCCAAGCTAGAATAAAATTCTTTTCCTATAGGACTTGTAAAGCCACTGGTATCCGATTTCTTCTTCCAACGTTTATCATGTAAATGAAATATTTCTTGCATTTTGTCTGGTTTAATACGCACTGATTGAACTGTACCATTTTCACGAATTCTTTTTTCTCGCCTGTCTAAGCGATGAAGCTTTTGTTTTTTCTTAATATATTCTTCCATCTGTATTTTTTTAAGATTGATATAAGGAGTGATCACGCGAAAAGAAAAAAATCTTTGTTTTGTATGAGACAAATATGAGGCAAGAGTAGAGCTTGTAGAACTGCTTGCTAAGATTCCATGTAAATAAAAAACAATGTGTTTTCTTTTCTTTTTCAGATGATTCAATACTGATTCTAATATTGGAGCTACCTCGGCATCTGCATAAATAATATCCATATAGTTCGCTTGCCCGAAGGCAACAAAATGATAAAAATATAGCGGTCCATATTTGTTATAACAAAAAGGAAAAAAAGCAATAATTTCCTCTTGTCGTTTTACCACTACTATTTCGATATGCTGGTTTTGCCCGAGATGCTTCCACCATAAGAAGACCCAAGGAAATTCTATAAATGGATTGTTGTTAGCCTTGCGTTCTAATAGATGATCCCAATCCGTTTGATACTCTTCAAATTCTTCTAAACTAGTAATTGTGTAAATTGATAAATTGTCCAGGAGGTATCCTTCCCCTTTACGTTTTTCTTTTTATAGCCTTAGAAAAAAAGTCCACTATCATTTTTGCTTCTTTAATTTTTAAAAGAGCAATGAGGATGAAATAGACAATTGAGCCTATAATCATCAATAAAGTCATTTTTAACAAAATATTTAAATCCACAAAAGTATACTCGTTTAAAACATAAACAATTATCCCCATGCAATAAGAAGCGATGCTCACTTTAAGTAGGATAATAACAATTTTAGAAAATCCGAAGGAACCTATTTTCTTTTGCAAATTTATCAATAATAAACTAGAACAAAACAAGGCAGAAATACTGGTTGCCAAGGCCAGACCACTTATCCCCATAAACTTAGATAAAATGATATTTAATATAATATTTAAAAGAACGGCTAAACCGGCATTGATCATCGGTGTTTTTGAATCTTGTAACGAGTAAAAGGTTCGGTTTAAAACCTCACGTATTCCATATCCAATCATTCCGATGGAGTAATAGAACAATGCATGGGTGGTCATTTCTATTGCATGCCTATCAAAATGTCCATGGCCATATAATAGCTTTACGATTGGTTCAGCTAAGATCATAATGCCTACACTCGCTGGTACTACAATAATAATGACACTCGAAATAACTTCAGTGATGGATTTCTTCAAATCTGCCGTATTGTGCTGTGCAGCCATTTTTGAAATGTAAGGAAACATGACTGTTACAAAGGAAAGGACAAATATCCCTTGTACAAAATCATTCAGTCGACTGGCATATGTTAAAGCAGAAATGCCTCCCTCTACTAAGGTAGAGGCCAAGGTTTTATCAATCATTAAATTTATCTGATCTATTGATATTCCAATCATGATAGGAAATACAATTCGAAACATCTTCGATAAATTCTTATCTTTTAGATTAAGAGAAGGGGTGTAACGATACTTTACTTTCCAAAGAGAAGGAAAAAGAAATAGCATTTGAATAAGTGCTGCCACCACATTTCCAATCGCTAAAAAGAAAAGACTTGAGGTAGCATCGCTTAAATAAATGGTAATCATCACAATAATATTAAAAGGAAGTCCAACCATCGCAGGTATTAGAAATCTCCCATTTAGCTGGAGATAGCCTATAAATAATTGAGTAAGGCTTGTAAAATAGATTCCGATTAAACTAATCTTAGTGAAATAAACCGTCTTCTCTAAATTCTCTCCACTAAATCCAATTGCAAAAATCTTCACCAGAAAAGGGGAAAATGATACGCCTATCAGTACAACTAATGTGGTAATAATAAGAACAACATTCACTAAATTATTAGTGAATCGATTAGCTGCTTTAATACCCGCTTCTACTTCAATTTGCTTATACATGGGGATAAAGGCTGTAGATATTCCTGCGATAATCAAGCTAAACAATACGGAAGTAATCGTTACAGAAATGATATAAGCATCGCTAACAGCTGTTGCTCCATAGAAAAAAGACAATGTTACATCACGAAGGAAGCCTGTAATCTTGGAAACAACTGTAATAATCATTAAATATAGTGCAGTTTTTTTCATACTTTCAATAGGAAGTCCTTCTTTACTCACTTATTTTCCATGCATGGTCAACGAAACAAGAGAATTTATAAATCAAAAATATGTTTCAAGGTAAAAGCCAGTAGGAGAAAGAAACTTTCATTCGACATTGCATTTAAAGATAAATAACAGACTGCCATACATAAAAGGGGTAACCAATTTATGAGTTTTGTCTCCCTTATAGGCTTATTGGAAGCCTGTTTAAATAGAGCACATAAAAAAACGGCAAAAACGAAAAATCCCACTACTCCCCAAACAACAAAAAGCTCTAAGAGAATATTGTGCGTTTCTAAAAAGATTCCTGATCGTTCATGGTAATCTTGAATTCCTATTCCAAATATAGTTTTATCAACTGAGCTATTCATGTAATAGAAGTACTCTTCCGCAATGACATTTCGATTACTTGTCAGCATGGATGGATCATTTAAAAAGTCCGTGAATCTAGATAGCAGTAACTCTATAAGAGATAGTACCTTTTCTTGAAAGTAGATTAGCACTATACCAGCAATTGTGCTAATCGTGACAAGAAAACGTAATTGTCTTTTATTTTCTCTTAAACCTATCAATATTCTTCCTAAAAGAATCAATATAATAGTAGTGACAACTAACAAAAACATCCGAGACAAACTGAGAATACCGAAAGCAAATAGTATAAGAAATAGGAAGGGAAAAATGATTTTCATAAGTATTGATCTCTTTTTTTCTATCAAAAGCAGCATACTGAATAGACCAAGCATAATATACAAAGAAAAATAGTTAGCATCACCTGCACCACCATTAAAGCGTATAGTGGCATTATTACTTAATAATGTTCCATATTTCCCATAAAACTCGACTACTCCTATCGTGACGGATACTACTAAACCAGCTAAAAAATATTTCATAACTAAGGTGTGGCTATAACGATCTTTTGAGTAATATAAGAAAAAAGCTACATAAACGATGGCAATAGTCCAACTAAACAAGCGGGGCAAAGAAGAGAAAAGGTACCCCCCGGCATGGGCCCATTCATATCCAATAAAAAATAAAATGAGTAAAAAATAAGAAAAACTTAAACTAGTTTTTTTAAACTCTAGTAAAATCTTTACTAAGGCAACACCAATGAGTAAATTTAAAGCTGGTATATAAATATCTGCAAAGATTACATACATAACCCCAAGATTAGGCACTAGCATCATCAATAAAGCAAAGTTTCTTTCGATAGAGCTGAAGCATAATCTAAGTACCATATAAAATATAAAAAGATAGGTACCTAGGCTCGTTTGTAACAAGAGATCTCCCAATAAAGAAAATACTAATAAGAGAGCATCTATCCAGTAAAAAATGGTTCTTTCTCTTATTTCCACTAGTTGAAATTGGGAATGTTTAAGCACTACAATAAACCTTATGTAACAGCTCTTTGTATGATTCCATATCACATAGTTCATTAGCTCGTTTCGAAGCAGCCTCCGACATTGTTAAGTAGAGATTTTCACTATTTAACAGCGAGGAAATATTCTCCACAAACTCTTCATCCTCATTACATAGAAAACCAGCTTGATTGTTAATGATCGTTTCTAGTCCGGGAATTTTTGGAGCAATGACTGGCTTTCCCAGGGCTAATGCCTCCAACAATACCATAGGAGAGCCTTCTGATTTGGAGGTCATAATAAAAACCTTGGAATGCTCTAATACTGGATAGGGGTTGTCAACAAATTTTTTAAAGTCGATAACCTGCTGGAGCTTTTTTTCATTTATTAAACTTTTACAATCTTCTTCCAAAGAACCCCCTCCTAACATGGCTACCTTTAAATTTGGAAAATCTCTCCTCACTTTTGATACTATTTCAATAAACCTGAGTGGATTTTTAATTTCCTCATACCTGCCGATAAAGATTAGATCGTAAGCATTACTAGTATGCTCTTTCGCCAATTTCTTGATAGAATCTATCGAAATAATATTTTGGAGAACTACTGTTTTTTTAGAAAAAAGTCTGGACAGAAAGGTTGTGTTTTTAATTGCTGGAGAAACAGCCAATATAGCTGCTAGTTTAATACAAGCTAAAAAGTAAAGGATGGATAGCTTATTCACTTTCCTTAACCAAAGGGGATTTTGATGTATATGAGAGACAACTGGGATTCTCCATGTGGAGCATAAACAGATAATGGTTGCAGTGAAGTCATGTGCATGAATAATAGTTGGTTGGAAGCTTTTGATGATCTTTTTTGTTTGGGCAATAGATAGCTTATCCATTGCTAGGTATTGTATCTCTCTTTGTTCTAGTATAGTTTTAATATCACCCTTGGGAGATGCATAAGCACACTCATACTCTTCACTAGAGAGACTAATGATGCCCATCGCTACATTTTCAGCTCCAGCTAAATCATTAGAGCTTAGCACATGGAGAATCTTTTTCTTCATCCTTCATCTCCTTTAATAGAAAGTATAAGTAATTTTTTAATCACTATAATAACCATTCCGGCTTTTCTCTAGCTTCAGATTATTTAAAATCACTCCTACCACATTAGCCCCCGACGCCTTTAGCATAGACTGTGCTTTTAACAAATCCCTTCTCTCTGTTTTTCCAGAGCTCAACACAAGTATCGTTCCATCACATTTATTTGATAAGAGCTGCGCATCCGAAATTAATAATAATGGAGGGGTATCCAAAATAATCAGGTCATAATACTCCTTAACCTCGTCTAAGAATTTCTCCATTAGTAGAGAATCTAAAAGCTCGACAGGATTACCTGCTACTAAACCAGAAGTAATAATGTCTAAATCATCAGTGATAGAGGTTTTGATAATGTCCTGTAAACGACTGTCATTTTTTAAGTAGTTTGTAAGTCCAGGAAATATATTTGTGTTAAAAGTATGATGAACAGTTGGCTTGCGTAAATCTGCATCTACTAGCAAAACCTTTTTCCCTTCCTGTGCAAAAGATATAGCTAGATTAGAGGAGATAGTAGATTTACCCTCTCCGATAGTAGTGGAAGTAAACAGAATGGTTTTTATATCTTGATCACGCAAAACAAATTTAATATTTGCTCTTACCATCCTAAACTGTTCAGCAGCCATTGTATTTCTTTCATAGCTTTGCAAAAGCTTCTTCCCTTTTTTACTAGGTTCTTTTAAATTTTCTATTGCTCCCAGTTGTTTCACCTCCCTCTTTTCCTTTTATGCTTATTAGTAATTGGACTAATGTATCCTAATAACTCAAAATCAACCAACTCGCTAATATCTTCCTCTGTTTTAATAGTGGTATTGATATATTCTCTTAGAATACTCAGTCCTCCGCCCAAAAATAAGCCAAATATAGCTGCAAGCGCTATATTGAGAATTAGATTTGGCTTTGTTGGCTCCATACTTCGCTTTTCATTTGCAGGATATAATATGATGACATTGTCAACACTCATAATGTCACTTATTTCCTTTTGAAATACCTGAGCCGTCATATTCGCAATTTCTACAGCCTTCTTCCGATCTGAATTTTCGACTATGACATTAATAACCTGGGAATTGTTTTGATTTGTAATAGAAATATTTTTTTCAAGTGTTTCAAGAGTTTCATCAAGCTGCAGGTTTTCTATTACCTTTGTTAAAATTAACGGACTTTTAATAATGACATTGTAAGTATTTATAAGCTGTAGATTAGTTTCTATTTCCTGCGTATTCAGTTGGTTTCTATCAATCTTTTTTTGATTTATTAACATTTGTGTGGAAGCCTCATATTTAGGTGTTAATAAGTAAATACTTACGGTAGCCGCAGCTGCAACAGACAACAGGAAGATAATGACAATGAATAAAAGCCGTTTTTTTAATATCCTCCATATTTCCAATAAACTTGTTTGTTTCTCCATATGTTCCTCTTTCTTCAGCAAGTATTTAAGTAGCGTCCTTCCCAGTGAACACAATAAGAAAGGTTTGGAAAATAATTTTCAAATCTAATAAGAAGGAGCAATTTTGAACGTAGTATAAGTCATAAGAAATCTTTTCTCCGTGGGTAATTGCGGATCGACCATTGACTTGTGCATACCCAGTAATTCCTGGTCTTACAAGCAAGCGTTGTTTTTGCATAGGGGAGTAATAAGAGGTAATTTCTATTATTTCTGGCCTAGGACCAACTAAGCTCATTTCTCCTTTCAATACATTCCAAAGTTGTGGTAGTTCGTCTAAGCTATATTTCCTAAAGAGCTTTCCTGTTTTTGTGAATGAAAGATGTGCAGGCATTTTAAAAGTAAAATTCTCTGGGACAGCTTCTTTCCAATTATATGCATGACTCTTTACTTTATTTCCACTATCTTTTAGAGTTCGAAACTTCCATATAATAAAGGGCTTGTTCCCTTGGCCCCCACGTATTTGGCGAAATATTATTGGTGTTCCTGATTGAAAAAATATAAAACAAGCAAGAATGACTAGTACTGGAAACAATAGTATTACTAAAAATAAGCTCACCATAATATCCACTATTCTCTTACCATGCTTCAAATAAAGGGTAGAGGTAATTTCGCTAAACACATGTTCGTTAATTCTTTCCAACATTTCTCTCCTTTTTATCAGCTCATTACAAACATAGTGAATTATATAAGAAATAATGATAAAAAAGAACCGGTTTTTTTATTTTTTTCCTCTTTCTTTCCTTCTAATGATTAAAAAAACACCTACCTTAGACATGCTTCTAAGAATAAGTGTTTTTTATGTTTTCATTTTATTTATACATAATACTGTAAGCTAACGGAATCATTTCCTCTAGTGGGTCGAACTCTTCGCCTTGTTTCATCCAGGTAGAAATGTCTATCTGAATATTTTTCGTATTGCTTTCTTTTATAGTAGACTCTATGTCTTATTCCCCATCACTATCACTTTCATCGTGTCCCTTATCTCTTGGTGGAAGTATCCCCATTTTCTCGATAACCTTTGGCAGATTCATGGCAATGAACATAAGAAGTACTGTAACAATCGCTAAGTCATAGGCTCCATATCCGATGGTTAATCCTACACAAGCTGTTATCCAAAGGTTCGCTGCGGTAGTTAGTCCACGCTTAATATTATCCTTGTCCAGCCAGATAACGCCTGCTCCAAGGAAACCAATTCCACTGATCACCTGAGCTGCTAAACGCATTGGGTCCATATAAGGTCCTTGGTTTAAAGTAGAAAGACTCATTGCAAGAGTAGAGCCTAAGCAAACCAATATATGCGTTCGGATACCAGCCGGCTTATGCTTAATTGCTCTTTCCAAGCCTATTAACAATCCTATAAAGGTAGCTACCACTAATCGAATATACAAATCATAATGGGAATTAAATAAAGAAATGATAAAATCCATAAATACTCTCTCCGTTTCTATCATACTTATCTACCTATTCTCCGTCAGTAAAGAATTTCCCTCTAAAAGAAGGGATTAAATAAAGCAATACAGAAATAGTAATTTATTACAATTGAAAGGTTGGAATCAAATGATAGAAATCGCAACAGAGAAAGAGATAGAATATATTCTTACTTTCGCAGGGCAGTCTGCAAGTGAAGGCGCTCAGATGAAGATCACGCAAGAACAAGCTTTAGAGCTTTTAACACCAATTATTAGACGAGGTGCCACCTATTTAGTGACGAAGGAAGAAGATGGCTCTATTAGTGGGTGGGTTCTTCTTGCTCAAAATATGGATGTATTCTCTGCTAAGGAATATGGCTTTATTTATGAAATCTTTGTCCTTCCTGAACATCGTGGGAAAGGACTTTCCACGAAGCTAATAAATGAAGGAAAGTCTTATTTAAAGGAAAAAGGATTTGAGGAGGTCCGCTTAAACGTTTTTGCGACCAACTTTGCTAAAAAAATATATGAAAAGATGGGCTTTACAGAGGTTAACTGTATTATGAAATCAAGCTTATAGCGCAAGTACTTGTTCTGCCCCTGCAAGTAAATGGGATTAATAAATATATACCAATGAAAGAAGTGGAGATAAAGACTTTCTCCACTTTTTTCTATTTCCACTTAGAACACGCTGGTCTTATCCCCTCTCCGCCTTCAGTCTTACACCAAGTTCAAGCTTCAGCTCCATGTAGAAAACTTTTCTAATAATTAAGATAAAGAGGAAGATTAAAGATGAAGCAAATTAGGAGGAATTTTTACATGTCGAGCTTTACAAGATGGGCCTTTGGAAACAAGGCCGCTATCAGTGTGTTAACTGTACTTATTTTAGTAATGGGGATCATCAGCTATTTTCGACTCCCAATGGAATTTTTACCTTCCGCAGACAATCCCCAAGTAACGATCATTACAATGGGGCAAGGAATTGATTCTAAAACAATGGAAATTGAGGCTACCACTCCCATTGAACAAGCAGTCTCTGGGTTAAACGGAAAATCCTCTATTTATTCGAGGACCGGAGATGGCTATTCCCTTGTAGATATCGTTTATGAGGCAGGCTATGATATGAAGCAGGCAAAGCAGGAGGTTCAAGCGGCGGTAGCTAACATCCACTTTCCATCTAATATCGCAAAACCAACTGTCTCTCAGCTGCATACTTCCATGATTCCTATTATCAATATTGCTGTGACATTTAAGGATGGTCTGACAGATAAGAACCTAGAGTTTGCACGTAATGAAATCAAAGAAAAATACCAAAGCGTTAAAGGAGTTTCAGGTGTCGATATATTCGGTATCACGGAGTCCATTATTTCGGTAGATGTTGATGAAACGAAGCTAGGGGAATCCGGAATTCCTTTAACCGATATCTTAGGAATTTTACAAGGTCAAAATGTGGCTATCTCTGTTGCCGAGCAAAAGATGGAGAATAAATTAAGCAACATTAAAGTAATCGGCGATTTAACTAGCATTGATAAGCTAAAGGAGCTATCTCTAACTCCTGAAATCACACTTGGAGACATTGCTACTATTAAAGAAACGACTGATGCAAATTTTACCAGTCGATTTAATGGCAAGGATAGTTTGGACATTAGCATCACGAAGGATGCACAATCGAACACGGTGACAATCAGTAAGGAAATAGAGGAAGTGACTAAGGAACTGAATAAACAATTTCCAAACCAAGAGTCACAAATTTATGTATCCTCCTCTGAGATAGTACAAAATTCTGTTCATACAATGATGAAGGAGGTTCTACTTGGAGCTTTATTTGCAACAATTGTTATTATGTTATTCTTACGTAATATTCGCTCCACCCTTATCACGATAATCTCTATCCCACTTTCGTTATGCTTAACGTTATTCCTACTTTGGCTTTCCGGGGTGACATTGAATATATTGACACTTGGTGGAGTAGCCGTTGCCGTTGGACGCCTAGTAGATGATAGTATTGTGGTTATCGAAAATATCTTTAGAAAAATGCAAACCGAGAAATTTTCTCTTCAAATGGTGATTGATGCGACGAAACAGGTTGGTGTAGCGATAACTGCCTCCACACTTGCAACAGTGGCCGTATTTTTACCAATGAGCTTACTTGGGGGTACCCTTCAAGCGTTTTTATTGCCATTTGCTCTAACAGTTACTTACTCCCTGCTAGCTTCCTTATTAGTAGCCTTAACGGTTGTCCCGGTTTTGAGTGGTAGCCTGTTAAAGAATTCGAAGCTGCCTGAGCATAAGCCAGCTGTTCTTTTTCCTAAGACTGTAGCCTGGTCACTAAACCACAAATGGGTGATCTTTGCAATCTCGTCCGTTCTCTTCTTTGGATCTATCGGGGCTTACTTCCTTATTCCAAAAGGAGCGGTGGACTATTCCTCTGCGGACTATGTGAATGTAACAGTAAGCTATCCAGCTGAAACACCGATTTCACATGTGAAAGAGAAAGCAATGGAGATAGAGTCCTTTATTCAAATGCTAGAAGAGACTGAATTTGTCTTTACACAGGTGGGTTCACCTCCAGAGTCAGCACAATATGGATATGTAGGCTCCTCAACAGAGGCAAATTTTAGTATTTTATTACACGACAAAAAGAATATCGATAAGGTCGTCCATGCTTTAGAAGAAAAACGAAGTGAATATACCAATGCGGAATTTGAAATTGTTGCAGCCTCTTTCATGATGGGAGGAACAAGCACCAGTATCAATGTAGATGTCGTTGGAAACAACACCAGTGACTTGGAAACCGTGGCAAGCAGAATAGTGCCGCAAATAAAAGAAATAGACGGCGTTGAAAAGGTAACTAGCAATCAGGATGAAAAGAAAACTGTTTACTCGCTTGTCGTAAATCCTTCTAAGGTTAATGCCGAGCAAATCGCTCAGCAGCTTGGTATGATGCTGAACAAAACACCAATTGGCACGATGAATCTAGACAATAAAACAAAGACTGTATTCCTAGAGCCTCTTATAAATGTAGAAAAGTCGGCTGATCTGGCTTCCATAGAAATTATAACAAATGAAGGTTTAGTTCCTGTATCTACCGTTGCATCCCTAGAAAAGGAGGAACGATCCACCACGCAGCTGCATAAGGATGGAAAAACCTATCTACGTGTGACAGCCTCTGTGGATCCAAACAAGCTATCCGAAGTTGCAAGCAAGCTGAATACAGCTATTTTTGGAAATGAAGAAAAGGAAGGAATTGATATTCCAACTGGTACAGAGGTATTTATCGGAGGATCAAGTAGTCAACAGGCTGACGAATTTACAGACCTATTCTTAATGATGTTAGTCTCGATTGGTATCGTTTTCCTAATCATGGTCATTACGTTTAAGTCCATACGTACTCCGATTGCAATTCTATTCTCTCTTCCTCTAGCAGCAATCGGAGCAATACTTGGCATTATCATCAGTGGAATATCCATTGATATTACCGCCCTCCTTGGAGCATTAATGCTCATTGGAATAGTAGTGACCAACGCCATTGTGCTTCTAGACCGAGTGAAGCAAAACGAAAAATCAATGACTATACGCGAAGCAATTATAGAAGCAACTGCAACAAGAATGCGACCAATCTTTATGACAGCGATTGCCACCATTTGCGCTATGCTTCCTCTACTATGGAAGCAAGCAGAAGCAGGAAGCCTAGTTTCTCAAAGTCTGGCAGTAGTAGTGATTGGCGGCCTTGCAATGGCCACACTTCTAACATTAATCGTTGTTCCGTGTATATACGAATTGCTTTACTTTAGGAAAGCAAAGAAACAAAGAATGACGATGTAATTTAGTGTAAGCTCCTTTTTTCCCTCGGCAAGTAAATGGGAGTCGCTCACAGAAAAAGCCTCTTAAATCAGCGATATGCTGGCTTAAGAGGTTTTTTTACACCCAGGGAACTTTTCCCATTTACTATTCGTATTAATAAAAAAAGGAGGAAAGACATTGAAAGCTCTTGGATATACATTAGGGATGTCTCTCCTAACTATATTATTTTTTTGGCTCTACTTACACTTTGCAAATGTAGAGGCGGAGATGTTTTTTCTCATAGGTTTACTATCCTCGATAATACTATACGTGATTATAGGATATCCTACACTTTTACTAACTAGAACAAAGAAATTAGGAAATAGAATTGCTCGGTATCTAGTAGCTATTATTGTTGGTATTCTTCTATTCTTTATTTTCTATAGTGGGTTTGGGGAATTAACAAAAGATGCAATTCTAACTTTCCTACTCCCTAGATGTCTAATAGCCGGTTTTCTACTTGGCATTCTCTTTTTCTTACCACTGGAAATAACTCGTTCATTAAGGTAGGTTAACAAGAACAGCACAAGGTCCTGTTTTGCCCCGACAAGCAAATGGGATCTGCGAGGAGGTCACTCCGCTAGAGCCAATAATTAAATGTTCCAGAACAAAAAGAAGCAGGTGGAATTTCCCCACCTGCTTCTCTTATCTATTCTTCGCCATCTCAGCTGTTGCCGTAAACAATATATCTGAGGATGAATTCAATGCTGTTTCACAGGAATCCTGAACGACTCCAATAATGAAACCAATTGCCACAACCTGCATCGCTATATCATCGGAAATTCCAAATAAGCTACACGCCAGTGGAATTAATAATAGCGAGCCGCCTGCAACTCCTGAAGCCCCAGCTGCAGAAACCGCAGAAAGGACCATCAAAATTACCGCTGTACCAAAATCCACTTCGATTTCAAGCGTATGAACAGCTGCTAATGTCAACACGGAAATAGTGACAGCTGCACCCGCCATGTTAATAGTTGCTCCAAGCGGGATAGATACGGAATAAGTATCCTTATTTAAGTCCAACTTTTCAGCAAGCTTAATATTCACAGGAATATTCGCTGCGGAGCTTCGAGTAAAGAATGCAGTGATCCCGCTATCCTTTAAGCAAGTAAACACAAGCGGATATGGGTTTTTTCTAGTATAAATAAATACAATAATCGGATTGATAATAAGGGCAATAATTACCATCGAGCCTACTAGAACAAATAGCAAACGACCGTAATTCCCAAGTGTAGAAAGACCGTTTGTAGCCACTGCATCAAAAATCAAACCTAGAATTCCGATTGGAGCTAGATTAATAACCCACTGAACTACCTTGGATATTGCATCAGAAATGCTCTCTAACACTGTTTTTGTCGTTTCATTTGCATGCTTCAGAGCAATACCAAGCACTACTGCCCAAGCCAAAATTCCAATATAGTTAGCATTCATCAATGCATCCACTGGATTCGTTACTATGTTAAATACTAATGTTTCTAATACTTCACCAACGCCACCTGGAGGCTCTATCTCTTGAGCAGCTGTTTCAAGTGTTAGCTTTGTAGGAAACAGGAAGCTCATGAGAACCCCTACTACCCCTGCTAGAAATGTCCCAATTAGATACAAAACAAGAATAGAGAATATATTATTACTCGTTCCACTTCTTTGCTTGGCAATCGCCGTAATAACTAGGAAGAAAACTAGTATAGGAGCCACTGCCTTCAGTGCACTTACAAATAGTGAGCCAAGAATAGAAACTCCACTAGCTGCATCTGGCACCGTTAAAGCTAAAAGTAAACCAATTACTATACCTATTATGATTCTTGTTACCAGACTAAGCCTGTTCCATTTAATGAATAAACTTCTCATATTTCCCTCCTGCTGTATTCCCTATGAAGATATTTGTTTTTCTATAAAATACATAATAACATAATTATAAAATTTTTATGGGTAAAATATCAAAAAACCAATATTTTCATCTGACTAAAGGGAAAACGTAAGCGCCTGTTCTGACCCGACAAGCAAATCCGAAAGGGGGTGAGTCAGCAAAATAGCCTGCTCCCATATATCACCCAATCAAGGCAATAACATTCGAATATTTTTATATCTTATATGATAGCCCAGGACAAAAGTGGGCACCCATATTTTTTTTAGAAGACTACCATCTGTCACGATAATCTTCCTCCTCATACATGCCTTCCAAGTTATCCATCTCCTCCTGCAGATAGCGCTCAGGCTCGTCATCCATGACCTCCCAATCACTATCGAGCGGCAGAAGTGAACCTTGGAATTCCTCCCAATCCACCTCCTGCAGTCGGTGGATATCTGTAATGTCTGGCTCCTCTATTTCAATTTCTTCTTCTGGCAAAAATTCTAATACCGGATTTTGTACTTCAGGGCTATCTGGCTCCAAAAACGGAGCTTCCAAATCACAAGTAGGAATGCTTGTCGGTGTCTCCCCCACTTCCCTATACTCTTCCTGCATCATTCTCTCCCGCTCCCTATACTCATTTTCCTGCTGCAGCACTTGGAGCTGTTCCAGTCCTTGATCAGCACCTGCGAAGAGAAAAGAATGTTGCATCGCCTCCCCCATATGGTGCCCCTCCTTTGTAGCAAGGCCAATTTTTGTGGTCATCCTTTTATGGTCTTCTAACACTATTTCTTCTATCTCTTCATCTAAAAAGGCTTTATAGTGACTATACTTGGAAGCTGCTTCTACCTCCTTTTGCTTTTCTGGCTTGACTATCCCCTCCGCTAAAATACATAGGGCTAGGGTGAATAGTAAAAGAAAGCTTGCCATAAATAAGAAATCATCTATTCCTAATGAAAAAAATGTCATTGTACTTCATCCTCTTTTCTGCTTTTCATTTATAATAAAAATATATACCATCATGCTTAGCAAATAGAGGACAAACACTATACAGTTTTGGGGGAAAACGATGTCTGAGAAGAACCATAAAAAAACGGTTGAACTACTTAGGATCCTACTTCATGAGGGGAAGGCAGATAAAAACCAGGAGCTTGCAAAGCGCCTTGGAATGTCTGAATCAACCTTTCAAAAAACCGCTGCACAGTTAAACGCCATCATACATAATTTTGATTATTTAAAAATGCCTGCCACACAGGCGATTCACTCGATCACACAAACAATCTTCTATACTCCGTACGAGGAAACAGAAATGGCAATCTATCGTATAGTTGCTCAGTCACCATTTTCTTCTGACAAGCTCAGGAAGGATGCCGCTATTCTTCAAGTAATAGCAACAATAGGACCGGCTACAGCAGTACAAATCGAACAGGAATGCTTCCGACTTGAAGAAGAAATCTCCCTTTCATTTCAAGAAAAATATGTGGGACGAACGATCAAAAGATTTGTAGAGCTTGGATTAGTGAAGCGCTTTGTCCAAAGCAAGGGTCGGAAAAAAGTCACTTACTACAGGGTAGAGAAGCTATTCGAGGAATTGTCTGATCAGACATTAAAAAATCTTTACTATTTTATCGTCCACTGTCGTCATGTTTCTTTATTTCCAGCGCTTGCCTATGCAATTGAACAGAAGGTCCTTGCTTCCTTGCAAACGGGGCCTCCTAACATGATTCTTTATCCATACCACTACATAGGACGCTTTTTAGACGACCCAATTCTTCTCCCGCTTGTGGAGGCTATCCAAAAAAGAAAAATTATTACCTTTTATTACTCCTCTGTGAAGAAGCAGAGAAAATTTATAGCTACGTTTTCTAACGAGCTTAAAGAGAAAACGGTTTACCCAATCCGCTTAATCTATGATGATACAAATAGTAGATGGTACCTAATCGCTTTGGACGAAGAAAAAAAACTCACTCAATATAGAGCGGACTATATCTATCAGGTTAAGCATGAAGAATCATTCAAAGACGATGTAATGCCAGAGCTAGATGACATATTTGAAACTAGCTGGAATGTATCCACAGACCCAATAGAGCATGTTATCGTAAGGTTTTATCAAGAAAATACGGACTTTATTGAAAGACGTGTAACTGCTCAAGGAGCGCATGGTCGCATAACGAAACGATTAACAGGGGGTTTTCTATGGGAGATAGACATAAATGGGACAACCGAAATTATCCCTTGGCTCAGAAGCTTTGGTGCAAGTGCAGAGGTATTATCACCTCCCTCCTTAAGAGAGGCAATGCTAGAGAACTGGAGAGAAATGGAGGCAATGTATCGTGATTATGCATCCTTACAATGATCCAAATTTTTTAACCTATTTAAAGGAAAAGCAAGGCGCAAAGCTTTCCCCCGTCGTGCCACTTACCACTACAGAGGAAGAGTGGCTCTCTTATATGCTGAATCAAGAAAAAGTACATTCTTTTTTATCAAGTGAAGAAAAAAACAGTTTATTAGAGCTTCTCCCAGCTAACCAGCAGCTCGGTCAAGCATTTGTCCTGAAAAGAAAGCCAAAAAACGAGGAGCCTAATGGCCACCTTGTTCCCTTGCTTCGCTCTATGATAGAAGAAGCCCAAGGAATGACCATCACATACTCTTTCCGTACAGGAGAAGAATTCACAGAAGCAGGCATACCCTACAAGCTCTATTTCTCTGTTCAGCATCAAAGCTGGTATGTATGGTGGATGAGAATCGAGGAAGGAACATTAGAGGAGCGGCGGAGAAGGACCCCCCTTGTCCTCATTCATGACGTCGATTCACTAGAGGTAGCCCCTGCTCTCCACCAACAGCTTTGGGAGGAACTCGCAGAAACCGTCAAAACACTGGACAGTCTCACATTACGTATACAGCCTCGTTACGAAGGGATGGATGAGCAATGGTTTATTCAAGGCTTCAGCCGTTTCCAAAAAGAAGTCATACGGAAGGACAGCACACTTTATATGAAAATATACTACGCTCCAGAGGATGAGGGCTTCCTCTTATCCCAAATACGTGAATTTGGTCCCCATATATTCGTGACTGAACCTAAGGACATTCAGCAAAAGCTATTTCAAACGAGCCAAAATGCCTTACGGAGATATCAGGAGGAAAAGATAACGGAGGACTCTCTATAATCATTATCTGTTTGTAAGCTTGGGTAGATTTTTCATGAGGTGGTTTTGCTGAAATGTTACACTTAAACTATCAGTGCACCTTAGTATGTTGAAGTTTAGCTATTGCTAAAGCCAGTATTAATAAAGCCAACGGAGGGGAAAAATGGAAAATATTCTACATAAGATAGCCGAATTGGTTAATAGTAAGGATGAAAAAATCATCATTGGGATTTCGGGTCATGGTGCATCTGGAAAGACAAAATTTGCCCATAATCTTATAAAACTTCTGAGACATGAAGATGTAAATTATATCAATACGGACCCATATATAATTGGCTCTCATCTTAGGAAGTATACTGTAATCAGCTATGAATACAAGAATCAACACCATCAAGATAAAATGACAGCCTGTCATCCTGCTGCCCATCATATATATGCATTAGAGAGAGATGTTCATATGGTGAAAGATGCTTTAGACTTTTATACAATAGCCACGAATTATACAGAGAGTAAGTTAGTTTCTTCACAAAACAAAGTTAGTATTATAGAAGGAATGACCGTTGCCTTTACAGATCCAAATTTGTATGATTTAAAAATTTACTTACATACAGATGGAGAAACCGAGCTTTTGAGAAGGGGTATACGTGATGTTTCTGAAAGAGGAACAGATATAAATTATTTAAGAAAATCTCATGAACAGCGTAGAATTCAATATGAGTTATTTATGCATCCTTATCATCAGAATTTCGATATAGTTTTAAAAAATTCAAATGAAAACTATATACTTGAAAAAGGTATGTGAATAGTGTACTTCAACTAACAGGGGCATTGATCCGAGAAGGATTAATGCCCTTTTATGCTGAACTTTTGATTGAAGAAAGTGTCAGTATTGTTGAAAAAGGAAAAAATGGTAGTTATAGAGAATCTATATGGAAAGTTTAAATCAAGAATAAAGGGGAGAATTTGATGAGTATTAACTTTAATAAAGTTCAAGATGTGCTGGAAAATTACAAGTCTTCGGTTTACGAAAAAGATTTGGAAGGATTCCTAACCATTTATGGGCCAGATATCCACATTTATGATTGCTGGGTTGACTGGGAATCTAAAGGGATTTTTTCTTGGAAGGAAACTGTGGAGGAGTGGTTTAATGGGTTAAGGGCGGATGGTGTTTTGCTTACTGTTGATTTCAATGACTTAGTGATTGAAGAAAACGTGAATTTGGCATTTGTCTATGGTTCCGTTACTTTTTCTGCTCAAAATGTAGAAACAGGAGAAAAACTTCGTCATCTAACAAATCGATTCACGTTCGGTTTAAAAAAAGTAAATGATTCCTGGATTATAACTCACGAACATTCTTCATTACCAATAAATAAGGATACTGGAAAGGCGATTTTTAATATGAATTAAATAGTTTGAACATTACGTCGTTAGAAAAAGTATTCCAGCTCATTTTTATGTATTTAGCTATTGAATAAAGGAAGATTTCCCTCTTATTCCTTAAAAACAGCTCGCGAAGATGCAATTTCGCGAGCCAAAATAGAAGCTGTAA
The DNA here is from genome assembly GCA_934234185.1 of uncultured Psychrobacillus sp. Classification (GTDB taxonomy): domain Bacteria; phylum Bacillota; class Bacilli; order Bacillales_A; family Planococcaceae; genus Psychrobacillus. Next base: position 13,446 of record CAKQHO010000006.1, on the reverse strand, counting down.
AACCGAAACTAATTAGACTCCACTGGCTCCTTTGCTAAGGCACGGAGCTCTCTTTCATTTCTTTGAATTATTGCGTCATCCAATAGTTTGAGGGAATCCATTGCTAATACAATCACCTTATAAAATTCTTGACGAACCCTCTTTGCCTCCTCATAAGTAAAACTCACTTTATGGGCTGATTGATTGCGATAGTTTCGAAATTGCGTAAACACCTTTAGCAAGTAATCAGAAGGAAAGCTTCTGTTCTGTTTTAATGGATGTCTATTCATAAGCTGTCTATTTGTATGATGAAAATTTTTGATGAAATATAAGTAATCTCCTAGATCAGTAATCTTATAAAATTCTAGGTCCTGACCAACTGTGTATGATTTCTCTTTTTTAGATAGCTTCGCTCCAAAGCTTATTTCACCCAGAAGCTTTACTAACCATACCTCCATCGTTTTAAAATAAGAATCCACCATCACATTCGCATTACGAGGATCATTTTGAATAATATTTTCTAGAAGTGCATAATACTTTTCGGACTTTATCCATAGATTGGTGACTTTATCCATTTCTTCGATATCTTTAGGGGAAAATTTCTTCCCTATCGCAGGCAAAATGATTTTTCGATTCCAATTATCATCAAGTAAGTCAATACTTTTAAAATGCTCCATTGGTGAATTAAGCTTGGAAACATTTTGGGGAAAATGCTTAGCAGCACTCTCTTTTGATGTTGCATAATCTTTTTCCAATCTGTTCTTCGTTTCCACTAACATCGTTTTGATACATTGCTTTGCTTCTTGTTCTGACATAAGCATTTGCTTGAAAAGTCTTTCAATTTTAATTTTTCTAAGCAGTGCAAGCTTCTCTGTTGTACGTGCGACTTCCTCTCCTGTAGAGTCTAGTAACTGCACCTTTAAATCCTGCTGCATGCTTTCTAGTTTTTCAATGTAGAAGTTTACAGAAGCTTCAAATATAAAGCCTTTTAACTGCTCCATCTCCTTTTCTATTCCCTCGTGAAGGGTATTAATATAAGAGTAATAAGGATCTGGATCAAATGTAAGCTGGAACATTTCTATGGTAGGATTATGTTGCAATGTTTCCTTTAAGGCTGAGAGTGTGGGACTCATAAGAGTAAATTTCTGAGCTTGTCTAAAGGCATCTAGCGCTTCTTGACGCTCTCCAAGTAACAAGTAGCTATGGGTCTTCAGCTCATATAAAAGTGGGATCAGCCGACGATAGAGTTTTTTCGCTTCATTTAATAGCTGTTGCTTTTTATGTAGACCCTCACTACTATCGGTTAAATCTACTAACAGCTCTATAGGTATCGCAAGTTTCTGATGGATGAATTTCTCTAATTTCAACGAATTGGATACTGGAAACAACGAGAGAAAAGCATCGATATGCTCAATGGCGACAGCTTCATTTCCACTGCTCAGCATATAAGTAAGAAATAATGGAAAATGAGTGTCTTCTACTTCGACCGATAAAAAATCCCTCTTTAGACGTTGTTGAATCGTTTCTTCATAATATAGTTGATAGCTATAGAGAAGTGCTTCCAATGCAGATAGATTCGTTTGGTCTAAACGATAGATTTCCTCGTACAGCTTCCCCCGTAAATGATGATACTCTTTATTGAAGCCGTCATATAAAACTGCCTTCTCAATGCTTTGAATTGCTTGATCTATCTCCATGCGTTCATAATAAATGCTGGCTTGCTCATAATGGGATTTTGCATTTTTATCAGCCAGTTGGAGCAGTCGAAGAGCCTTTTCGTTCTCCCCCTTTGCCCGATGAATTTTGGCGAGGCCTATAGATGCCTCATCCAGTGCATCGTATTCCTTTAAGGTTTCAAATATATTCTCTGCTGAAGGATAATTATGTATGCCCAAATAGGCATCACCGAGTGCTGAATGAGCCTCCACTAACTTTGATGGGCCTGCCATTTTTAAATATAAATGGATATATTCATGATCATCCTTCGCCTCTACTAAATTTCCCCTATCTTTATCAAATATGAACAATCCAGTTCTAGCAGACATATGAGCACTCCCTCCCTTTTACCTATAATTGTACCATGCAATTTGAATAATCTAATTATTTTATCGGAATATTTTCGGGTTCTTTATTCCTAAAATAGGAAACAAGGGCTTCGCACTAATGAGAAAGTTCGCATCACTAGAAGCAATACAGATTTGCTGTCCCTTTAGCTTACAGGTTAAATAATCCGCTAAAATCTTTTCATCCTCCCATTGGCTGGATAACCCGTTTTCCTTTAGTAGCCGCTCATTCCAATCTCCGTTCACAAAACGATAGCTTTCTGCAGGCAGTGATAGCAGATAACGGATTCCGCGCCTAGCCTTATATTCCACCTTCGGGTCTTCCTTCGTCTTGTTTTGGTCGAGCTCTCGCTGCACCCGCTTGCTGATCAGAATACTTCGCTCACGCAATGCATCCAACAGATAATCATCCCATTCCATCAGGACGTTCGTATCGATCGCAACTTGTACCTCCATAGGCAGCTCGTGAATACTACGCAGATTTTCCTCTACTGTTTGATAAATTTGCTGAATACGTTTCTTTTCATCCTCCATATCCATTCTTAAGTCTTCCAAGTCGTACTCTAGTTCATGAAGCAGCGTATTCCTATCCTTGTAATGCTCATATTTTTGCATTAACAAGTTCTTCATCTCCATTACTTCTTTATACAACGGTTCAATCCTATTGGCCATCTTCTCCTGCTCCAGAACCAATTTTTCCAGCGTCTTCTCCTCACTGATCCATAGGGTGAGTAGACCCCAGACCCAAATGCGAGAGAAAAGGACAAAGCAGAGGAATGGTACAAACAGGAACCACTTCCCTATCCCCCCAAGTATCGGGATATCCATATAGAGAAAAAGATTGATCACTGCAAAGAAATACAGAAAAAGAAAGCCTTTCTTAAGGATATATCGTATGTCTCCCTCTCCCAGCTCATTTCCATAGATTGCTCGCATTGCATATAACGGGCTGATGAGACTTGCCAGTCTAGGAAATGCAGGTTTCTTTTCCACTGATTCAACTAATAACGCAACTTCTATCAATAAGATAAAACCTATTAGGATTAGCAATAAAATCGGCATAAAAATCGCCACTATAATATCCCACATAGATATCACTCCTTTTCTTTATAGGCGGCAACCGCCATCTGCTCTGTTATCTCCAGTGCTTGTAATTCTTCCAGTATTGCATCCTCTTCGTTCACCATGTCTGTAAAAGTTGAGATTAAATCCTCTAGCCTTCTTTGCGCCTGAGCCAGTCCCTCTAGGTGAAGCTCGTAATTTTGCTTCCTCACAGGGAGTTCTTTTAATACTTGCTCCAATAAACTCATCTCAGTTTTAGCAAGCTGAATTGCCTCTCCCCTGACCTCTATAATAAGAGGTACAATGTCCTCGTTCTTCCAATGGTAGAAATAGATACTTAATCCAATGCCATAAAGTGCAAGAATAACTAAAATAATTATGCTCATCATTCCACATCCTTTTTCTGTTTATCATAGATTTGCTGATACATTACTGACCAATCTACCTGCACATCTACATGAGAATTTCCTCGTTGGAAGACTGTATAACCATATTGCTCATCATCCTCAAACCAGACAAGTATTTTCCCGTTCGAATTCAAGTAAGGCAAGTACTTTTGAACATCTATTTCCTCCTCTGAGCATCTGTCAATCACCCAGTCAAAGCTGCTGTTTGGCTCAGGTGCTTGTGTAATTACCTGGTGGTTTAACCGATTCAGCATGATGCCCATTAGCTTTATATATGGAAATGCCTTCAGGTCACTTTCTACATGAACGGCTTTTCGAATATGCTCATTCTTTGTGAGCATGGGAAGGAATTCACCGTGATGAGCGTGGAGATGAAGAACTCTTCCATGAATCTTTGTATCATTCAATGCATTTTCGCTTGCCATTTTTACCTGACCAGCATAAATTGGTCCCCCTTCTCTCATGTGTAACCACATACTAGTACAGTTAGCAATTGGTTCTCCTGTTACCGGTAATGCCTCCATGTGAGGGATGACCACCTCCATCACACCCTCCTTCATAAGCGTAAGAAATTCCTCATCAAAATAGGCACACGCTAGCTGGCATTCTCTCCATATATGCGCTAGAAAGAAAGGATTATGTAGGAATCTCCAATTATCAAGCTGATTAATGCTTTGTAAATAGCAGCGTAGCAGATGCCATGCTCGGATACATTGTCTTATTTGGTCTGGTGTAAAGGAGAACGGCTGTAAATCTCTTAATAAGGTTAAGTACACCATATTAAAGCCTACCTCCGTCTGAAACGTTCGATGAGCACTGATTATGCGTGGCTGCCCTACCTCTTTTCCGGTACTCGCAAGCAGCCATTTGGTGCTCCACCCTTCCATCATTCCAATGTACAGCCATCTAGACAGAGATTCACTCCTTTCCATTACAGCATGCAAATGCTGCTCCTCCTCTTTTGGCACTATAATGGCAGCAACCTGGAGAGTTCCCTCTTCATTTGTTTTATATCCAACGAAGTGCTTAAACGTTTGCTTGTATCCCACTAAATGCTTTGTTTCAAAAGCCCAAATACAGCCCATTTCTATTAAAAGCTCACATGCTTGTTTCATATACATTCCTTCTTTCCTGTCGTTATTCGTTACTATTACTTTATAAAAATGAAAAAGGAATTAATAAGACAAACACTATACAGTTTTTTCGAGTGAAGAAAAACATTGATTGGATTATTTGAGGATTCGATTGGCAGCTAGCTAGGAACCGCTAGCGCAAGTAACACACAAAAAAGTGCAAGTAAGTAACTAGTGACCGCAAGTATTCTCTTCTGAACCGCAAGTAATGTAAATTTACTGGTAAATACAGAAGAAGCTACTGGAGCTGCACAAAAAAATACCATAAACCCAATGACACTGGGCTCATGGTATTAAAATTTATATACTTTCTGGAGTCTGAAATAATAGCTTATGTAGTAAGACTCCCATAAAAAATTATCTAAGTGAATAAAAAATAATGTAGCGGCAAACAGCTTTGCCAAGCATCTCATACTTAAAAATTCAAAGTGTAATCTTCTAAAGAAAGGTAGCTCCTTGTTTCGTTGAACAAAGAGCTGCCTTTCTAAAGATTAAGTATGAAGCTCTCCTCACTCTTTTGTGTTTAACGAGAGGGCTTGATCGGTGCACATTCAGTACATTGTTTCTGATTGTTCCCTTTAAATTTAGTAAACGTTTTTTCAAAGACATTTCCACAAGAGCATTTAAACTGTAATTTTTGAGAGAAACCTTTATATTCACTAGAAAGTAATTCACTTGTTGAATTCTTCCTCACATATTCACGAATTTCTTCAATCGTCCATCTTTTATTCATCTTGCCACCTCCGACTATTGTTTGAATAGATTTATAGCACATAGTTCCTTCTAATCGGAATCAGCTGCTTTTAGATTTTCATTATAGCATAGGAATGTCTATTTTCATCGGTTAACTTCTGTGACAGGTTTTACACCAAGAGGATTTCACTTAGCACATCTACCAGTATTTATACCTAGCAAAAGTGGCTTGAAGAATAGGAACAAGTACTCCCATAAAAACTTGTAAATAGTAGCTATCTTTTAAATATGCTAACATTTGGTATTAAAAAAACCATAATTTTCATTACTTTCGTCTTTTTTTTGAACAACTAATGATTGTGTTACAGAACGTTCAAATCTTCCTGAACAAATTGTGAAGTCCAGTTTTAACATTAGTTTTTTGTTACAGATGGGAATAAGATAAAGGCACGAGAGATAATCCTCGATAATAATTACTATCTACTACTTTTTATAAACGAAGTAGAAAGGGGTACAAAGATGAAAAGAAAATTAAAGTGGTCTCTTTTGACGATGGTTTTTACTATTGTCACAGTGTTAACAGGTTGTGAGCCGTTGCTTGTTTTAGATCCGAAAGGTCCACAGGCTTCACAACAGGCAGATGACATCATGTTCTCTATCTGGCTAATGGGCGGAATTGTCCTAGTTGTTTTAGGGATTCTCGCATTCGTATTAATAAAATACCGAGCTTCTAAACAAAGTGAGGATTACGAACCCCCTCATATAGAAGGTAATGCGATTGTAGAAGCAATTTGTATTGGGATTCCTATCATAATAGTTATTGCCCTTTCTATTGTTTCAGTAAGAAGTAACTATATAGTAGAATCTACGCCACAAGGCTATGAAGACCAAGAGCCGTTAATCGTCTATGCGTCCTCCTCTAACTGGAAATGGCATTTTAGTTACCCAGAGCAAAACATTGAGACGGTTAACTACTTATATATCCCTGCTAACCGAGCAATTGAATTTAAGCTTTATTCCCACGGACCAATTACGAGCTTTTGGATTCCACAGCTAGGCGGACAAAAGTATGCGATGGCTGACATGGTCACCACCCTGCACTTGGCTGCTGATGTTGAAGGAGAATTTATGGGAAGAAATGCAAACTTCAGCGGGTCTGGATTTGCAGAGAATGTATTTGATGTAACGTCGATGTCTCAAAAGGATTTTGACGAATGGGTCGAGGAAGTTCATGAAACTGCCCCTGATCTAACAGAAGAAAAGTTTGAAGAATTACTGGAGCCAGGTCATCTGGGACGCTCTACTTATGTAGGAACTCACTTAGAATTCTCACCTGCTCCAAATCATGACCATGATGCAAACGACACAGAGCATGAGGGTCATGAAGTAGATTCACATGATGAGACAGAGCACGAGAGTCACGAAGATTCTAGTGCAGACGATCACTCGCATCATTAAAAGAAAGATTACTAGATTGCTATAGTACAAGCTATAGATCCTGAAAGGAGTACAAAAGAATGGATTTCTTCGAGCGTTTTGCCGTACCACATCCAAGCTTTTTGATATACGCATCCATGGTCGGAATCGGCCTTACGATGCTAGCGATTGTAGTAGGTATCACCTACTTTAAAAAATGGGGATATCTATGGCGCGAATGGATTACTACTGTAGACCATAAGCGTATCGGTATTATGTATCTGCTTACCGCATTACTGATGCTATTCCGTGGTGGAGTAGATGCCATCATGATGCGTTATCAGCTATCGATGCCTGAGAACACCTTTTTAGATTCACAGCATTATAACGAGGTCTTCTCCACTCACGGAGTAGTAATGATCTTGTTTATGGCTATGCCATTTATCATCTTTTTCTTTAACTTCCTTGTTCCTCTACAAATTGGAGCACGCGATGTAGCATTCCCACGATTGAACGCACTTAGCTTTTGGCTGTTCTTCATGGGGATGGGGTTATTCAATATTTCGTTCATCGTCGGAGGATCGCCAGATGCAGGATGGACATCTTATTTCCCTCTAGCAGGTAATGAATTCAGTGCTTCTGTGGGAACAAACTATTACATGATTGCGATTCAAATTGCCGGTCTTGGTACATTAATGACAGGTATTAACTTTATCGTTACTATTCTAAAAATGAGAGCACCAGGTATGACATTGATGAAAATGCCAATGTTCACTTGGTCAGCGTTTATTGCCAATATCATTATCGTCTTTGCTTTCCCAGTATTAACAGTGCTGCTTGCAATGGGAACAATGGACAGATTATTCGGCACCAACTTCTTTACTACCGATAATGGTGGTATGGATATGCTATGGGCAAACCTATTCTGGGTTTGGGGACATCCAGAGGTATATATTTTAATTCTCCCTGCATTCGGTTTATTCAGTGAGATTATCCCTACCTTTGCAAGACGTAATCTATATGGCTATAAATCAATGGTCTTCTCGATGGTGATTATTTCCGTTCTATCCTTCGTGGTATGGGCGCATCACTTCTTTACAATGGGGCAAGGTCCATTATCAAATAGTATTTTCTCTATCACCACGATGGCGATTGCCATTCCAACAGGTGTGAAAATATTTAACTGGCTGTTTACCCTTTGGAAAGGGAAGATCGAATTTACGACGCCAATGCTTTATTCCGTTATGTTCATCCCTCTCTTCACATTAGGGGGAGTTACCGGGGTAATGCTAGCAATGTCTGCAGCCGATTATCAATATCATAATACGATGTTCTTAGTTGCCCATTTCCATAACGTAATCATCCCGGGTGTTGTTTATGCGATGCTCGCAGGTATGACTTACTACTGGCCGAAGATTTTCGGATTTATGTTAAATGAGAAGCTTGGAAAATGGACAGCATGGTTACTTACCATCGGTTTCATCTTGGCCTTCATTCCAATGTATATCACTGGTCTAGATGGTCAAGCAAGACGTATGTACACTTACTCAGAATCCACTGGGTTCAGTATGTGGAATATGATTTCCTTCGTGGGAGCAGGAATTATGGCAGTTGCCTTTATAGTACTTGTTTATAACATCTACTATAGTATCCGATATGCTTCTAGAGATATCAGTAACGACCCTTGGGACGCACGCTCACTGGAATGGGCTACTCATACACCAGTGCCTGAATATAACTTTGCTACAACACCTCAGGTTGCTTCTACACAAGCATTCTGGGATTCTAAGAAAAACGGACATGAATTATTCCCGAATAAGGTGGAAAAAATTCATATGCCTAATAACAGTGGTTTACCGTTTATCATGAGCTGTATCTTCTTCGTCTTTGGGTTTGCGATGGTGTTTAGTATTTGGCCGGTTGCGATTGTTTCTTTAATCGGAATCTTAGCTTGTATGGCATATCGCTCCTTCGAGAAGGACCACGGAAGATATATTTCAGTAGAGGAAATCGAAGAAACTGAAAGAAAATTGCGAGGTGCTAAAAAATGAAGGTAGATAAGTCACTTCCACTTGAATACAGCACAGAAGAAAATAGCTTAAAAATATTAGGCTTTTGGATTTTCATAGGGGCAGAGGTTATGCTATTCGCTACCCTTTTTGCTACCTACTTTACCCTGGAGAACCGCATCGGCAGCGGTCCTGCAGGTGGAGATATTTTCGAGCTAACACCAGTTTTAATCGAAACACTATTACTATTAACTAGTAGTTTTACAATTGGGCTTGCCATCCATGCAATGCGCATGAACAACAAAAAAGCGACGATGGCATTCTTTCTAGTAACACTTCTTCTAGGAGCAGGATTCCTAGGCTTTGAAATTTATGAGTTTATACACTACGTGCATATTGGAGCAGGAATTCAAACAAGTGCTTTCACAGCAGCACTATTGACGACACTGGGGACACATGGATTGCATGTAACGTTCGGTTTGTTCTGGGGCACATTCATTCTTCTACAAGTGAAGAAACGTGGGTTAACTCCTGAAACCGCCAATAAGTCATTTATTTTCTCTCTATATTGGCATTTCCTAGACGTTATTTGGATCTTCATCTTCAGCTTCATCTACTTGAAAGGAATGATGTAATATGAAAGAATTATTCCCTCTTAAACAAGTAATGGGCTTTGTGTTTTCATTAGTATTAACAGCAGTTGCATTGCTAGTTTACTTTATGGATATGTCATTTGCAGTTGGAATGACAATATTACTGCTAACTGCATTCGTACAGGCAGGTTTACAGCTTGTCGTATTCATGCATGCTGGTGAATCAAGTGACAAAAAATCCATTTATGCCAATGTTTATTACGCATTATTGATTGCCCTATTAACTATTTTCGGTACTTTACTGGTTATGGTGTGGGATATGTAACATAAAGAAAAAGAGCGCCTAGTGAGGTGCTCTTTTTTTACATTAGAAATAGTTCCTCTCTAATCGCCCTTTAAAAAAGAAAAGCTATGTTAAAGAGTAGGGTTGATTTAGGATGCAAAGAAATCTATCAATCAGAAAGTAGAATTGATTCCGCACCAGCCGGACGCTTTCCACGGGGTGAGCGATAAGCCATCACCCATCGCTTACGCGCGGGGTTGTGATGTCTTATCTGTCTCACTCATCCCGACATAAACAAAGCCGAAAACTGTACCAAATATCCATTTCATAATCCTTAACCTTAATTGTCATTTGAATGTCCCTTTTATAATGTTTACAGTCACTATAAAAAAGATTAGTTAGTCAAAATCAACCAATATCTTTAACAAAGCTAAAAGATATTAGAAGTTAACTTGCCTGTAAGGATGTCTGCCACATTTTTTTCCCATGGATTCTAATTTGAGTTCCTAAGAAGAAGGTTCTATTTATATTAAAAAGGTATTTAGAGACGACTCTCTAAATACCTTTTATTTAAATCGATCAGATGCTTTCATTTCTGTACTTCTTGCCGTTTGCGACCATTTCCTCTGAAGCTACTAAAATCATCCCTATGATAAATGTAAAGGTTGCACCCATTACTATTCCAATGCCAATTCCCATAACTGTCCCTTGACCACTAGTCAACAATCCGTAGAAAAAGACTGTCATTCCGATGATTAATAAGGCTGCCCCTACAACCTTAGTGGCATGTAGCATTTTTACATAAGACTCCATTTAAAACACCCCTCTTACCATCTATTATTAAACTCGTTCACAATTTTGTCAATAATTTTTGTCTATTATATGAACGAATAGTTAGAAGAAATCATGAAACGTTATCCTCGCTATCGTCGAGACCAACTATTGATTTTACTAAAGGTGGCAGAAAACAATCCTGCCTATTTAGAGGCTGCCCTAACCAAATCTATAAGAGAGCAGCTCTATAGTGCAAATGATTTTCGGGATATCGTTGAATATTTAGTAAAAGAGGATTTAGATTCATCAGGAGAGATTCCTAGCGGTCCCCCTAAGACAATACCTAAGATACCCGTTTCCATGCGATCAATGGACACTTACACAACAATTTTAGGAGGACCTATCAAATGAATAGAACAATCACTGAATTACAGCAAGAATTCCGTCAGTTACGATTGGCCGAAACAGCGGAGGAACTACCGAAGCTCCTCCGACAAGCTGAGCAGTCCAGTTGGACATATCAAGAGTTCTTAGAGCAATTAACGGCATTTGAACTGAAAAAGCGAGAAGCAAAAAGTATAGAGAAAAGGTTGAAGTATGCACGTTTCCCTTACCTGAAAACACTTTCAGAATTTGACCTAGAGGCACAGCAGTCATTGATGAAAAGGCAGTTAACACAATTAGAAGAACTACAGTGGCTTGAGCAACATTATAACTTGATCCTCTTGGGCCCACCTGGGGTGGGCAAAACATTTTTGGCTGTCGGGCTTGGATTAGAGGCCATTTATAAGGGGTTCCATGTATCATTTGTGACGATGGGAGAGCTACTTCATCTCCTTAAAACACAGGAATATACTCATAAATCTCAAGTACAAATGAAGAGAGTCCAAAACTCCGATTTGGTTATCATTGATGATTTAATGTATATGGCAATGGACCAACGTGAAGCCAATCTATTCTTTTGGCTCATCAACCATTTATATGAAAAAAGCTCGATTATTTTAACTTCGAATAAAAATCCAGAGCAATGGAGTGAGTTGATGGGAGACCACGGCATAACAACCGCTATTTTAGATCGTTTACTGCATCGGGTGGAAGTTGTGCATCTGGATGGAGATAGCTATCGAATGAAAAACCGCCAGCAACTTTTTGAAGCGAAAATGTAAAAGGCAAATTAGCATTAAGTGTAAAAAACTACTTGACGGTTACAGTGTATCAAAGTCGATTCCCACAATCGTTGCCTTTTGTCATAATGTTGAGCTGCATAATGTAATGTTTTAGATAGATAGGTTATTAAGCGAATTCTAATATAATAATCTTTGAAATCTGTTTCTATTTTTTTCTTTAATTCAAGGCTTGGTTCGTTTAAATAAGACTGGAGATTACTTTTGTTGTGACTAATACTGAGAAAAGATTTTAAAATAGGGTTTTTGATATCCTGCAAATTTAGGTCATCCAAGAATAATCCTCCTTAAAACAGAATATATGTTCTTTTGAATTGTAAAAAAAATATACTTTTTTCTGCATCTTTTTACTTTTTATTACAAAAAGGTTGAAAAAAAACAAATTTTCCTCCTTTATATAACATGAAGTAAATAAAGCGAAGGGAGGTTAATTATGAGTTTCTACTTCAAAAAAACTTTTAGTTAGGAGAAGATAATATGCCTGTAAACCCTTGTCCGTTGTACGGAGTACACAAAATGAAAGCAGCGAATAAAGTTTCAGCAGTAAGACATTATCAGACCGAAAAGGTCCTATCTGGATACGAATTTGCTTATCATTCCGCATGTAATTGTGGTGAGCATGTTATTTGTGAGGGCTATCCTCACTTTCAACCACCAATGACCACACCACTCTATAACTATATTACTGGGGCAATAGGAAGCACAACTATCCCTAGAATGGCTACTACTAATGGAGTCAATACAGCATATGTTAATCCTGCATATATAAGATATACTAGCTAAAAATCTTAGATGGTTATGATTTTACAGCACCTTAATATTTAAATAATTTCTCGCAACTTCTGTGAATATTTAAGTTGCGAGAAATTTTTCATTAAAAGAAAGAAATTTACTTAACTATAAATTCAAAGTCCGAATGAGCGGGTTCTTTTTTACTGATGGAGATCCAGTATTTTACTTCGCGGTTTAAGTCGTCTGTAACCCGCTCAAAATAGTATTGCAGTTTGGCTGGTTTCCCAAATACTCTTACTTCATTTACTTCTTCAATTTCTGGTACTTGATTATTTGGCGTTATTAAAGTGAAGTAATCTGATCCTCCTTCACTAATGACGTTCGTTCCATTTCCTCCACCAAGCCATTCGATATTTCCATTATTATTCTTTAAAACGGCAATCTGTAAACCGTCTTGCTCCAACACCACTGTATAAATAAAATCATCTTTAATATCATAGTAAACCACTGTATTAGGCGACATATTATTTTCTTCTAATGCATTTTTAATTTGTTCTTCAAGAGGCGAGGCATCTGTGGTTTGCTTGTTATTTGAACAACCAACTAACATAATACTGATAACAAAAAATAAAAGTAATTTTTTCATCTTTTCTCCTCCTTTATATAATTTTACGTTTAAGTTAAACAAAAGTTTTAATTATTTACATTTTTTGTATTAACTCAATTTTACCTCAAGGTAGAGTGATATTAAAATTACTCCTAAAATTTAATCCATAATAGTCACATCGACAATATCATCTAGCTTAATAGCATGTGTCGTGAATGGATCCTCCAGTTGTATCATTCTTTTACTCAAATCTACATGAATGATAGTTCCTCGATTATAAATAAATTCACCATTCATCCAACGTTTTATCTTAGTGTCTGCCTTTGTTGTATAGGATAGTTCAAGGGCTTCCGATAATAGTACATAATCGTACTCGCTCAGTTCTGGTTTATCCTCCTGCTTTCCCTCTATGTCATATTCCCGAAGCATTTGCACATGTTCCGGCAGCATCATCGAAGTGGCTCATTTGATATTACGTCGTGGATCTATGTTATATTTCGAAGTCTTTAGT
>CAKQHO010000005.1 GCA_934234185.1 uncultured Psychrobacillus sp. | reverse complement strand
ACCGATTTTTAGAACGTCTTCAACATTTTTCGTACGTTCCTCTTGGATCTCAGAAATATGAAGTAAACCGTCTTTACCATTAAAGATTTCTACGAAAGCACCGAATTTTTCAATACGTTTTACTTTTCCTAGGTAATACTCGTCCACTTTTGCTACGCGAACGATATCTTCAATGATTTGTTTTGCACGAGCAATCATGTCTTCATCTGGAGATGCAATATAGATTGTTCCGTCTTGCTCTGTATCAATCTTAACACCAGTCTCATCGATGATTTTGTTGATTTGCTTACCGCCAGGTCCGATAACATCACGGATTTTATCTGGATTAATCTTGATCATAGCGATTTTCGGTGCATACTTGGAAAGTTTTTCACGAGGCTCGCTAATAGTTGCAAGCATGCTTTCTAATATCTGCATACGTCCAATTTTCGCTTGCTCTAGTGCTTCCTCTAAAATTTGTCTAGATAAGCCGTCAATTTTAATATCCATTTGTAGTGCGGTAATCCCTTTAGATGTACCAGCTACTTTAAAGTCCATATCTCCAAGATGATCTTCCATCCCTTGGATATCCGTTAAAATAGTGTAGTGCTCACCTTTTTTCACAAGACCCATTGCAATACCAGCTACTGGAGCCTTCAGAGGAACACCAGCATCCATCATAGCTAAGGTAGAAGCACAGATACTAGCCTGAGACGTAGAACCGTTCGATTCTAAAACCTCTGCAACTAAGCGTAATGTATAAGGGAAGACACTTTCATCCGGAATAACTGCTTCTAGGGCACGTTCTCCTAAAGCTCCATGTCCAATTTCACGACGTCCTGGAGCACGAATTGGTCCCGTTTCCCCTACACTAAACTGAGGGAAGTTATAATGATGCATGAATCGTTTAGATTCTTCAATTCCTAAACCATCAATGATTTGCACATCGCCTAGTGGCCCTAATGTACAAATACTTAAAGCTTGAGTTTGTCCACGTGTAAACAGACCAGAGCCATGTGTACGAGGAAGAATGCCTACCTCAGAGGATAGATGACGGATTTCCGCAACACCACGTCCATCTGGGCGTACTTTTTCTTCTGTGATTAAACGACGTACCTCTTCTTTTACTAAAGCATCTAAAATGTCACGAACCTGTTTAAGTGTATCTTCGTCCGCTTCTTTTTCCGCATAGTAAGCCTTAACTTCTTCTTTTACCTCAGTAATAGCATCTTCACGTGCATGTTTTTCTTGCACTTGGATAGCTTGTACCAATTTTGTTTCGCACATATTGCGAACTTCTTCAAATAGCTCTTTATCTAATTCGAATAAAGGAATATCCTTTTTCTCTTTGCCGACTTCCGCAACAACCATTTCTTGGAATTCGATTAACTTTTTGATTTCATCGTGTCCGTACATAATTGCTTCTAACACAACTTCCTCTGAAACCTCTTTCGCTCCAGCTTCCACCATGTTAATCGCATCTTTTGTACCTGCTACAGTTAAATCTAATGTACTCTTCTCCATTTGCTCAATTGTTGGGTTAATAATGAACTTGTCATCAATTAAACCAACCTGAACACCAGCAATCGGGCCATCAAAAGGAATGTCAGAAACACTTAAAGCTAATGATGATCCGAGCATTGCAGCCATTTCAGAAGAACAGTTTTGATCTACAGACATAACAATGGAGATCACTTGCACTTCGTTACGGAAGCCATCTGGGAATAACGGACGGATTGGACGGTCGATTAAACGGCTTGTTAAAATAGCACGTTCAGAAGGGCGACCCTCACGCTTAATAAATCCACCAGGGATTTTACCAACCGCATATAATTTTTCTTCGTAGTTCACTGTTAAAGGAAAGAAATCTAAATTTTTTGGTTGCTTTGAAGCAGTTGCTACTGATAATACGCTTGTATCACCGTATCGTACTAAAACAGCTCCATTAGCTTGTTTAGCAAGCTGTCCAACTTCTACTTGCAGGGGACGGCCAGCCCATTCATACGTAAATACTTTCTTTTCACTCATTTGCCAGGTACTCCTCTCAACTTCTAAAACTCCTTCAAAAAAAGGGCATATAAAAAGGTTATATGTATCATAAGTAGTGTATCAAAAATCACGAAACTATGCGAAATATTTTAATAAAAAAACATAAAAGCAACTGATTTTTTCTATCTATTCTGTCATTTCCTGCTATCCAGCTAATTGTTGCTCTGTATAATAAACATACATGTGGAATGTATACTTTTGAAAGACTTGCGCAGGTCACAAATATCCTATTTTTTATAAAGATTATTCCAATAGAAAAAGCGGGATAAATCCCGCTTTTCAAGTGTAATCTTATCGACGTAAGCCAAGTTTTGCAATTAGCTCACGGTAACGTTGAACTTCAGTTTCACGTAAGTATTTTAACAAGTTACGACGACGTCCAACCATTTTGAATAGACCACGACGTGAATGGTGATCTTTCTTATGTGTGCGTAAATGTTCGTTTAAAGAGTTGATCTCTTCAGTAAGGATTGCGATTTGAATTTCAGCAGATCCTGTATCGCTTTCGTGAGTTCTGTACTCAGCGATTAATTCGTTTTTGCGTTCTTGTGTAATTGCCATGTTTGTTTCCTCCTAAATTCTATTTATCCCCGTTTCCTGAGCAATCGTTGGAGAATCGAAAAAGCCAAGGAAAGGTTCGTACACTTGTACTTATAAAGAATAGCATATTGTCAATGTGGAAGCAACCTTTTAGTCTTTCTGGAAATAGTCTAAAGCAGTTGCTTTATCCTTTATTAGCTGGGCTTTTAATTCTTCCAGTCCATTGAACTTTTGCTCTTCTCTTATTCTTTTATACCAGTGAACAGCTACCTCTTCCCCGTAGATGTTCTGATCGAAAGCAAAAATATGTACCTCTATAGAAAGCTTTTTCTCCTTAGGGTCATTAAAGGTCGGCTTAAAGCCTACATTACATACACCTTCATACCATTTCTCCTGTACTTGGAATTTCACCACGTAGACGCCGGTCGCTGGTATGAACTGGCCTTCCTTTGGCTGCACATTGGCTGTAGGGAAATTAATGGTTCTTCCTCTCTTATCTCCGTGCACAACTACTCCTGTTACCATGAACGGTCTTCCTAAAAGAGCTTGAACCTCTTCCATGTCCCCTGATTTCAATGCTGCCCTTATTCTAGTGGAGCTTATTTTATCTCCGCTATACTCCTTTTTCCCGACTACCGAAACTGAGTAGGCTCCCTCAGAAAGCTCCTCCATCTCTTTCATCGTACCTTTACCAAAAGCACCAAAGGTAAAATCAAAGCCTGCAGTAACATGTAACACATTGGCATCTTTAATAAAAGCTTCGATAAACTGCTGTGGCGTCAACTTAGCAAAATCGGAGGTAAAGCGTACAACAAAAACAGCGTCTACTTCCAATTCTTTTAAAATGTCAATCTTCTGTTCCAATGGAGTGATGTAAAAGACTGGCTCTTTTCTTCCACCCAACACTAGGGAAGGGTGGGGATCAAACGTCATCACAGCCGTTTTAATCCCAAGCTCTTTCCCCTTCTCCTTTGCCTCTTGTATGACAGCACGGTGACCAGTGTGGACCCCATCAAAAAAACCAATTGCTAATGAATATGCCTCGTTTTCATTATATAAATGATTTGGATAAGATAAATGATAAACTTTCATATTATTCTCCCTTTTCTTCAGAAAACATTTTCTCTGGCTTCATCATACCATTTTTTGTTGGATGTTTGATATAAACTGCTTTAGGCTTTTCATCTTGCATAAACACTAGCTTGTCATGTGCTTCGAGCAACGGATGCTCGTTGATCACTTGGCCGTTTCTAATCGCTTTTGAAAGGTCTTCTGTTATTTCTAGCGCTGGCCATTTTCCTAATGCCTTGCTGATTGGTAATAGTGAGGATTCCAAGTGTCCGTCCTCCAATGCCTGCTGGACTTCTGACAGCGTTAGACATTGCTCCTTCCGGAAGCTACCCGAGGCAGTTCTTACTAAAGATTTCATATGAGCAGGAAAGCCGAGTATCTCTCCTATTTGTACAGCCAATGTTCGAATATACGTGCCCTTACTGCAATCTATTTCAATCTGGAAATTTACCTCTTCACCTTGAAAAGCTTTTTCTTCATCTAGTAGCGTCAGCTTATAAATGGTCACCTTTCTAGTAGGTCGTTCCACTTCTTTTCCTTCACGAGCATATTCGTATAGCTTTTTCCCATTTACTTTTACAGCAGAAAACATGGGTGGTGTCTGTTCTATTTCTCCGGTTAGTTTCTCCAAGGCTTGGAGAATTTCCTCACGAGAAAATGTTTTATCAGAGCGGTCCTGTTGAACGGTTTCACCCTCCGCATCCTCTGTCGTGGTAGATTTCCCGATGGAAATGGTGGCCACATATGTTTTACCTTCGTCCATAACATATTCAGAGACTTTCGTTGCTTGTCCAAGACAAATAGGAAGTACACCCTCTACCGCTGGATCTAACGTGCCTGTGTGACCTATACGTTTCATTCTTAGTATCTTTCGTAGCTTGAAAACACAATCGTGGGAGGTCATCCCTTTTTCCTTCCATAAAGGAAGTATTCCTTCGTACATGTATTCCACTCCATTTGTATACAACAAAGAAGTCTGCTCGAATTACCAAAGCAGACTTCTTGATGTGTTTTTAATCTTCAGATGGTTGATTGATTTGTCTAAGTAAGTTATCGATTCGATTCCCATATTCTGCGGACTCATCAAATTCAAACAGCAGTTCAGGTGTGACACGTAAACGAATACGTTGTCCAATTTCTGAACGAATGAAGCCTTTTGCTTTTTCTAAAGCCTTTAAGGTATCATTACGGTTGCCATTTAGGACAGTTACATAAATAGTTGCCTGCTGTAAGTCACCTGTAACTGCTACGTCTGTAACCGTTACAAAGCCGATACGAGGGTCCTTTAATTTACGTCCAATAATGTCACCTAACTCTTTTTTCATTTGCTCGGCAACTCGGTTAGCACGCATTGACATTTGCTACACCTCATTTATCATAAGTAATCTTTTTTAATTTCAATGCATTCCCATTCTGGGTTAGATTCCAAATACCGAATTGCATGCTGCATTTCTCTTTCAGCAGCTAGCTTATCAGAGGCAATGGCCACAAGACCGATACAAGTGCGCTGCCATACGTCCTGGTGATCTAACTCAGAGATGGATACATTGAATTTTTGCTTCGTTCTCGTTAGCATACGCTGGAGAACAGCTCTTTTTTCCTTTAAGGTATGTGCAGTAGGAATAAGGAATTCACATTCTGCGTAGATAATCATTATCTTTTGATTTCTTCCATGATATATGCTTCAATAATGTCATTTTCTTTTATATCATTGAAGTTTTTAATGGTAATACCACATTCATAGCCTTTAGCAACTTCTTTTGCATCATCCTTGAAACGTTTCAGTGTATCAAGCTCTCCTTCAAATATGACAATACTATCACGGATTACACGTACACCGCTATCTCTAGAGATTTTACCCTCGGTTACATAAGAACCTGCGATTGTACCAACTTTAGAAACCTTGAATGTTTCACGAACTTCTGCTTGACCAATAATTTTTTCTTCAAATTCTGGATCAAGAAGTCCTGTCATCGCTGACTCAATTTCTTCAATCACTTTATAAATAATACGGTGAAGACGAATATCTACGCCCTCTTGTTCCGCAGCGCGTTTCGCATTTACATCAGGGCGTACGTTGAACCCAATAACAATTGCGTTAGAAGCAGCTGCTAAAGAAATATCAGATTCAGTAATAGCACCAGCACCTGTATGAATAATACGAACGTTTACTCCTTCAACCTCAATTTTCATAAGAGAAGCAGCCATTGCTTCCACAGTACCTTGAACGTCTGCTTTCACAATTAGGTTTAGTTCCTTCATTTCCCCTTGTTTCATTTGATCAAACAAATTATCTAGGGTTACACGTGCTTTTTCAGAGCGTTGGCTTACTTGAGCTTGAGAAGCACGAGTTTCTCCAACCTGACGAGCTGTTTTCTCATCCTCGAATACAACAAAACGATCTCCGGCTTGTGGAACATCATTAAGACCAGTAATTTCAACAGGTGTAGAAGGACCAGCTTCTTTCACGCGTCTACCTAGGTCATTCACCATCGCACGAACACGACCAAAAGTATGTCCTACTACGATTGGATCTCCTACTTTCAACGTACCATCTTGCACTAATAGGGTTGCAACTGAACCTCTACCTTTGTCAAGCTGAGCTTCAATTACAGTACCTAAAGCAAGTCGTTTAGGATTAGCTTTTAACTCTCCCACTTCCGCTACAAGTAATACCATTTCTAATAGGTTATCGATTCCATCACCTTTTAAAGCAGAGATAGGAACGAAAATTGTTTCTCCTCCCCATGCTTCTGGAACTAAGCCATGCTCTGTAAGCTCTTGCATTACACGGTCTGGGTTAGCGGATGGTTTATCCATTTTGTTAACAGCAACTATAATCGGAACCTCTGCAGCTTTTGCATGGTTGATAGCTTCAACCGTTTGAGGCATTACTCCATCATCAGCTGCAACTACAAGAATTGTTAAATCTGTAATTTTTGCTCCACGAGCACGCATAGTTGTAAACGCTGCATGTCCCGGTGTATCAAGGAACGTGATTTTCTTGCCGTTATCTACCACTTGGTAAGCACCAATATGCTGCGTAATTCCTCCAGCCTCACCAGCTGTTACTTTTGTGTTTCTAATAGAGTCTAAAAGCGTTGTTTTCCCATGGTCAACGTGTCCCATAATAGTAACTACAGGAGGACGTTCTTGCAGGTTTGCAGTTTCTTCTTCAGTAGTAGGTTCAAAGTGAGTTTCTAAATCTGTAATGTCCACTCTAATTTCTTCTTCTACTTCTACGCCATAGTCTGCACAGATTAACTCAATTGCATCCTTATCAAGTTCCTGGTTAATTGTTGCCATTACACCAAGTAAAAACAATTTTTTGATGATTTCTGATGGTTCTCTACCTAGCTTTTTAGCAAGCTCTGTCACTGTTAGAGATTCTGTAAACGTAATTTTAGCCGGTAATTCTCTTTCCTTACGTGGAACCGGTGGCTGTACTGGAGTAGTTGGCCCTTTTCTTCGCTTATGTGGACGTCCACCTGGACGGTTTTGATTTTGACCACCTGGACGATTTTGGCCACCTGGTCTGTTTTGTCCACCTGGACGACTTTGACCTTGACCGCTCGGACGGTTTTGGCCTTGGCTGCTTGACTGTCCACCTGGACGGCTTTGCCCTTGACCGCTTGGACGGTTTTGCCCTTGGCTACTTGACTGTCCACCTGGACGGCTTTGGCCTTGACCGCTTGGACGGTTTTGCCCTTGGCTACTTGACTGTCCGCCTGGACGACTTTGACCTTGACCGCTCGGACGGTTTTGGCCTTGGCTACTTGACTGTCCACCTGGACGGCTTTGGCCTTGACCGCTTGGACGGTTATTATTAGAATTCCCATTGTTGGTGTTGTTAAACTGCTTCTTCTCTTTTGACTGAGTAGACTGTTGTCCATTTGAAGCAGGTCTTGATTGATTTTGAGCTGGTTTTGCTGTTTGATTAGCCGAAGTTGAAGTATTCGATGATTTTTTATAAACACCGTCTAATTTGCTTACAGCATCGCCTTCAAGTGTAGACATATGGTTTGTTACCGAAATATTCATCTTTCCTAATTGCTCAATAACTTCTTTACTTGATTTATTAATTTGTTTCGCGTATTCATGAACTCTGATTTTAGTCATTAGCTCACCCCCGGTTATATTCGTTGAGAAGGCCGGACAGTTTTTTAGCGAAACCGTCATCCATAATGGCAATTGCCACTCTGGCCTCTTTTCCCGTCGCATGTCCGAGATCGTGCCGGTCTCCAAAGACATGCAGCTCAACGTTAAAAGATGCACATTTGTCATTCAATTTTTTTGCCGTATTGGCAGAAGCATCGGAAGCTAGTACTACTAGCTTTGCTTTCTGACTTCTTATTTCCTTTACGACCAGTTCTTCACCAGAAATGGTCTTTCTAGCCCTAGTGGCAAGACCTAGCAACTGTGTAATTTGCTGTTCAATTGTCATTTTAGTTTTTCTCTTTCAATAATGACTATTAGCTCGTCATAGATTTCACCTGGAATGGTTGCTTCTAAATGATTTCCCAAGGAATTTTTCTTTTTCGCTTGGTTCACAGCCTCTGAAGACTTAGATACATAAGCGCCTCGACCTGACTTTTTGCCAGTTAGGTCAATCGAAACTTCTCCCTCTTTAGATCGAACTACTCGAATCATTTCTTTTTTAGGGAGCATTTCCCCTGTAGCAACACATTTACGTAAAGGAATTTTCTTTTGAGTGGCCATTCTAGCTCACCGTCCTTACTTATTTGTTACTCTTCGTCTTTATAGAAATCGAAATCATCCATCTCTTCATCTAGCGTTTCGATGATCGTTTGCGGTGAATTTTCATTTGGATAAATGCCTAATTCTCTAGCATCTGTTTCACTCTTAATGTCGATTTTCCAGCCAGTAAGCTTAGCAGCTAGTCTTGCATTTTGACCTCGCTTGCCGATTGCAAGAGATAGCTGATAGTCAGGAACGACTACCGTTGTTGATTTTTCTTCTTCGTTTACTTGTACATCAAGCACCTTAGATGGGCTTAGTGCGTTTGCTACAAATACAACTGGATCATCAGACCATTCAACGATATCGATTTTTTCTCCACCTAATTCATTAACAATTGTTTGAACACGTGCGCCTTTAGCTCCTACACATGAACCTACTGGATCTATCTCATTATTATGAGCGAATACAGAAATTTTTGAGCGATCTCCTGCTTCACGAGCGATAGACTTAATTTCAACGATTCCCTCAAAAATTTCAGGAACCTCCATTTCAAAAAGACGACGAAGAAGGCCTGGATGTGTACGAGACACAAACACCTGTGGCCCACGAGTGGTACGCTCTACTTTCGTAATATAAACTTTTATACGGTCATGTGGACGATAAGTTTCTGTAGGAATTTGTTCATTAACTGGAAGAACAGCCTCTACTTTCCCTAACCCCACATAAATATTACGAGCGTCTAGTCTTTCTACGATACCATTAACGATATCATCCTCACGATCCACATACTCTTCATAGATTAATCCGCGCTCAGCTTCACGAACACGCTGAGTCACTACTTGTTTAGCTGTTTGAGCAGCTATACGCCCAAAGTTTCTTGGGGTAACTTCTTCCTCTACTATATCTCCGATTGTATAATGCGGATTAATAGCCTTCGCATCGTCTAAAGAAATTTCTAGGCGGCTATCTTCTACTTCCTCCACTACATCCTTACGAGAATATACAAGCATGGAACCGTTAGCAAGGTTAATGTCCACGCGAACGTTTTGTGCTTGGTTAAAGTTTCTTTTATAAGCAGTTACTAACGCAGCTTCAATAGCCTCTATTAATACATCTCTTGAAATTCCTTTTTGCTTCTCTAGCGCAGTCAACGCATCTAATAAATCACTACTCACAGCTATCACTCCTCAATATACGTTATGCAGAGAAATCGATCGCTAAACGAGCAAGCGCAATTTTCTCTTTTTCAATCTCTATTTTGACTCTTCTTGTCTTCACACGAACTTCAATAATTGCTCCCTCTTCAGGTGAATAAGACAGCAGGGTTCCTTCAAACTCCTTGGCACCTTTTATGGGTTCATATGTTTTAATGAAGACATATTTTCCAACAGCTGCAATAAAATCAGCTTCCTTTTTCAAAGGACGTTCTGCTCCTGGAGAAGATACCTCTAAGAAATAATTTTCTTTGATAGGATCTACTTCATCAAGTTTTACGCTTAATTGTTCACTTACTTGGGCACATTGTTCAATGTCGATTCCACCTTGTGGAGTATCAATATATACTCTTAAAAACCAGTCACGGCCCTCTTTTACATATTCAACATCCACTAGCTCAAGATTCATTTCTTGAAGAATCGGTAGTGCTAACTCTTCAATTTTTTCAGTGATATTACTCATATAAGCCTCCTTACGTAACTATTTACTGCTAAAGAGGAGCGAAAAAACGCTTCAATTTAGTGTAGAAGTATGATTAGTTTCTACGAATGTGACTTAATAATTCCTTCATAACAACAGAAAAGAGCGGGAAATCCCACTCTTTCGCCACAGAACTATGAAACATTGGTAGTTTTATATTACCATACCATAAAATTGTTTGCAAATTACTTGGTTAGAATAGGGATAACTGATTAGCGTCTGGAAGGCCTTCCAAGCAACCCATCGAATCTAAATATTCTATAATGGTTTTCGATACCTTACCTCTTTGCTGTAAATCTTCTTTCGAAAGAAATTCCCCATCTTCCCTCGCCTTTGTAATTTGAAACGCTACGTTTGTTCCTAGTCCAGGTACTGCATTAAAAGGTGGAATTAATGTATTCCCTTCAATTGTAAACTCAGCTGCCTTCGATTTGTATAAATCGACCTTTTGCATTCTTATACCACGTTCGGACATTTCTAAAGCTATTTCTAACACAGTTGCTAAACTTTTTTCCTTTGGCGCAGCATCTAACCCTTTAGCATTAATTTCATCCAGTCGGGCTCTGATTGTTTGAGACCCGTTTACCATACAAATTAAATCAAAATCTGATGCACGAACAGTAAAGTATGCAGCATAGTAAAGGATAGGGAAATGCACTTTAAAGTAAGCAATCCGGACCGCCATTAAAACATATGCTGCCGCATGGGCTTTCGGGAACATGTATTTTATCTTCTTACACGATTCAATATACCAATTTGGAACTCCCTGAGATTTCATCTCTGCCTCAAATTCGGGAGATAACCCTTTCCCTTTACGTACGGATTCCATGATTTTAAAAGCTAAGGAAGGCTCTAGACCTTGATAAATTAAGTAAACCATAATATCATCACGACAGCCTATAACATCTGAAAGCTGGCATGTGCCATCTTGAATTAGCTCCTGTGCATTGCCAAGCCATACGTCCGTTCCATGAGAAAGACCAGATATCTGAACAAGCTCAGAGAAGGTAGAAGGTTTGGTTTCTTCTAGCATCTGACGAACGAAACGAGTACCAAACTCAGGAATACCCAATGTTCCAGTTTTACAGTTAATCTGCTCCTCTGTTACTCCTAATGATTCTGTTCCACTATAAATTTTCATTACCTCTGGGTCATCTATCGGGATAGTTTTTGGATCAATACCAGATAGATCCTGAAGCATACGAATAACGGTAGGGTCATCGTGTCCCAGAATATCGAGCTTCAAAAGATTATCATGGATGGAATGGAAGTCAAAATGTGTAGTTTTCCATTCCGAATCCTGTGCATCAGCAGGGAACTGTATAGGTGTAAAATCATAAATGTCCATGTAGTCAGGCACTACGATAATTCCCCCTGGATGCTGCCCAGTCGTTCGCTTCACTCCTGTACAGCCTTGAACCAGGCGGTCAATCTCTGCTCCACGCAAATTCAAATTGTTATCATTCATATATCCTCTTACATATCCATAGGCTGTTTTTTCGGCTACAGTACCAATTGTTCCAGCTCTGTACACATAGTCTTCACCAAAAAGCACCTTTGTATAATTATGAGCAATCGGTTGATATTCTCCACTAAAGTTAAGGTCAATATCTGGTACCTTATCTCCCTTAAATCCTAAGAAGGTTTCGAATGGGATATCTTGTCCTTCTTTTATATAAGGCGCATCACATTTGTCACACACTTTATTAGGAAGGTCAAAGCCAGAGCCAACTGATCCATCATGGAAGAAAATAGAATCCTTGCAAACTGGACAAATATAATGTGGAGGAAGTGGATTTACTTCCGTAATCTCCATCAATGTCGCAACCAACGACGAGCCGACAGATCCACGAGAACCTACTAGGTATCCATCATCTAATGATTTTTTTACTAGCTTATGAGAAATTAAATAAATAACAGCAAATCCGTGACCTATAATAGAGGTCAATTCCTTTTCAATACGTGCTTCTACTATTTCTGGAAGCTCTTCGCCATATATCTCTTTTGCCTTTGTATAAGTCAGCTGTCTAACCTCATCATCAGCACCCTCAATTTTAGGCGTATACAAATCATCCTTAATAGGTTTAATATCCTGAATCATGTCTGCAATTTTGTTCGTATTCGTTACGACAATTTCCTTGGCTAATTCTTCCCCAAGAAATGAAAAGGCATCTAGCATTTCATTGGTAGTTCGGAAATGAACTTTTGGAAGGCTATGACGATTCAGCGGGTTTGCACCACCTTGAGAATTGATCAAGATTTTACGATAGATTCCGTCATTCTCATGTAAATAATGCACATTCCCTGTAGCAGCTACTGGAATATTAAGCTTTTTCCCTAGCTTCACCATTTTTCTAATAATGTCCTCTAAATTCCATTCATCTCGCACTAGCTCAAGCTCAAGGAGATGAGCGTAAACCTCTTTCGGATGGACTTCTAGGTAATCATAAAATTTGGCGATCTCTTCTACCTGCTCCAGTGGCTTCTGCATAAGTCCCTCAAAAACTTCTCCCCTGTCACAGCCAGAACCGACAATCAAGCCTTTTCGGTGCTTCTGTAACTCTGATCGTTTAATACGAGGTACACGGTAGAATGTTGAAATATGTGAGTTGGACACTAGTTTAAAGAGATTTTTAAGACCTTCTTCGTTAACAGCAAGAATCGTACAATGAGATGGTCTTGCTCTTTTATAAGCATCCCCTTCACCAATATGCTTATTAAAGTCGTCGTGGTAAAGAACCTGCTTCTCCTCTGCCTCTTTTAATAAATGCAGTAGCAGATAACCTGTTGCTTCACAGTCAAAGATTGCTCGGTGGGCCTGTGTCAGCTCTATATTGAATTTTTTTGCTAAGGAGCCCAGACGATGAGTTTTTAGCTCAGGATGAAGAAATCTAGCAAGCTCTAATGTATCGATAACTGGATGATCAAAATGGTCGATCCCACATGTTCTATACCCTTCATATAGAAAACCCATATCAAATGATGCGTTGTGGGCTACAACGATTCCATCTCCGATAAATTCATGAAAGTCTCGGATGACATCCTCAAGTTCAGGTGCATTTCGTACCATATCATCTGTGATCCCTGTCAGCTCAATCGTAGTAGCCGATAGAGCATGATGAGGATTCACAAATCGCTCAAATTTATCTATGATGGCGCCATCATGCATTTTTACCGCAGCTAATTCAATAATTTTATCATAGGTAGCTGATAAGCCTGTTGTCTCCACGTCAAATACAATATATGTCGCGTCCTCTAGCAGCAAATGCTGTTCATCATAGGCTATTGGAACACCATCATGGATTAAGTTTGCTTCTAGTCCGTATAAGATTTTGATACCGTTCTTTTTCCCAGCTGCATATGCCTCTGGGAACGATTGAACATTGGCATGGTCTGTTATAGCAATGGCCTTATGCCCCCACTTGGCAGCCTGCGAAACTAGAGAGGAGACAGAGGAAACAGCATCCATTTGGCTCATCGGTGTATGAAGATGTAATTCCACTCTCTTTTCCTTTGCTGTATCTAGTCTGATGACAGGGTTAATTTCACACATATCCTGAGCCATGACGATTAAATCACGTACAAAGGTATCATTTTGAACAGAACCTCTTACCTTGATCCACATGCCCTTATGTAAACGTTCCATCATTTGAGCATCTTCTTTATCTCTGGAGAACATTTTTACTAGGATGGAATCTGTATAGTCTGTAAGCTTTACAGTTAGTAAGGAACGCCCACTGCGAAGCTCCTTCACTTCTACATCAAATACTAATCCTTCGATAGTGACACGACGTTCCTCGTCTTGAATAGAACGAATTTCCACGATTGGCTCTTCTTTTTTCAATGGAATGCCAAGCTGGAATGGACCATCCACTGCAGATTCGTCCGCATCCTGTCGCTGTTCTCTCTTTTGCATATCTACAAGGGCTTTCTTTCCTAGCTCCTCTTCCTCTCGTCTTCTTTGCTCAAGGAAAGCAAGCTGGGCTTCAGCTAGAGCCTGTGTATCTTCCACTAGCTTAAAATCAAAGCCGATTTTCGGAAATCCAAAGCCTTCGTATATGCTAGATAGATGCTCTACATATTTTTTCTTAAAGGCTCTAAGCTCTAATTCCTGCCCACAGGTGATTTGGATAGTTTGTCCATTCCATTCGGGCAATTGTCCCATTAATCGATCTCTAAGAGGTGGCGCCATATCACTTAATTCATTTATGACATTTGGCCAATATTCTTTTATTAGACTGGCAGTAGGGCTTGGATTCTCACATTGTATTTGCAACTGGATGTTTGCGATTCCAGCGAATTTCTCTTGAAGTCTAGTTTGAAACAATGTATATATATCTATTGGAAGAATGGAAGATAGGTGTATTTGAAAATGCCATTGTCTTTGTTTTTTGTGTACCGTAAACCTAGTAATAGTGGCATTTTCGAAATATTGAACTACTGCATCCTCTGTTAGCTCTAGCTGCTGCAGTAGAAGCTGCATTCTCATTTTACCGTCCTGCATGGCTTTCCCTCCCTTGACAGAAAAAGAAAGGAAAGTTCAATCGTTGAACTTTCCTTCCTATATTATTTTTACTACTTACATCATGACACTGGCAAGTAAAGCAAAGATTCACCAGGTCTTTAGAAGAATAGCCGTTGTATGTCATTCCACGTTACTACTACCATTAATATCATCAGGAGCATGATTCCTACAAAGTGAACCATTCCTTCTTTTTGCTTGTCTATTGGCTTTCCTCTTAAAGCTTCAAATAAGAAGAAAAGAAGTCGTCCGCCGTCCAGTGCTGGTAACGGAAGTAAATTCATAATCCCTAAGTTAATACTTAGAATTGCTGCCCAATTCATCAAGCTGAAAATACCGAACTTCGCCATTTCATCCGTTGCTTGATATATTCCTACTGGACCAGCCAAATCATCTATAGAGAAGGACCCGCTTATAAGCGTCCCTAGCACAGTAAAGATTCTGATCGTCCATTCATAGGTTTGCTCGGCCCCAAAGGCAACTGCCTTTATTGGATTTTTTTCTAACGGGCTAGTATATTGTACACCAATTTGCCCTACCTTTTCATTACCGTTTTCTACCTCAGCAGGGGTAATGGTAAAATTATAGGGCTGTCCCTCACGTTCTACTGTAAAGTCTATTGGCTGACCAGCACTTACACGAACTGCCTCTGATAGCTCATCCCAAGAGGTAATCGGTTTGCCGTTTATGTTAGTTACTAAATCTCCAGATTCCATCCCGGCCTCTTTTGCAGGGGTATTATCCATCACATTCGTGATAACCGGTTCATAGGTTGGAATACCTTGGATTAGCCCCATTATTAGAAAGATAAAAAAGGCTAAGATAAAATTGAATAATGGTCCTGCAAAAATGGCTAATGATCGTTGTCCGACTGTTTTAGAACCAAATTGTCGATCATATGGGGCAATAAGGGTTTTTGTGCCATTTTCAATAACCTCTGCATTTCTAGCTACAGCATAGCGAACAAACCGATCTTCCTCATTGTAGCCTTCAATAAACATAGACTTCATCAAGTCTGACTTTTCTACCTCAAGGAACATCATATCTGGGAATTGCTTGTTTTGATTTAAGACAATTTGGTCAATCTCATTATTGTCATTCACACGAATACCAATGCGATAGCCTGGTTGAAGTTCCATGGAGTCCATATCTTCTCCAGCCATTCTTACATAACCACCCAATGGTAATAAGCGGATTGTATATAATGTTTCCCCTTTTGTCATTCCAAAGATCTTCGGTCCAAAGCCAATGGCAAATTCACGAACCATGATTCCAGCTCGTTTGGCAAAAATAAAGTGACCTAATTCGTGAAAGAACACAATGCTTCCGAATATAATAATAAACGCTATGGCTGTCTCCATATTACCCCACCTTTTAATTTCATGTTACTTTACCATATCATCAATTTTAACTCTAGTTACTTGATCAATATGTAAAATAGTTTCTAAATCTGGGTTGTGTATATTTTCATGTGCTGACATTGCCTTTTCAATCAGTTCATCAATTTCTAGGAACTTAATCTTCTCTTGAAGAAATAGACCAACAGCAGCTTCATTTGCTGCATTTAACACAGTCGTCATTGTGCCACCTGCTCGTCCAGCATCAATGGCTAGCTTCAAAGCATAGTACCTATTGTAATCCATTTTTTCAAAATGGAGCTGCCCAATGTCCGCTAAATTTAAACGGTTTGCACTCGGTCTTACTAATCGTTTTGGATACGACAAGGCATATTGAATCGGAACTCTCATATCAGGTGTCCCAAGCTGCGCGATCACACTTGTATCTTGAAACTCTATCATGGAGTGAATGATACTTTCCCTATGCAGCAGAACATCGATATCATCATAGGAAATGTCAAATAACACATGTGCCTCGATTACTTCTAAGCCTTTGTTCATCATCGTGGCAGAATCAATCGTGATTTTAGAGCCCATTGACCAGTTTGGATGATTCAATGCATCCTTCACTGTAACATGCTGCAGCTCGTCCCTCGTTTTGTCTCGGAAGCTTCCACCTGAGGCTGTTATAATCAGCTTTGCAACCTCTGATTTATTTTCTCCGTTCATCGCTTGGAATAATGCAGAATGTTCGCTATCTACAGGGAGAATGGGAACCTGATGCTCTTTTGCTGCCTGCATCACTAAATGACCGGCTGTAACCAATGTTTCTTTATTAGCGATAGCAATCGTAATTCCTTTTTTAATGGCCTCTAGCGTAGGATTCAGCCCCACGCTTCCAAGCACTGCATTTACTAGCACATCTGCATTTGTATGCGCTGCGACGTCCACCAAGCCTTGTCCGCCATGAACCACTTCTACCTTTGGAAATTCTTTTTGCAGCAGTCTTGCATCTTCTTCCCTTTGTACAGAAACTAGCTCCACCGGAAACTCACGAAGAATGTTTTTCGTTTCCTCCATATTCTTACCAGAAGAAAAGGATACTAACTGAAAATCCTCTGGGTGGTCTTTTATTATATCTAATGTTTGGAGACCAATAGAACCGGTTGCTCCTAATAAGCTTATTCGTTTACTCATGAAATCATGTCGTCTCCTTAAATGAAATGTAAAAAGTGTAATAATGGTATCACAAAAAGAAGACTATCAAATCTATCTAAAATACCACCATGTCCAGGCAATAGCTTTCCTGAATCTTTTACATTGTAATGTCTTTTAATCGCTGATTCTACCAGGTCACCTAGCTGTCCAAAAATGGAAGCCACGATGGTTACCCCTATCAAAGTGATATAAGAGGAGGTTAGTGGATGAATCCATTGGATAATAAACGCTGTTATTAGCGCCCATATAATCCCGCCTATAAAGCCTTCAACCGTCTTATTTGGAGAGATATCCGGCCAAAGCTTCCGCTTGCCCAACTTCCTTCCAGTAAAGTATGCACCAGAATCTGTCGTCCAAACGATTAAAAGGGCAAAGATTAAGTAAGCTAAGCCTTCTGTTCTCGTTTCAATAAAATAATAAAACCCAATTCCTACATACAAAGTCCCTAAAATAACAAAAGAGGCATCATCAAAGGTGAAATGATTTTTCTTTAGCACCGTATAAATTAACAATAGGAATACAGCAACAAATAACCACTCCATTTTGGTATGGGTAGTCCATTCATATAAATTATCTACCAATGAATTCGGTAGTAATAAAAGAAATAACAACAGGAAGGAAACAATACTTGGCAAAGAAATTAATTTGATTCCCTTCATCCTTAATAATTCATACAATCCAATTGCGGCGATTAAATAAATGAAAAATGTAAAAATAGATCCACCTAACAGAACCACCGGAAGAAATACGACCAATGCAGCTGCACCGGTCAAAATTCTTGTCTTCACTTTACTTCTTCCCCCTTAAGGCCACCATATCTTCGTTGTCTTTTTTGAAAGCTTTCGATTGCATCCATTAAGCTTTCTTCATTAAAATCTGGCCACAAAGTATCTGTAAAGCAGAACTCTGTATATGCAAGCTGCCAAAGCATAAAGTTGCTTAAACGAACCTCACCACTAGTTCTAATTAGTAGATCGGGCTCTGTTAAATCCTTGGTCATCAAATAGCTGGAAATAAGCTCTTCATTGATTTCCTCTGCAGATACTTTTCCTTCTTTTACATCAGAAGAAATTAACTTAATTGCCTGCACAATTTCATCACGACTTCCATAATTTAATGCAAAGTTTAAAATGAGGCCGTCATTCGTAGAGGTTTTCTCGATTGCTCTAGCTACAGCTCTTTTTGTATGCTCTGGCAATGGCTCAATGTTTCCCATTACTTTAACTTGAACGTTTTGTTCAATTAGCTCTGGTAAGTAGGTACCTAAAAATTCTTCGGGAAGCCTCATGAGAAATTCTACTTCCATTCTTGGTCTTTTCCAGTTTTCTGTTGAAAAAGCATAAAGGGTAAGTGTCTTTACCCCTACTATATTTGCAAAACGAGTAATCTTTCGAACAGTTTGCATTCCTTCATGATGCCCGGCAATTCTTGGCAGGGACCTTTTTTTAGCCCATCTACCGTTTCCGTCCATAATGATGGCAATATGTTCAGGCACCTCTTCTTGTTGAGCCTTTTCTATTCGTTCTTTCATTTGAACACTTATCGTCTTAGCATTTTTACGAATAAGTTTTTTTAACATATTCTAACCCCCACTTTAGACCTTCTCCGGACATATATAACTATCATATCAAAATAAACCAAATTTAAAAAGACGTCCTACTAAAAGGACGTCTTTTTAAAGTAAAAAGTTCAAATTATCAAGTCTGCCTCTTTTTAAGTATCATATACCTTTCGGCCGAACCTGTCACCCTTCAGATGATGAATATATCAGTAAAAGTCTTTTTAGTAGGTTACCCTATACTTCCAAAATTTCTTTTTCTTTGTCTTTTGTAATAGCATCAATCTTTTCAATATTAGCATCTGTAAGCTTTTGGATATCTTCTGTATAGCCTCTTAGCTCATCCTCTGTAATGGCACCAGCTTTTTCAAGCTTTTTCAAATCATCGTTACCATCACGACGAACATTTCGGATATTAACCTTTGCTTCTTCTGCTTCTTTTTTCACTTGCTTCACTAAATCTTTGCGACGCTCTTCTGTTAATGCAGGAATCATGATACGGATAACAGAGCCATCATTCGTTGGAGTTATCCCTAAATCAGATTTCATAATCGCTTTTTCAATATCGCCTAAGATAGACTTATCGTAAGGTTGGATCACTAAAAGTCTTGCTTCTGGAACTGAAATACCAGCCATTTGGTTAATAGGCGTTGGTGCTCCATAATAGTCTACTGAAATCTTATCGAGTAAAGAAGCGCTTGCGCGACCTGCTCTGATAGATGCAAGCTCTCTAGAATAGACTTGGATCGTCTTTGCCATTTTATCTTTAGTTTGCTCAATCACTTGTTTCGGCATTATGAATTCCTCCTAACGACTGTTCCGATTCGTTCACCTATAACAGCCTTTTTAATATTACCTTTTTCCATAATAGAGAATACAATAAGTGCAATATCATTGTCCATACATAAAGTGGAAGCAGTTGAATCCATTACCTGTAAACCTTGTTGAATTACTTCAATAAAGGATAACTCATCATATTTCACTGCGTCCTTGTCTGTTTTTGGATCTGCTGAATAAACACCATCTACGTTATTCTTGGCCATCAGAATTACATCTGCTTCAATCTCAGCCGCTCTAAGAGCAGCCGTCGTATCAGTAGAGAAGTAAGGATTTCCTGTTCCTGCCGCAAAGATAACTACTCGTTTCTTTTCTAAGTGACGGATAGCTTTTCTTCTTATGTACGGTTCTGCTACCTGTCTCATTTCAATGGAAGATTGTACTCGAGTCTCAATTCCTAGTTTTTCCAGTGAATCCTGTAAAGCCAAGGAATTCATCACAGTGGCAAGCATGCCCATGTAGTCAGCGGTTGCACGGTCCATGCCCATTTCGCTACCGACTTTTCCTCGCCAAATATTTCCTCCACCTACAACTACTGATACTTCCACTCCAAGTTCTACTACTTCTTTCACTTGCTCTGCAACTGATTTGATAATCTCTGGAGAAAGTCCAAAGCCTTTTTCTCCAGCTAATGCTTCGCCACTTAGCTTTAAAACGATTCTATTATATTGTGGTGTGCTCATAGGTACCCTCCATCTCTTTTCTTGAAAAATAGGGAACACAAAATACGTGCTCCCTAGTTTTTCTTATAGCAGAAAGTCACTAATCTCTTAGTGACTTTCTTTTTTATTAGTTACCTTTAACTTGGTTCATTACTTCTTCAGCGAAGTTATCTTCACGTTTTTCAATACCTTCACCAACAGCATAGCGAGTGAATGATACTAGTTGACCACCAGTAGATTCAACAAATGCACGTACTTTTTGGTCTGGATTTTTAACGAAAGATTGATCCAATAGACACACGTCTTCAAAATATTTGCCAAGGCGACCTTCTACCATTTTTGCAACGATATTTTCTGGTTTACCTTCGTTTAACGCTTGTTCTGTTAATATTTTACGCTCGTGCTCTACTTCTTCAGCAGATACTTCTTCACGAGTGATATAAGTTGGGCTTAATGCAGCAATGTGCATTGCAACATCTTTCGCTGCTTGCTCATCAGTAGAACCTTGAAGCAATGTTAATACTCCAATGCGTCCACCCATGTGTAAATATGGTCCAAAAGCGTCTGCATCTGTTTTTGTTTCGATTACAAAACGACGAAGAGTAATTTTTTCTCCAATTTTCGCTACAGCATTTGAAATAAGGTTATCTACTGTAACACCTTCTTCGATAGTAGATGCAAGTGCATCTTCAACAGAAGCTGGCTCAGTAGCTAATAAATGAGCAGCTACTTTTTTCACTAGCTCTTGGAAGCCTTCATTTTTTGCAACGAAGTCTGTTTCAGCATTCATTTCTAATAGTACAGCTTTGTTGCCTTCTACTAAAATGAAAGTTGTTCCTTCTGCTGCAATACGATCTGCTTTTTTAGCTGCAGATGATAGACCTTTTTCACGTAAAAAGTCGATTGCTGCTTCTAAATCACCGTTTGTTTCAACTAGTGCTTTTTTGCAATCCATCATTCCTGCGCCAGTTTTTTCACGTAATTCTTTTACCATTTGTGCTGTAACTGCCATTTTAAAATTCCTCCTAGTACATTTAATATCATTTTCTCAAAAAAAGGTGATAAGTGGTTTGGCCGCTTATCACCTGTACTTACATGTCTTACTCAGCAGCAACTTCAACTTGAACTGCTTCGTCTTCACCTTGTCTTGCTTCAAGTAACGCATCCGCCATTTTAGCTGTTAATAATTTAACTGCACGGATTGCATCGTCGTTTGCAGGGATTACATAGTCGATTTCATCTGGATCACAGTTCGTATCAACGATACCTACGATAGGAATGTTCAATTTGCGAGCTTCTGCAACAGCGATACGCTCTTTGCGTGGATCTACAACGAACATTACATCTGGAATAGCTTTCATATCACGGATACCGCCTAAGAATTTAACTAGACGCTCGTGCTCTTTTTTAAGTTGAACTACTTCTTTTTTAGGAAGTACAGAGAAAGTTCCGTCTTCTTCCATTTTTTCAATCGCTTTTAAACGAGCTACACGTTTTTGGATAGTTCCGAAGTTAGTTAAAGTTCCACCTAACCAACGTTGGTTGATATAGTAGTTACCTGAACGTTCTGCTTCTTCTTTAATCGCTTCTTGTGCTTGTTTTTTCGTTCCAACAAATAGAACTTTTCCACCATCTTCGCCAACTTGACGCATGAAGTCATAAGCTTCTTCTAATTTCTTCACCGTTTTAGAAAGGTCGATGATGTAGATTCCGTTACGCTCAACAAAAATGAATTTTTTCATTTTTGGGTTCCAACGGCGAGTTTGGTGACCAAAGTGTACACCAGCCTCAAGTAATTGTTTCATAGAGATTACTGACATGTTATTTCCTCCTGATTTTGGTTTAGTCTTCCGCATTCATCATTTTTCGTCGGCTACTCCAAAGAGCACCTGCCAACTCCATCAGAAATGCGTGTATATTCATACCGTATTGTAATATACCACAAGTATTTTATACTTTCAACTATTAATCCTTAAATTTTAAGAAAAGCTCTACCTCTGTTTTTCCTATCTGTAAAAGCTTTGCTATTTCTTCGATAGACTTTCCTTCCTCTTGGTAATAGATTACCTTCTCCTGTAAAGTTTCTGGTTCCTTCTTTTTAGGAGGCTGCTTGGTCTGAGAATAAGTGCTTGCAGCTAGCTGCTTGGATACAAAGCTCTTCGGAAACTCAGGCACTTTAATTGGTAGATTCTCTTGCATCTGACTGCTGTTTGAACGCTGCTTATCCGTCTTACTAAGCTCTGCTAGCAAACGATCATTCTCATCCTTCATTTCAGCTATATAAGCACTAAAGGAATTTTCTATTTCTGTTATAACACTCTCTTGCTTTCTTTCTAACTGTTGAAATTTAGATAGCTTGGTATTTAATAGGGCGATGAAATAGAAGCTAATAATCTGCAGAATAAAAAGAAGTATGATCACTATTGTCATTATTAGCTGCTCCTATCCGCTAAAGTCTACAAAATTCCCTTTAAAGGGATGCTTTGAATCCTTTTTTTCTTGCTTTTCCTGTTCATTCTGATCTTTGTCTTGTCCATTTTTAGGCTGTTTGTTTGGGTTATTAGAATCTAACCTGGAGGCTTCGCTCGATTGAAGAACCGTTTCTCTATTTTTTTCTAGCTGTCTCTCAGCAGCAGCTTGGGCATTTGCCTGACTGATATTACTTTGCTGCTGTAGCTGTTCAGCTATCTTTCCTGCATCAAACGTTTTAGGTATGGCAATCTGAAGTTCTACTCCTTTTAAACTCATTCAATCCCTCCTAGGAGTTCAGCATTTCTGAAGCTAACAATTTCCGGAGCTTAAATATGGCCTTAGAATGAATTTGAGAAATTCTAGAAGTAGACAACCCAAGCATTTCACCAATAACAGTTAACGTCAGCTCTTCCGTATAAAATAGACTAAGCACTAACTGCTCATTTTCGTTTAGATGTTGAATTTGCCCTACCAGGTCCTGGAGCAACTCTTGCTTGACCATTACCTGCTCTGGGGTTTTTTGACGATCGTCTCTAATCACAAAGGATTTGTTTTCTGATTCCTCATTATCCTGTAGCTGTTCATCTATAGATAAGACATTTGAGAAAAAATTTTCTTGTACCGTTTGACAAACTTCTTCTACAGACAGCTGTGTATAATCTGCAATCTCCTCTGGTGTCGCATGTCTCATCAATCTTTGCTCTAATTCTTCTATTTTTGCCTCTAGCCTTTTTGCTTTTTCTCTAGAAGACCTTGGAAGCCAATCCTCTTTCCGCAAACCATCTATAATTGCTCCTCGAACTCGAAACGAAGCATACGTGTCAAACTTTAAGTCTCTTGACTGATCAAACTTATTTAGTGCATCAAAAAGTCCCATCATGCCTAAGCTCTTCAGCTCATCTTTAGAGATACTTTGAGGGAGGCTTGCTCCAATACGCTGCACATGGTATGTAACAAGGGGAGTATACTTTCTAAGAAGTAAATCTCCAGCTTGAGGATCTTTGTTTTCACTCCACTTTTTCCACAGGAGCTGTTCTTCTGTCGAATGTTGTTTTGACACAATTATCCTCCTTTCGCATATTCCTTTATATATAGAGTTATTATACCAATTTACATATAAAAAAGGGAGTCGAAATATGACGACTCCCCCTTTTCCAATTACTCGTTAAGCATATTTTTAATAACTTTCGCATAATCTTCTGATGAAATCTTTTGTTCTTGCTATTCTTCATCAACCTTTTCTCCTACAACTTCTGCTTTTATCATTTTATCTTCTAGAATAAAAGATAGAATTCCTCTAACTACAAAGGTAAGAAAAAAGGCGAGGATAGCGATTAGCGCAGCATTCTTCACTATCCCGATTCCTGCAGTAAAAGGATAACAGCTAATAAAGTAAATAGTGAATGCGATTAAAGCCGCCCAAAAGTTGGAAAGGATTGTGCCAACCATTAAATATCTCTCACTCCTTGGTTTACTGTACGGATATTTAGTAATTTCGTTTCTGGATTAAATTCAATTGTTCTGCCGCTATTTCCCCCGGTATCCTCCGCTATAATCGGTATAAGAAATTTATGAAGATGCTCTTTTACTGCCTCCACATTTCTTGGTCCTATTCTCATAGGCTCCCGACTTGCGGCAAAGGGGAACATTTGAGCACCA
Organism: uncultured Psychrobacillus sp.; assembly: GCA_934234185.1. Taxonomy (GTDB): domain Bacteria; phylum Bacillota; class Bacilli; order Bacillales_A; family Planococcaceae; genus Psychrobacillus. Next base: position 53,693 of record CAKQHO010000005.1, on the reverse strand, counting down.
CCTGCTATTTTAGCTTTTAATCTGCCAGGCTTTGCACCCCTAGCTTTTAATAAACTAATTAAATCTGGGATACCGGTATCAGCAAATTTTGCACGGTTTATATTTTCAGTTCTTCCTAGGCTAGAATCCGGAAGCATGATATGGAGCATTCCTGCTAGCTTTAGGTTTTCCTCGTAAAGGACTACCCCTACACATGATCCTAGCCCAGAGGTTCGGACGGTATCTGGAGCTTCAATTACTTTCATATCAGCTATTCCAACCTTTACCAATTGACCCATTTGCTTTTGTTCCATCAGTTAATCTACCCCTAAAGCCTGAAAGATAGTATCAAAGGAATCAGGCTCTGGCAATAAGAAAAAGTGGCCATTCACACTGTCCTTATCATTTGTTTCCACATCATGAATAGAAGTATCTATCACAATCACATAATCACTTACGTGAGAAATCTCCAGTAGCCCGAAGCTGATAATTGCTCCTACCATGTCTACACTTAGTGCGGGTACAGTGGGATATATTTGTAAAGAGGTGAAGTCAGACAAAGCGGACAAATAAGAGCCTGAAAGTATATTCCCTAGCTCCTGCATAGCAGATATATCAATCTCGGATACAATTCCATTTTCAAAATCAATGGAGTCATCCTGTACTAATCGACGTATAAATTTATTTGCTTGCTCAACGGGCAGAATAAAAAACATACTGCCCTTCACTTCCCCCTCGATTCGAAGATAGATCCCTGCCACTACATTCTCAGGTCCACCAGCCAGCTCCATCATCTCATCGAAGGAGACCATTTCCACCTTGGGTACTTTCATGTCAATTCGTTTATTCAATAGAGTAGAAAGTGCAGTAGCAGCATGTGCTGCTCCGATATTTCCGATTTCCTTTAAAATGTCTAGGTGCATGGAGGTAATTTTCTTAGTATCCATATTATTCGCCTTTACCAGTTGAATTTAAAATAAGATGTAAATGTAGGAGGATGAGTAAACGCTTCTCTATTTTTGTCACTCCTGCTATAAAATCTTGCGCTACACCACCAACGACATCTGGCTGTGGCTCAATAGAGTCTAGAGGGATATCCAACACGTCATTGGCAGAATCTACTATTACCCCAACATTTATATCCTCCGAGGAAATAATGATAATTCTTGTCGCTTCCGTCATCTCATTTTCTTCCAAACCTAAAAGTAGCTTCAAATCGATAATAGGAGTTACCACACCACGAAGGTTGATCACTCCCTTTACGTGTGCAGGTGTTTTTGGAACTCTCGTAACGTCCATCATCTTTTCAATTCCCTGAACTTGACTTACCGGAATGACATATTCCTTATCTGCTAATTGAAAAACAACTACCTTCATATGCTCTGTATCTGCTAATGTCATTTTCTACGCCTCCTTCTGTTATTTAATTAACGCATTACAATCAATAATGAGGGCTACCTTACCGTTGCCTAAAATAGTTGCTCCGGAGATAGCAAAAACATTCGATAAATATGCTCCTAGCGATTTGAGTACTACCTCCTGCTGTCCAATAAAGGAATCTACCACTAAACCTGCCATCTTATCTCCCTTTCTAACTAAAACGACCGAGTGGAATTGATCCTCTGAATTAGCATTAGGCACCTCTAACACCTCTTCTAGGAAAACTAATGGAACTACTTTTCCTCTAAAATCAATGACTTTTTGATTGTGTGCATTTAAAATATCCGAGGAGCGAATAATAGCCGTTTCAATAATAGAAGATAATGGAACTGCATAAATTTCTTCTCCTATTTCCACAAGCATGACCGAGATAATCGATAGAGTTAAAGGCAGCTGAATAGAGAACAAGGACCCCTGGCCCTCTGTAGAGGAGATATCCATAGAACCACCAAGTGATTCAATCGTTGTCTTCACTACATCTAAACCAACTCCACGACCTGAAACATCTGAAATGACATCTGCAGTAGAGAAGCCTGATGACAGGATAAGCTCAGCTACTTGTTTATCACTTAATGCTGCTGCCGCATCCTCTTTGATAATATTTTTAGCAATAGCTTTCTTTAATACTTTTTCTCTGTTAATTCCTGCACCGTCATCCTCAATTTCTATAAATACATGATTTCCACTGTGATAAGCTCGAAGAATAACCGTTCCTTCCTCTGGCTTACCCTTTGCTTTGCGAATTTCAGGGCTTTCAATTCCATGATCCATTGAATTGCGTATTAGATGCACCAACGGATCTCCAATTTCATCAATTACTGTTCGGTCAAGCTCTGTCTCTGCCCCAATAACTTGAAGATTAACCTTTTTATTTAAATCGCGAGCAAGCTGTCTTACCATCTTAGGGAATCGGTTAAATACCGTATCGACAGGAACCATACGCATAGTTAAGATAATATTCTGTAAGTCACCAGTGATCCTAGCCATTCTTTCCACCGTTTCATCTAACTCACTGTCCTGAAGATTTTGTGAGATAGATTGTAAGCGACCTCTGTCAATAACTAATTCCTCGAACAGATTCATCAAAATATCCAAACGTTCAATATTTACACGTATCGTCTTATTGCCAGTGGCAGTGCCAGTCTTTGATACAGCTTTTTCCTCTGTTTTAATTGGCGTAGGGGCTTGCTTAGATGCTACTACCTCTGGCTCCTGCACTTGATCAAGTTTTTCATTCTGACGAGCTATCAGCTGGTCTATCGTCACGTCCAACACTATAACCTCAGTTACTTCGGAAACCTTCATCAGCTTCTTTTGCAGATCGTCTTTCGCTTCTGTCGTGACGAAGGCAATATAAAATTGATGGTCAAAGTCCTCGTTTTCTAGTTTCTCAACCGTAGGGGAGGATTTAATAACCTCTCCCATTTTTTCGAGAAGCTCAAAAACCATATACACTCGAGCTGCTTTAAGTAAGCAATCTTCTCTGAGCGTTACAGCTATTTCGTATGTATAATAATTTTGCTCAGCCGATTGTTGAATCACAGTCAACTCATAATCGTCATAGGATAGCCAATTGGTTGTATAGGCTTCCTTCTCCTTGACCGTGTCCTCCATTACAGTTGCTGCTACTGGTATCATTTCCCCAGTTTCTAGTTGATGCAGCTGTTTTACTGTATCCTCCACATTTAGCTTTCCGTCTCCACCACCAGCTATGTCTAGAACCATTTCCTCTAATTGGTCAACAGCAATAAACACAACGTCTAATAGCTCAGGTGTAACCTGTAAACGTAAATTTCTAATTTCATCAAGCACATTTTCCATCTTATGAGTGAGGTTAGCGATATCCTCATACCCCATAGTAGCAGACATGCCTTTCAACGTATGAGCCGAACGAAATACCTCATTTACAATGGAGATATCGGTAGGGTTTTTCTCTAGCTCTAGTAAATGCTCATTACAAGCCTGTAAATGCTCCTTGCTCTCCTCAATAAACATTTCCAAATATTGACTTACATCCATTTTTAACACCCCTTCAAGGCAAATATTGAATAATTGTCGTTGCAATCTTATCTAAATCTACTACTTCATTGACAAGCTGCGTTTCTACCGCGGCTTTTGGCATCCCGTACACGATAGAGGTATTCGATGACTCTGCTATAGCTATGACATTCCCACGCTGCTTTAATTGTACTAGCCCTTTTGATCCATCTGCTCCCATGCCAGTCATAATAACAGCGATTTTATCAAAATTATTAAACTCGCTAATATTCTCAAAGAGCACATCCACAGAAGGACGATGTCCGCCTCTAGGTGGCATTTGATCGTCGAGTACTATCGAGTAGGCATTGCCTGTCTTCCGAATTTTCATATGGTATCCACCAGGAGCAATGTAGGCATGTCCATCTCGAAGGATATCTCCTTCTTCTGCCTCCTTCACTTCTATCTCCGAAAGCTGGTTTAGTCTGACAGCTAATGATTTGGTAAAGCCAGCAGGCATATGTTGAACGATTAAAATAGGTGCCTTGATTTCTTTAGGCAGATTGGTGATAACCTCTTGGAGAGCTCTTGGACCTCCCGTAGACGTTCCAATCAACACCATTCTCTTACTATTATTGTGTCTTTTTATAGTAGAGGCTTTGTCTAGCTGTTTGTTGAAAGTAATCGGCTTCTCTATTTGCTTCGGCAGCGAGACAGAAATCTTCACTTTATGTATAGGTACATTAGCCGCATGAAGTACTTTTTCTATTAATTCATCTTTAATCTTATGTAGATCTAACGAGATGGTTCCACTTGGCTTTGCAACAAAGTCTATTGCTCCATATTCCATTGCCTTTAGGGTATTTTCTGTACCTTTTACTGTAGTGCTAGATAGCATTACGACTGGTACAGGAGAGTTGGACATAATTTCTTTTAATGCTTCTATCCCGTTCATCTCAGGCATCTCTACATCCATTGTCACTACATCAGGCTTTAAGAGCTTTATTTTATTTAGCGCGTCTCTCCCGTTCCTGGCGATTCCTACTACTTCCACTAAGTCATGTTCTTTGAAAAAGTCACTAATCAGCTTACGCATGAATGCAGAATCATCTACTACTAGGAGCTTCTTCTTATTCGATTCCACCTGCTCACGACCTTCCAAATAAACTTCTCAAGCGTGTAATAAACTTGCTTTGCTTATTATTTTCATACTCCATTTGGACATCCGTAAATTTACTTACAATCTTATTTAAGCTCCTTGTAATATCAGCATTTGGAAAGGAAATTGAAAACGGAACCTGCTGCTGCACAGCCTTTCTGACTGCCGTATCTTCTGGTAAGATACCCAAGATTGTAATATCCTTGGACAAAAACTTGTTCATCGCAAGCTGCAGTCTAGCAGTGGTTTCCTTTCCTTCCTCCTCTGAAAATGCTCGATTACAAAGCAAATAGAAATTCTTATCCGAATCTTTGTAGTAAATGTATTTCATCATGGAATACGCATCAGTTATAGAGGTGGGCTCCGCTGTTGTAATGACAATGATATCATCGACTGACACGAGTAAATCTAATGTTTGGGATGTAGCACCTGCTCCCATATCAAAGATGACAAAATCAAAATTTTGCTGCAAATATTCAAAGGCTTCTATTAATCGATGGAACATTTCGTCTGTCCATTCCATCACACCATTAAGACCCGATCCACCAGAAATATATTGGAGGCTATTTGGTCCTTCATACATCACTTGTTCCAAGGAGCACATTCCAACCAAATAATCCTTCAAATTCCTTTGTGCATTTTTCCCTAACAAAATATGAATATTCCCCATACCAATATCCATATCAATCAGCACTACTTTTTTGCCTTGTGCTCCTAGAGTAGCGGAGAAATTAGTAGAAAAATTACTTTTTCCAACTCCACCCTTTCCACTGACCACAGCTATAGAGCGACCTAAACTTGTTTGGCTATGAAGCATTCGCATTCTTAATTCTTCAGCTTGGTCTCTCATGGTCGTAGCTCCTTCATCAATAAGTCTAGTACTCCATTGACACTACCTTCCATAATATCTTCTGGGACTTCTTGACCATCCGTATAGTAAGCAAGTCCTTTCTTATATTTAACCATTAAATTGATAAGCGAGCCAATAGAATTTGTTTCATCTAATTTAGTAAAGATAAATTTTTCTATTGGAAAATGATCAAACTGTTTGACAATGTTTTCCATATCCTTTTGTTTGGATGTGGAGGATAATACTAGAAATGTTTCTGAATTATTTCTTAAATCAATAAGCTCCTCTAGATCCTCTACGAATTTCTTTTCTTTATAGTTACGACCAGCTGTATCGACAAATACAATATCCAAATGCTCAAACTTTTTGGCCGCTGCCTCCAAATCCTCTCGATTGTAGACTATCTCAATTGGTGCCTGTAAAAGGCCAGCATACGTTTTAAGCTGTTCAATGGCTGCAATGCGATACGTATCTGTAGTAATGAATCCAATCTTCTTCTTTTTTTCGAGAACTGCTCTTGCCGCTATCTTTGCGATTGTAGTCGTCTTTCCAACTCCTGTAGGTCCTAGTACATTAATATATTTTTTGTTATACGTAATTCCTCCGTAGGAAAGCTCAGCTAGCTGTTCGGTTAAGTATTTCTCCACTAGCTTCGTTTGCTCTTCTAATGAAAGCTCCGACTTTTTCGCATGCACAAAAAGCTCATCACTAACTGTTGTGATAAGCTCTTCTGCTAATTCTTGCTCCTTCAGATAATAAATAAGATCTTTCATTTCCTCAGGATAATGCTGCTCAAAAGAGGGTCTTTGAATAGACCTAACCAAACTCTTTAAGTCTTCTAGCTCTTTTTTAATTTCCATCGAACCATTATCTAATGGAGCAGTAATAGGAGCGACAAACTTTTCCATAGATATCTTTTCAGAGGCTTCTGGGGAATCTATACCAGCTACCACTTCAATTGATTTTTTCTTAAACATACCTAGAAAACCCTTTGAAAATACTACTTTTTGGCTCATGATAATGGCATCATCACCAAGTTCCTTACGAATTTGTTTCATCGCTTCTGGCATACTTGTAGCCACGTATTTTTTCATTTTCACTCCACATTCACCACCCCAACGCTTTGTACTTCAATAGAAGATTCTAATTCATTGTATGAAAGAATCGGAACTTGAGGGAAATATCTCTCCGTCATCTGTCTAATATACATTCGGACAGCTGGAGAACATAGTATGATAGGCGCCTGTTCCATAAGAGAAGCACGCTCTATCTCTTTAGCCATCGATTCTAATATCGCTTGTGAATCACTAGGATCGATCGATAAATAATTGCCATGCTCTGTCTGCTGTATACTATCGGCAACTAGCTTTTCCACCCGTCCAGAAACAGTCAACACCTTCAGCACAGAGCCGTTTCCTGCATATTGAGTCGTAATTTGCTTTGCAAGTGATTGCCTTGTGTATTCGGTTAACACGTCTGTATCAGAAGTCATTTTGGAGTAATCAGCCAATGTTTCAAATATGATTGGTAGATTACGAATGGAAACTCGCTCTCTTAGTAGATTTCCAAGTACTTTTTGAATCTCCCCTATTGTAAGCGGAGTAGGAGTTAACTCATCTACTAAAATAGGAGAGGTTTCTCTAATATGATCAATAAGCTGCTTCGTTTCTTGTCTGCCAAGTAAATCATGCGCATTATTTCGTATTATTTCCGTCATATGAGTTGATACAACGCTCGGAGGATCAACTACGGTATACCCAAGAATCTCTGCTTCCTCTTTTACTGTTTCTGTTATCCACTTAGCCGGTAACCCGAAGGAAGGTTCAATCGTATCTATACCATCGATAGAATCATCGTCTCCTGGACTCATGGCTAAATAGTGATCTAATAATAGTTCCCCTCTAGCCATTTCATTCCCTTTAATCTTTATACGATACTCATTTGGCTGGAGTTGGATATTATCTCTTATTCGTACGACTGGAATAACAATTCCGAGCTCTAACGCCAGCTGTCTACGAATCATGACTACCCGGTCGAGTAGATCCCCTCCTTGCGCAGTGTCAACTAAAGGAATAAGCCCGTATCCAAACTCAAATTCTATTGGATCCACATTTAAAAGATTAATAACATTTTCGGGACTTTTCATATTATCTGTTACAGCTTCCTCTTCAAACTCCTCCAACTCAACTGGATCCTGTTTGCTATTTCTACTCATCATATAAGCCCCTACCGCAAGTGCGATAGCTATTGGGAAAGTTAGAATCATTCCGATTGGCGTTACAATACCTAGTAATGATATTGTAACTGCTGCTACATAAAGCAGCTTCGGCTGAGAAAGAAGTTGTTCCGTAATATCGCTTCCAAGATTACCTTCTGAAGCAGCTCTTGTTACTACGATACCCGTTGCAGTAGAAATTAAAAGCGCCGGAATTTGAGATACTAGCCCGTCACCAACAGTTAACGTGGAAAATAGGACTGCAGCCTCACCAAATGGAAGACCAAGCTGAACTACTCCAATAATCATCCCAAAAACTAAATTGATCAGTACGATAATGATACCCGCTATGGCATCTCCTTTAACAAACTTGGTTGCACCATCCATAGCACCGTAGAAATCTGCTTCTCTACTAACTTTTTCACGACGTTCTCTAGCTTCTCGCTCCGAAATCATTCCTGCGTTTAAATCGGCATCAATACTCATTTGTTTACCAGGCATTGCATCTAGTGTAAATCTTGCAGCTACCTCTGAAACACGCTCAGAGCCCTTGGTAATAACGATAAACTGAATAATTACCAATATCGCAAACACTACCAAACCTACTAAAATATTTCCACCAGTAACAAAGGTACCGAACGTCTCAACAACCGTCCCTGCATCTCCTTCTGATAGAATTGCACGAGTAGTGGAAACATTAAGTCCTAATCTAAATAAGGTAATTATCAGTAACAAAGGTGGAAATACAGAAAACTGAAGAGCTTCTTTCATATTCATAGCAGTCATTAATATTAATAATGCAATCGTAATATTGACGATGATTAAAAAACTTATTAACCAATGAGGAAGAGGTATCACGAGCATTGCCACAATAGATATTACTCCTGCTAAAACTGCTAGATCGCGGACTTGCATATACTTCCACCTCTATCTTTACCATTAAATTTTTTGCTTAATTCTATATACATACGCTAAAACCTCTGCTACTGCCTTAAAGAATTCATCCGGAATTCTTTGGCCTATTTCTACTTGATCATACATCCCCCTAGCAAGTGGCCTGTTCTCCACCATGATGACATCATTCTCTTTCGCAATCAGTTTTATCTTTTGAGCTATAAAGTCTGCTCCCTTGGCTATCACAATTGGTGCATCCATGGAAGCATCATCATACTTTAAGGCAATTGCAAAGTGAGTAGGGTTAGTAATAACCACATCTGCATTAGGTATTTCCTGCATCATTCTTCTCATAGCCATTTCTCGTTGGCGTTGCCTAATACGCGATTTAATAATCGGATCTCCCTCTGTATTTTTGTGCTCGTCCTTTATATCCTGCTTAGACATCTTCAAATTCTTTTCATAATCAAAGCGCTGGTAAAAGTAGTCTAGTATAGAGATAAACAAAAGAACAAAAGAAGCGGCAATACCCATCATCCCTGTCATCCAGCCTACCGTCGATAATATATCCCAAGGTGTTTTAAAGGATAAGGACAATACATTTTCTAGGTTCATCCAAATAATTAGCGTGGTAACAGAGCCTATAAAGGAAATTTTCAAAATAGACTTCAACAGCTCGATGATCGCTCTCATTGAGAATATCCTTTTCAATCCTTTAATAGGATCTATCTTTTTTAAATCCAATTTAAGCGGCTCCGTCGTGAACAATAAACCAAATTGAAAAAAATTAGCTGCTATTGCAGCAACCATGGCTACTAGCATGACAGGCAACAGAATCATGGCCATTTCCATTAAAACATCCTTGTATATTTCTATGGCTATATCAATCGTTAGCAGGTCCATTAGCATATATTTCGTAAACGTGACACTAAAAAAAGAAAAGATCTCTGAGCGCAAAAAGCTGGCAAAGAAAAACAAAAACAGAAAAACACTAAGCAAGACAATGGCGCTCGTAACATCCTGACTTTTTAATACTTGTCCTTTTTTTCTAGAATCTAATCGTTTTTTAGGAGTAGCTCTTTCTGTTTTCTCTCCGGCAAAATACTGTATGTCTAAACGGAGTAATGCCAAATCAGCCACCACCTAAAATTATCATTAAATCTCGCATACTATACATCATGATTTCGAACATCTTTCGCATCACTGCTACTAGCACACCCATCATAACAAGAAGGACGATAAAGCTAACTGCAATCTTAATAGGAAATCCTACCACAAAAATATTTAGCTGAGGGACCGTTCTAGCTGTTATTCCAAGTGCAATATCTACTAAAAATAGAGTTGCAACAACCGGGATAGACATTTGAAAGGCAACAGCAAATATTCCTGCAAAAGTAGTGATGATAAACTCTGCGTAGTTCTCTCCAAATGCTGGCCATCCTACTTCCATCGGCATAAACTGATAGCTGTAGAATATACCATCTAACAACAGATGATGCCCATTCAACGCTAGCAGAAGCAGCAATGCAATCGTATTTAAAAATTGTCCAACTAACGGGCTTTGTGCTCCAGTTTGTGGATCAATTACATTTGCAATGGCAAAACCCATTTGAAAGTCTATAAAGCCTCCGGCAATTTGTATAGCTGACATAATAATGTAAGCAAGAAGTCCAATTAGTAGGCCTACCATCACTTCCTTCATAATTAGCAGCATGTATTCACCATTAATTTCAAAAGGCTGTAAATCAAATGTATAATACATCATCCAAGACAGCAAAACAGCAAAGGCTATTCGGTGACTTGCAGGAATAGTTCTATGAGAGAACAAGGGAAGTGTTACAAAGAAAGCAGATACTCTGGCAATAATTAATAATAAGACCGTAAAATTAGGTAAAATTTCTTCCATGTCTATCAACCTATGTATCTGACTAAATTCTCAAAGATGTCTGCCGCATAAGATGTTACTTGTGAAAGCATCCAAGGACCAAAGAATACAATAGCCACTAAGACAGCTACAATTTTTGGAACAAAGGCCAGTGTTTGCTCCTGAATTTGGGTGGTCGCTTGAAAAATACTAACAATAAGACCGGTTACAAGGGCTACTAACAGTAAAGGACCTGACGCTAATAGAATAATCCAAATAGCTCGTTCTGCAATTGCTATTACCATTTCATTACTCAAAACAATCAGCTCCTAAAAACTTTGTAGGATGGACTTCATAACTAAATACCAGCCATCCACTAGCACGAATAACAGAATCTTAAATGGTAATGAAATCATTACCGGAGGAAGCATCATCATCCCCATAGACATTAGAATACTTGCAACAATCATGTCTATTACTAAGAATGGGATAAAAATCATAAAGCCTATTTGAAAGGCTGTTTTTATTTCACTTAATGCGAAAGCAGGGACCAACGTAGTGAGAGGAATATCCTCAATCGTTTCTGGTCTCTCCGCTTCTGTATAACGTAAAAATAACTCTAAATCCTTCTGACGTGTATGCTTACTCATAAACTCCTTGAATGGTTCACTTGCCCTTGTATAGGCTTCATCCAATGTAATTTCTTCATTAAACAATGGAGTTAAGGCAGTTTGGTTCACATCCTGTAAGGTAGGAGCCATGATAAAAAATGTTAAAAATAATGCTAAACCTACTAGAACTTGGTTAGGTGGCATTTGGTTTGTTGCTAAGGCAGTCCGAACGAACGATAAAATAATGATAATTCTCGCAAACGAAGTCATTAAAATAAGAATACTCGGTGCTAAAGATAAGACCGTAAGTAACAGCATTAATTTAATGGAAGTGGAGACGTTCGACGGATCACTGTCCGAGAAAAATTGGACGAAATCATTCATGGTCATTACGCTCCTTTGTCTTCCAATCCTTTAATACGTCACTACGGTCCTTTTTAACCTCTTGTAGTTTCCTTTGAAATGTTTCATTAAACGAGGTGTTTGAAGATGCATGATTGTTATTAGTCACATCATTTCCCTTTTTAAAACGTTGAAACATTTCCAATATATACGGAATAGCCTTTCCGTTTGTTGCTTTTTCTTCATAGATGCTCGTTAAATTTTCTATTTCATTTGGGTCAGTAATTTCTTTTAATAACGTGATGTTGTCCCCAATACCTACTAGATATAGAGAGTTCCCGATTTGCATCAATTGAACGGATTTTCCTTGGCCGACACCCATGCCTCCAAGATTTTGGATAAGCCTATTTTGCTGAAAGCTTCTATTTTTACTATTTAAAAAACGAAGTACTACAAACAAAAGACCAACTACTAAGAGCAGCGCAAGAATCATTTTAATATAATCTCCAGCGGTCACAGAAACTCTTTCAGAACTAGCAGGAGTTTCATCCTGCAGCTCTGGAGTTTCTACAATCTTGGAGTCTTTGTTCTGATCAGGGGCTATTTCTTTATCCTCAGTGGGATTTTGCTTTTTCGCTTTATCAAAATATTCATCCACATATCCATTGGAATCATCTGCAAAGGACGTTAGAGGATGTGGCAACATTAAAACACTGGTTATACAACTACAAATGAAGAGGTTTTTTACATTCATTTTTCTTATCCTATTGCTTTGGAAATAGCTTCAATAACTCGATCAGCTTGGAATGGCTTTACAATAAAATCCTTGGCACCAGCTTGAATCGCATCGATTACCATTGCTTGCTGACCCATCGCTGAACACATAATGATTGTTGCAGCAGGATCCTTCTCTTTTATTTTCTTTAACGCAGCTATTCCATCCATTTCAGGCATTGTAATATCCATTGTTACCAAATCAGGCTTTAGCTCTGCATATTTCTCAATTGCCTGAGCCCCATCTGCAGCTTCTCCCACTACCTCGAATCCATTTTTCACCAGGATATCTTTAATCATCATTCTCATAAATGCTGCATCGTCAACAATCAATATTCTTTTTGACATTGGTTTTTGTCCTCCATTACTTATCTTAAATTATGAATTCGCTCTGCTTGGCTTAAAATATCTGTAATTCTAACTCCGAAGTTTTCATCAATAACGACAACCTCTCCCTTAGCTATATGTCTATTATTGACTAAAATATCAACAGGTTCACCAGCAAGCTTATCCAGTTCAATAATAGAACCGCTAGTAAGTTCTAGGATATCTTTGACAGTTCTATTCGTACGTCCTAATTCTACTGTTACTTGAAGAGGTATATCAAGAAGTAAATTTAAGTTTCTTGATTCGTTTTGTGATAGATTAGGAGCTTCAAAGCTAGCAAACTGAGCTTGTTGCACCTCAACTTGTGGCTTGTTAGGTCTTGGCTGACTATATGGCATAGAAGGTGATACCGATTCCGGTACTTCTTCCTGATACGTTTGTTTAGCAGTTGGTACAGGAGTAGATTGAATTCTTTCCTCCATCACGGTAACTGCCTCCTCATCATTGCCGGTTAAGGATTTTACAAGTTTTAGTCCGAAATTCAGGGGCAAAAGCTGCATGATATTCGAATCTATTAAGCCACCCACACGTAGGCGGAAGGAGATTTTAATTAGCAGCTCCTCATCTGGAATAGCTTCTACTCCTTCACCCTCTAGCAGGTTCATCAGATCAATAGAAGGAGGAGATATATCTACCTTTTTATTAAACACGGTAGACATGGAAGTTGCTGCTGAACCCATCATTTGGTTCATCGCTTCTTGTACCGCACTTAGTTGAATTTCACTTAAATCAGGACTAGGATCTCGACCGTCTCCGCCAAGCATTAAATCTGCTATTATGGCAGCATCGGACTGCTTGATTACTAAAAGATTAGATCCAATTAAACCAGCAGTATACTGAACTTGTACTGCCACATAGGGATGTGGGAATTCCTCCTTCAGTTTGCTTTGGTTGATCATGCTTAAATGAGGGGTAGTTATATCGACTTTCTGACCCAATAAAGATGATAAAGCAGTAGCAGAGCTTCCAAATGAAATATTACCTATTTCTCCTAATGTATCCTGAGCAAAGGAATCTAAATAATCCTCAATTTTAATTTCTGTTACATTTTCCTCTCCAACTGTACCTCTTAGGAGAGCCTCAATTTCTTCTTGGGAGAGCATATCATCACTCATCATCATCCTCTCCTCCTTTCAAAGTTTCGATTATTTGAATTGCCATTCGTTTCTTTAGCTTACCTGGCTGACCACTAAATTTAGGAATATCCCCAACCTTAATAGTCAATGGATCTTCTATTTTGGAATTTAACTGTATCACATCGCCAAGCTGTAAATATAATAAATCCTCCATCGTAATATCTGTAGAGCCTAGCTCGGCAACTACAGGGAGCTTAGCAGACTTAACTTGTTTACGCAGGACCTGGAATTGCTCCGGGGAAACTTCCTTTTTGTTTGTCTGCATCCAATACCTAACAGATAGGTTTGGTACGATTGGCTCTAACACAACATGTGGTATACAGATATTAATCATTCCACTTGTTTCTCCTATGACCGTATTAAAAGAAATTACAACTACGGTTTCGTTAGGAGATATCATTTGAAGGAACTGAGGATTGACTTCAAGCTCCGTTAATACAGGGTCGATATCCGCAATGTTAGCCCATGCCTCTCGTAGATTGTCAAAGGAGCGTTCAAAAAGATTCGTCATAATCTTCGTTTCAATTTCTGTAAGACTATCCGTTTTTGTATGGCTCTGTCCTTTTCCACCCATCAACAAATCTAGCATGGAATAGGCAATATTCGGGTTGATTTCCATCAAAATATTTCCTTCGAGCGGCTGCACCTCAAAGACATTGATCAATGTCATATGTGGAACCGACCGTATAAATTCCTCAAAGGGGATTTGATCAACCGATACAACTGAGATTTGCACATAGGTTCTTAACTGGGCAGAGAAAAATGTTGTCAATAGACGAGCAAAGTTTTCATGGATACGTGTTAAGCTTCTTATTTGGTCCTTCGAAAAACGAAGTGCTCTTTTAAAATCATATACTCGCACTTTTTTTGCTTCTTGTTCGGACTTCATTTCATCTGCTGTCATTTCTCCTGTTGAAAGAGCGCTTAACAACGCATCTATTTCTGATTGAGATAAAATATCTCCCGCCAATTTGCCCACCTCCGTTTCCGATTAACTTATCCTACTGAATGATATAGGATGTAATATAAACTTGTTGAATGTTTCTTCCTTCACTCATCAATTCATTGATCTTCGTTTTTAACGAAGATTCGAAGGCTATTTTCCCTTCTTTTCCTTCCAAGTCCTCCGGTGTCATTTCAGATAGTTCTGTGATGATGATATTTTTCACTTGGAAATCTCTCTTTGCAAGCTCTTCAGCACTTTTTGAGCTATCTGTTTGAACCTTTAAGGAAATGCGGATGAACTTATTACCAGCTAAGTTTGTTGTAATCTCTGGTATATCAATGGAAGCCTCGATAATTTCGTCGATAGTCGGCTCCTCGTTTTCCTCTCCTTTATTCAGTTGGAAAAATACCACTAGAAATACGACTCCTACTAGGGTAATAGATACTAAAATAATGAGCATAATCGTTAGTAGTTTGTTATTGTTCTTCATGATGATCACCTCTTATATGGGGATTCGATAAAATATGTATGGATTGATAAAATTGTAAAATCTTTTCGGCTACCTGTTCTCTGCTTTCCAGTGCTACATATTTATGACCGTTGGTTAGCGTGATTGTTGTATCTGGAAAAGATTCTACTGTCTCTATGTATAGTGCATTCAACGTGAATTCTTTACCATTCAATCTAGTTAAGTGAATCATATAAAAGGGCCGGGCACTAAGGAACGGCCCAACCCTCCCTTACGAATATTATCGTTTTAAGTTTACTAATTCCTCTAGGATTTGATCGGAAGTCGTGATGATCCGTGTATTTGCTTGGAATCCACGCTGAGCTACAATCATTTCTGTGAATTCTTCAGAAAGGTCTACATTAGACATTTCTAAAAATCCGGATTGTACTGAGCCCCTGCCCTCTAATAGTGGAGCACCCGCTAATGGGTCTCCTGAAGCTGGAGATTGCTGATAATAATTAGCTCCCGCCTTAGTAAGCCCTCCTGGATTTGAAAATTTTGCAATTTCAATTTGTCCAGCATTTCCAAGGGATCCATCAGCTGCAACATACGTCACTGTACCATCAGCACCAATTGACATACTTTTTGCATCAGTCGGAATAGGAGTAGTTCCTACTAAAAATAATCCTTCTGAGTTCACGATATTTCCATCAGTATCTAAGTAAAAGTTACCTGCTCTTGTATAGAATATATCTGTGCTACCGTTTTCCGCTACTTGGAAGAAACCATCTCCAGAAATAGCTAAGTCTAATGTATTTCCTGTTGACTGTAGAGAACCAGAGGTGTGCAGCGTATCGACAGCTGCAAGCTGACTTCCTAAGCCTACCTGCTTCGGGTTAATACCGCCGCGTGTATCTGTTGCGCCAGTAGCACCAGCAGTAGTTTGAGATACCAAATCCTTAAAAATAGTACGTCCTTTTTTAAATCCGTACGTATTTACATTGGAAATATTATTACCTATTACGTCTAATTTCGTTTGAAAGTTTTTTATACCTGAAATACCTGAGTACATTGAGCGAATCATTCTTATTTTCTCCCTTCAAATTAAGTGCTGCTTCTTTCATTCCACAGCACATAGCATCCTATATAGGTCCTGCTATCCTAGCACGATAGTGCCATCTATATTTGTAAATAATTGATTTGTCGCTTCCCTGCGATCCATTGCAGTAATTACCGTCGAGTTTTTTGCACTGACAATTAATGCTGCTTGATCCATCAACACTAAGGAATCATTGACACCCTTCAATCGTGCTTCCGAAACCTTATCACTTACAAGCTGCCACTGGGCATCGGATATATGAATATTCCGTTCAGCTAGGCGCTGGCTTGCATGCTTGCTAACCTTCAATTGTGTGCTTTCCTTAGCATCCTGTAAATGCTGCAAAAACGTTTGCCTTGGCGAAGTAACTTGTTTGGTTGAAATAGGCTGACGGATTACTGGCTGCAGAGGGACTCGATTAATCATCATTTTGTCCATCGCCCTAACTCCGTTCTATTTTATAGATGTTATTTGTTCTGCACTAACAGAAGTTCCATCCGAAAGGTTATACACTATTTTTCCATCCTTCTTTGAGACGGATTCTATCGTACCTGAGCTTGTGCTTTCTCCCACCATATAGTCAATTGTTTTGCCAATCATCATACTAGCGTCCACTAGACTATTCGAGGAGCCACTGGAATACATAACCTCGGAAATATTACCTGGTGTAATTTTTTTTCCGTCTGCTAATGTAAACTCTACTCCACCATCCACAAATCTGACTGCTGTTATTGCTCCTGTACCCTCTTGAATGATAAATTCACCCTTATCATTCTTTTTATCTGTTATTTCGTGCCACTTTACTTCCTTGCCGACAAAATTACTATATTGAATCATTTGGGTTTGATTTTGTGCCTCTGCATATTTTTCAAACGCCGAAGTCATATTAGTCATTTGCTCTAAAGAAGAAAACTGTGCCATTTGAGCGATAAATTCATTGTCCTTCATCGGATTAGTAGGATCTTGATTTTGGAGCTGAGCCATCAAAATTTTAAGAAATTCATCTTTTCCTAGTGACCCGTTTCCAGTAGTTCTAGTTGTTTGCTGTTGAGACAAATACATACTACTAGTAATTGGTTGATAAGTAGTCATTCTTATACCTCTATTCCATTTAGTAAATCTTGGAACGACACGGGAACATCTTCCTGACTGTTCTGTTCTTCCTCCTGCTGGTGCTGATGCTGCTGTTTAAAGGCACCATCGAAGCTTTGCTGACGTTCTTGCCTACTTGTATCCTGTAAAGCCATACTAACTTCTAGCTTTTCGAGTTGGATATTCTGACCAGCTAAACCGTTTCTTAATTGTGATGAATGCGTATCTAACAGTTCTTTTCCAAGTGCCGTGCTCGCTAGCATTTTAGCAGTTAGCACACCGTCTTTTTGAATTAATTCTATGCGGACAGTTCCCAATTGCTCAGGATACAGCTTTACGACTAATCTATTTGTCCCGCCAGTCTGACCAAGCTGGACTCTGTTCATAAGCTTTTGCAGCTCTTTGACAAATTCCTCTGATTGAGACGACTTCTCTGTTGGAAGGGTAATCGTTACTGTGTCTACCTTAGTTTGCGTAAGACTTGAAACTTGCCCCTGAGTACTTATGATCTCCTTTACCTCTACTACTGGGTCAGTAGTAATCGGTTGAGAAATTATCTTTAGAAGATGTTTTTGTGACTGTAACGCTTTAATTGCCTGTAGCGAAGATGGCACCTCTGCCTTCACATTACTTGTGATTTCTTCTTTGATTGACTCCAATAACTGAGTAAGATCGAACAAGGAAGATTCCTGTTTCATCGTCAAATCTGAATTCTTACCAGTTAATTGAATAGTTTTTAATAGCTCTACCATCTGAATCGCTTGCTCTTTCTTTATTTGACCAGGCTGAACAGCTGCTACAATGGATTCCTGTAACTTGTTTGACTGCACCAGGATTCCAGCTAATACATCCCATATATCTTCTATAGCTTCTACGTCTGACGAATCAGTCTCCACTAAATCAGAAAACAGCTCTTGCAGTTTGTCTACAGTAACAGGGTTTTCGTTTACTAATTCCTCTAGCTCTTCTAGAGAGCTTAGATTTAAAAGAGAAAGCAGCTCATCTGTCACGGAAGGTTGTTCATTCAACTCCGTTTGGACAAGAGGACTTGATATAAGCTGTCCAAATACTTGACCGAAAGCTTGTTTATTCATTGGTTGATTAGTGGAGCCCATAACTATGTTGTTTTGTGCTGTCACTGCTGCGATATTCATTGTTTCACCTCCCTTCAAAGTTACTAGCATTATTGCTGAGACATGAGTTCTACATATTTTGCGGCATCCTCTGGCGACATCTTTTCATATATTTTGGCTACTGTTTCAGGCTTAAGACTAGTTAATATCCTTAGGGCCTCTGCATCGCTCATATTCGTAATGACTGGTGCAGCAGTTTTAGCGGACATACTTTCAAAGGTGGATACCACTTCTGTAAATTCTCTTTTAGAGCCCTCTTTTTGTCTTTGCAAACTTTCAATTTCTTCTAACAATCTTTGTTGTTCAATCAATAGAGACTCATTAGATTGCTTCGACTTCTCCATTTGCTGCTGCAGTCGATCGATTTGAACTTCCTTTTCTTGAATTTCAGCTTGTAAAGTAACAACCCGGTCTTCTAGACGATTATTCTTAGCCTCGTCTACCTTATCTTCTTCTTGTCCAAAACTAGATAGCTCTTTCGCT
This sequence comes from uncultured Psychrobacillus sp., assembly GCA_934234185.1. Lineage (GTDB taxonomy): Bacteria > Bacillota > Bacilli > Bacillales_A > Planococcaceae > Psychrobacillus. The sequence goes on along the minus strand of CAKQHO010000005.1, from coordinate 34,861 downwards.
TTTTCAAAAATATTAACATTAGTAATTTGAGCAAAGCCTAATAAGAGAGCTAAAGCAAACAAGAATGGTATGATAAACCAATAGAAAAACATTTTTACCTTACTTATTTTGGTTGACTCAGAATGATGAACTTGTGTACTTTTATTCACTTTTTTGGGTTTAGCCATACTTTACTCACCTAATCTCTTTGTTTTGAAACTTTAACGAGGATATTTCATCTAAAAAGATAGATTCTAGTCTTTGCTGTTCCATCTGATAGCTTTCTAGATCTTTTTCTTTTATTTTTTCATACTTACGAACCTCTAAGGATTTTTCTAAAAGTCGCTCTTCATACCAATTCATTTTGGTGCGGGCCTGAATTACTTCTTTTTGAAGTATTTCAATTCTCTTTTGCAACGCATCTAAATAGTGAACATAATGGTGTATACCATCAACCGAAAGTCCATTGCTAAGTCGACTGTTTTGTTGGTCTAGCGTATCCTCTCGCTTTTTCAGAAGGTTATATAGTTCTGTTGCGACCTTTTCAAAAGCATTTACAGATTCTTTATAGGCAATTTCTGTTTCAGACTTTTCTTGTTCTTTTACAGTTAGCACTTTTGAAAATTTATATTGAAATGAAACCATTACGAACCTCCACCTGATAAACTCACTAATTCACTGACACTTTCTTCAAAGGAAATCTTTTCTAAATAGCCTTGCTTTAAAAATGCCGTGATTAAAGGTTCATATTGGATTGCTTCATCTATTTCTTTGGAAGTACCACGCTTATAGGCACCAATATTTATTAGATCCTCGGATTTTTGATAAGTAAAATATAGTTCCCTTAAACGTTCAGCAGCCTTCACATGCTGTTCCTCTGAGATATGGTTCATTAGTCGGCTAATACTTTTTAATACATTAATGGCAGGGAATTGTCCCTTATTTGCTAATGCACGATCGAGTACAATATGACCATCTAATATGCCTCGTACAGTATCAGCAATCGGCTCGTTCATATCGTCCCCATCAACTAATACCGTATAAAATGCAGTAATCGTCCCTTGCTGATTGGTACCTGTTCGTTCAAGCAGCTTCGGCAAAATAGCAAAGACAGAAGGGGTATACCCTCTCGTTGCTGGCGGTTCGCCTACTGCTAATCCAATCTCTCGCTGGGCCATTGCAACACGTGTGACCGAATCCATCATTAACATTACATTTAATCCTTTATCACGGAAATATTCGGCAATAGCGGTTGCAGTAAAGGCTCCTTTTATTCTCATTAAAGCAGGTTGATCTGACGTAGCAGCAACTACAATGGTTTTTGCCAAGCCTTCTTTCCCAAGATCCCGTTCAATAAATTCTCGTACCTCTCTGCCACGTTCTCCTATAAGAGCGATGACATTTAAATCTGCGTTGGTATTTCTTGCAATCATCCCTAGAAGGGTACTCTTACCTACCCCAGAACCAGCGAATATCCCAACACGCTGACCCTTGCCTACTGTGAGAATCCCATCGATAGCTTTAACCCCTACCTCTATTTGATCATGTATAGGCGGACGAGTAAGAGGGTTTGGTGGATCTTGCTCTGTACCAACCGTACGCAATCCTTTCGGAAGGCTCGTCCCATCAATGGGATTCCCCATTGAATCAAGCACCTTACCGATGAGCTCAGGTCCTACCTTCACTTCTAATGGACTACCCGTCCCCTCTACTAAACAACCGGTAGAAATTTCACGGATATTTGTATAAGGCATTAAAACTACCACTTCTTCTCGAAAGCCTACTACTTCTGCAAGGATGACAGAATGACCGTTCTTTGGAGAGTTAATATGAATTTTACAGACATCACCTATGGAACTCTCAGGCCCTTGTGACTCAATCATTAATCCAACTACCCGGCTAACACGTCCAAACTTTTTAAAGGTGGGCATTTTGGAAATATGCTGGACTAAGTCTTTTGCTTTCATCTGTTTCACTCCATACTCTCTAAGATGTCTACAAGCTTTCTGCGCAGTTCTTTTAATTGTTCATCTATACTAACTACTATCCGACCATGGTTTGTTTCTATATAACAATCTGTTTCATTCATCTCTTCATCTACGAAAATCATAAATGGTACATCTACAGGAAAAATGGCTGCAAGTTCCTCTCTGTTAGTCGAAACAAGTGAGAAAAAAGAAGGGGAAACATAGATTTTAATTTCCTTCATCTCTCTCGCTTCCTTCAAGCCTCTCTTTACGACCGAAAGAAAATAATCAGGGCTATCCGCTAGCTTTTGCCCTATAATTCTTTCTGCTGCATTAATCGCCAGCTCTAGGATCACTTGCTCCTGGTGTTGAATATAGCTAGCGGCATTTTCATATGCATCGCTCATTACCGCGTTTGCTTGCTGAAGAACTTCTTGGAGCTCCGCGAAGCCTTTTGCACGCCCCTCTTCAATTCCTTGGGTAAATGCTTCTTCATAAGCCTCCTGCTGTAATGCCTGCTTTTCTGATTGCCATTTTTCTTTTTCCGCTTGTATAAAAGATTGGATAGATGCTTCTTGTTCTATGAGCTGTTTATGTCTTTGCTCAAGTGAACTCTCTTGCATAGCAATGTTTTTTTCTCTCTGATTGAGTAAATTTTCAGCTATTGCTTCCCCATTATCCTCTGAGGCTTGCTCTAGATAGAGGTCTCTTATACTAATTTGCTTTGCTTGTTCAGAGGACGTCTCTAACTGTATGTTTCGGTAAATCCTAGACAATGATGTCATCCCCTCCACCACGAGCAATAATAATTTCTCCGGAGTCCTCCAGCCTTCTGATTACTGACACAATTCTAGTTTGTGCCTCCTCAACGTCACGGAGACGAACTGGCCCCATAATCTCCATTTCCTCTTTAAACGTCTCTGCCATTCTAGCAGACATGTTTCGGAAAATAATTTCCTTTACTTCATCACTTGAAACCTTCATAGATAAAAGTAAGTCTTCGTTTTCGCAATCTCTAATAACACGTTGAATGGAACGGTTATCCAATGTAACAATATCCTCGAATACGAACATTCTCTTCTTAATCTCTTCAGCAAGCTCTGGGTCTTGTATCTCCAGTGCATCGAGAATCGTTTTTTCTGTCGTTCGATCGACACCATTCAACACTTCTACTACTGCATCTACGCCGCCTGTTTCTGTGAAATCCTGGGTAACCGTTGAAGACAGCTTTCTTTCCAAAATCGACTCTATCTCACTAATGACTTCTGGCGATGTAGAGTCCATGGTTGCGATTCTTCTTGCAATGTCTGCTTGTACCTCTTGTGGCAGGGACGATAAAATCACTCCTGCCTGCTGAGGCTCTAAATAAGATAATATAAGTGCAATTGTTTGTGGATGTTCATTTTGGATAAAGTTAAATAATTGAGTTGGTTCAGCTCTTCTAGCAAAATCAAACGGTCTTACCTGCAACGATGAGGTTAGTCTGTTAATAATTGCTTGGGCATGCTCACTACCAAGAGCTTTTTCAAGAACTGTTTTAGCATATCCAATCCCGCCCTGGGAGATATAGTCTTGCGCTAAAGCGATATGGTGAAATTCCTCTATAATATCTTCTTTAATTTCCGGCTCTACTCGTTTTACGCCGGATATCTCTAGGGTCAAGCGTTCAATCTCTTCCTCATTTAAATGTTTATAAATCGAAGCTGATACCTCTGGTCCCAATGAAATTAATAGAAGAGCCGCTTTTTGCTTGCCAGTAAGCCCCTTCTCCTTCTTAGTCATGGCTTTTTCCTCCATTAATCCTCAGCTATCCAAGTACGTAACAATTTAGCAAAATCCTCTGGCTTATCCTTCGCCATTTTCTCTAGTTGTTTTCGTCTTAATGTAGCTTCTGTCTCTTTTTCATCATTAATATCGTCAATTTTCAATTCTTCTCTTTGTACATCAAAAATTAACTCTTCCTCTTGGCTAACTCTTCTTGAGCGAACTATGAAGAATACAAGAAGAATAATTGCAGCAAGCAGGATCGCGCCTATCACAAATATCCACCATGGAATTATTGCGTTTGCATCTGCTGTTACTTTATTTTTCCCATTGAAAGGTTGTACAGAAACAACAATTTTATCTTGTACTTGCTGCTCCGTTAGCTCTCCTGCTTCACCTTTATCAATGGACGTACGGATAATAGTAGCTAAAATTTGCTCTATATCCTCCTGAACACCATCTGAAAGAGAATTGACATCCTCTGGAGTTGGCGGTTCTACCATTACTTGAATACCAATATCACGAATTTTGTAAGGACTCTCTACAATTTCTTTCCGTATTCTATTGACTTCATTATTAATAGTATCTTCTATACGTTCATAATCCCCATTTGCAGAAGAGCCTTCTAGATAGCTAGTAGAGTTATCCGTAGGGTCTCCAGATTGTGGCGTCCCTCCTGCTGCTGGGTTATTCCCAGTGAACGTCTCTGAAATTCGCTGTGCGCTTAACTGAATTCCTGACATATTATCCGTGTCCACAGGCTCTACAAGATTTTCTTCTCTATTTTCTTTTTTAAAATCGATATCTGTAGTTACAGACACAACTACTTTGTCTTGTCCCATTAATGTGCCAAGCATAGTTTGTACTTGACGTTGAAGATCTCTTTCTACTGTTTTCTTCAAGGTCATTTGGTCTGTAGCAACTGAACCGCCAGTACCGCTGCCGGCCTGATTAAGGTCATAATACTCGGAATACTGATTCATCATCACAATATCGTCAGTTGATAAGTTCGGAACCGATTTCGCTACTAAATTATAAAGAGATGTGATTTGAGGTTCAGTAAATTGGTACCCCGGCTTCGTATTAAGGACAATGGAAGCGCTAGCTGTTTGGTTGCTTTGTGTTAGAAATACTCCCTCTTCAGGTAAAGTAATCATAACCTTCGCATCCTTTACTCCTTCTACACTTTTAATAAGGTTCGCAAGCTCTGTTTGCATAGATGCAAGCTTTAATACATTAAACTCATTGTCTGTCATACCAAATCCAGCATTTTGAGAGAAAAAGCTGTAATCAATCATTCCTGATTGCGGGAAACCTTCCGCAGCCATTTGCACTAGCAATGCTTCTGCCTGACCTTCTGGCACTAATATAGAAGTTCCGCCAGCCGCTATCTCGTTAGGAACACCTTGAGCATCCAATGTTTCCTTAATTCTTCCTATTTCAGAAGGGGATGCATCTGAATACAAAGGAACAAAGGTCGTTCTACTCATAAAGAAGGTAAGAACAGCTGCTAATATTATTACTCCCAATACGCTACCTATAATTGTGCCTTTTTGAGCCTTTGTTCGGCTTTTCCAAAAGCCAGTAATATTTTGAGTGATGTTATTTATTCTTTCATTCATTATTGTCCTCCGGCTATGTTGAATATTTCGGCTTGTAATCCTCTAATAACCGAGAGTGTTAGACCTGCATTCTCATAATTTCCTGATAAGCTTCGACCACTTTGTTTCGAATTTCCATTGTTGCATTTAATGTAATGCTTGCTTTTTGAGAAGCAATCATGACGTCATGCAGCTCTATATTTTCACCTTTGATTAGTTTTTCTGTAGCTACGTCAGAAGCCTTTTGACTTTCATTGACCGAGTCAATCGCTCCCTTTAGTAGGTCCCCAAAGTTTTGCTGTGCTTGTGCTGGGCTAATCTTTGGAGCAGATACAGAATTTAATTGAGAAGTATTAAACATTGAAACTGATTCAATTGCCATTTTTACATTAAACCTTCTTTCTTATTTTCCAATTTCGAGCGCTTTGGACAGCATAGCCTTATTCGCATTAAATACTGTAACGTTAGCCTCGTATGACCTTGTTGCAGAGATTAGGTCTACCATCTCTCTCAATGGATCTACGTTAGGCATTTCTACATACCCTTCTTCATTAGCATCTATATGGGTTGGATCATATACAAGTTTATATGGGGTTTCTGTATCTTCCTTTACACCCGCTACCTTAACTCCATTACCTGTTCCATTTTTACTACTAGTCCCCATTGCGACATTTAGGAAGTTTGAAAAGCCTCCATTTTCTATCGGTTGCAAGGTAACTGTTTTTCTTCTATATGCCTGCCATTCTCCGTCCACCATTTTTGCCCTTGTTGTTTCCGCATTTGCCATATTAGAAGAAATAATATCCATCCTTAGGCGCTGGGCAGTTAGTGCAGAAGCTGTCGTATTCATCCCATGAAAGATAGACATGATTATCTTCCTCCTTTAATAACCGTTTGAAGCGTATTCAGTTTGCCGCTAACTCGGTCAACTAACGCATTATAGTAAAGCTGGTTAGTAGCAAGATTCGCCTGCTCTTTATCCATATCTACCCCATTGCCGTTACTTTTGTAACTGAAGTTCGCATAATCGAACACCTTCGATTGACCTGCGCTTACACTAAAATCGTAGTGCTTCTTATCTGTCCGATACGCTGAAACAGTCATTCCCTTTGCCTCGTTTAAGTACGTATCAAAGCTTACACTTTTCGCTTTATAATTCGGCGTGTCGACGTTTGCTATATTTTGCGCGATTGTCTTCTGTTTTACCGCAGAAAAATCCAAACCTCGTTCTAAATTGCTAATTGTCCCTCCGAAAAGACTCATTCCATTCTCACTCCGTATCCTACCTTAATATCTCTCTATTAGTAAAATTCTATCAAAATCATAATAATTTAATTGTAATGAATATATAACTTAGTGTCTATTCTATTTTTACAATTTTTATAGGTAATTCGACCTTTTTTTATAATAAAAATAAATGGTATGTGTCATTTTTGTCGAATAAGGTCGTTATTTTACTTTTTTTGTAAAATATGTAGTGGAAAATAGTCCCTCTTTGTATTTTTTATGTACTTTTTCCCTATATAACCATTAAAAGTAATATTGTAAAAAGTAAAGCAAAGTATTGACGAAAAATGCAATCACGAAGACTTAAGGAAATGGGATTATATTGCAACGAGGAGCAATATAATTCGCATATTTCTCCAAATGACTACACATTCAGTTCAAATTGCACACCATATATGCTCTGCAGCGTCTACAAGGAATACTTACGGAGTATCGAAGGGGAGGTATGGAATGATGGTTGGCTCTAAACAACAGCAGTGAGGGAACAGAGGCTTCGCTAACGTTTTCCTAGCCAGCATTGTTGGTCTGAGCCAATGCACGCGAAAGGTATCTGCCACCGGAATGTCAACGATATAAAAAACAAGTATAGAGCGACGATCACTCCTCTATAAATTTTCGAACCTTTCCTTTCTCACGTTCCTTTGCATAACGTAAGAATAGGTAAATCTTTCTTTCCATAAAAAAAAGAACCAACCCCGGATAGCTCCAGAATTAGTTCCTCTATGTTCTATTATCTTAATTTAAGCTGTGCAAGCTCGTTTAAGAACTTATCATTTAATACTTTGATATACGTTCCTTTCATTCCTAGGGAACGAGATTCGATGACACCAGCACTTTCAAGCTTACGTAACGCATTGACAATCACAGAGCGTGTAATACCAACTCTGTCTGCAATTTTAGAAGCAACTAGTAAGCCTTCATTGCCATCTAATTCTTCAAAAATATGCTCAATAGCTTCAAGCTCACTATAAGATAATGAGTTAATAGCCATTTGAACTACTGCTTTGCTTCTTGCTTCGTCTTCAATCTCTTCCGCTTTTTCACGAAGGATTTCCATACCTACTACTGTCGCTCCATACTCACCTAGAATTAAATCATCATCGCCAAACTTAGCTTGAAGACGACCAAGGATTAAAGTACCTAAACGCTCTCCCCCACCAATAATTGGCACGATTGTAGTTAAGCCCTCTTTAAATAGTTCTCTGTTTTCTACTGGGAAAACCGAATGCTCACTATATACATCTAAGTTAGAGGATGTTTCGTTAATTTGGAATAGATTTTTTGTATACTCCTCTGGAAATTGGCGCTCTTCCATCATTTTGATGATACGGTCATTTTCGATTTGCTGATGCACTTCATGGCCAAGCAATTTCCCTTTTCTGCTAACGATAAATGCATTACATTCAATTACGTCACTTAGAGTAGCTGCCATTTCTTTAAAGTTTACTGGTTTCCCAGCAGATGCTTGTAGCATTGAATTTATTTTACGTGTTTTGTCTAAAAGGTTCATATAAGTAATCCTCCATATAATTTTCATATTTATTTTAATATTCTAAAGGTTTTTAATTGTTTTTGAAAGTAACAACATTCCTATATTACAGTATAAATTGCGATAAGTCTTTGTTTTTCACAATATTGTCAAGTTTAGAGTCAATATATGCAGGAGTTATCTGGATTTGAGCGGGAGAAATGTCAGAAGCTTCATATGACAGCTCCTCTAAGATCTTCTCAAGAATCGTATGGAGTCTTCTTGCTCCGATATTATCTGTTTCCTGATTCACTTGATAAGCTATATCCCCTATACGCTCTATCGCTTCCTCTGTAAAGGTAATGGAAACTCCCTCTGTTTCAAGCAATGCTACATATTGTTTGATCAGAGAGTGATGTGGCTCTTTTAATATGCGAACAAAATCTTCTTTTGTAAGCTTCTCAAGCTCCACTCTAATTGGGAAACGTCCTTGAAGCTCCGGTATCAAATCAGAGGGCTTAGACATATGGAAGGCTCCTGCAGCAATAAATAAAATATAATCTGTTTTCACTGCTCCATATTTCGTTGTAACCGTAGAACCCTCTACGATAGGAAGAATATCACGCTGCACACCCTCTCGTGAAACGTCTGCAGAAGAGCTACCTCCGCTTCGGCTTGCTATTTTATCCATCTCATCAATAAAGATAATGCCTGACTGCTCTGTTTTCTCAATTGCTATTTGAGATAGCTCATCGTTATCAATCAGCTTGCCTGCTTCTTCTTGTGTAAGAATTTTGCGAGCATCCTTTACCTTCATCTTTCTCTTCTTTTTCTTTTTAGGCATTAGGCTTGAAAGGGCATCCTGCATATTCATTCCCATGCTTTCCATACCGCCACCCTGTATAGCATCGAAAATAGAAGGTGCCTGCTCTGTAACCTCTACAGTAATGATTTCATTTTCTAATTTGCCGTCTCTTAAATCCTCGGCAATTTGAGAACGTTTTATACGTATTTCTGTATCATCAATTTCAGAACTATCGTCATCCATTTTCCCTCCAAAAAGAGCTTCAAACGGATTTTGACCAGAATTTTTCTTTTTCAAAGAAGGAACTAGAAGTTTCACAATGGCATCATTAGCCAATCTTTCAGCTTGATCCTTTACTTCCTCCATTTTTTCTTCCTTTACAATACGCACTGCAGCTTCTACTAAATCTCTAACCATAGACTCTACATCTCTACCGACATATCCTACCTCTGTGAACTTCGTTGCCTCCACCTTCACAAATGGAGCTTTTGTCAGTTTTGCTATTCGTCTAGCAATTTCTGTTTTTCCAACACCCGTTGGCCCAATCATCAGGATATTCTTTGGTATTACTTCCGATCTAATGTCATCTGTCAGAAGCTGTCTTCTATATCTATTACGTAGGGCAACTGCCACTGCCTTCTTGGCAGTTTCCTGGCCTACTATATATCTATTTAAATGCTCAGTTATTTGTTTTGGAGTTAAATTAGTTTCCTTCGTCATCACCTATTACCTCCACAATAATTTGATGGTTTGTAAAAACACATATATCGGCAGCTGTATTTAATGCAGCTGTCGCAATTTCTTTTGCAGTAAGGTTATCTCCTGCAAATTTCTTCAAGGCCCTGCCTGCTGCTAGAGCATAGTTCCCACCTGAACCGATTGCTAAGACCCCATCGTCTGGCTCTATCACTTCTCCAGTACCTGCGATTAATAATAAATTAGTTTTATCCATCACTAGTAGCATAGCTTCAAGCTGTCTTAGCATTTTATCTCCACGCCATTGCTTTGCCAGTTCAACCGCAGCCCTTTGTAGGTTACCGTTGTACTCTAATAATTTCCCTTCAAACATTTCAAAGAGAGTAAAGGCATCTGCCACAGACCCTGCAAAGCCAGCGACCACTTGGCCATTAAATAATCGTCTTACCTTTTTGGCAGTATGCTTCATTACTACCTGGTTCCCTAGTGTTACCTGACCATCTCCAGCCATGGCACATGAACCATTATGATTTACCGCAAATATCGTTGTTGCATGGATTTGCCCCATAATCTAATCCCTCCTGCTTTTAGGCCCTTGGATGGGCATTCATATAAGTTTTTCGTAAGTGCTCTTTAGTTACATGCGTATATACCTGAGTAGAGGATAAATGCGCGTGACCCAACAATTCTTGCACACTTCTTAAATCTGCACCATTATTAAGCAAATGCGTTGCAAAGGTATGACGAAGCATATGAGGATAAATGGTGTTGTGTAGGGAAGCTTTTTTAATCATGCTGTTCAGTATATACCTTACTCCATCTGTTGTGAGTTGATTCCCTCTATTATTCACAAATAAAAAGGAATGATTAGTGTTCTTCATTAGCTTAGGTCTGCTAGTAGAAATATATTCCTCCACGGCCTCTAGCGCATAATCTCCCACAGGTATGTACCTTTCTTTTCTACCCTTTCCCATCACACGAATAACACCATAGCTACTATCTATATGTTTACACTCTATTGAAATAAGCTCACTAACTCGAATTCCTGTAGCATACAACAATTCAAGGATTGCTGTATTTCTGATTGATAAGGAATCAGTTCCTCTATTTTTTTCAAATAGGATCGTAAGCTCCTCCTCATAAAAAAACTGAGGCAGTCTCGCTTCCTTTTTAGGATGATAAAGAGATTGAAATGCATCATCTCGAATATTATATTCTTTATTTAAAAATTTAAAAAAAGAACGAATAGCAGAAATTTTTCTAGAGATACTTGCTCTAGCAAGATGCTCATCATAGAGCTTCGTTATAAAAAGCCTTGCATGGATATATTCCACGTCATTTAACTCGTTTACACCCTCTTGCTCTAAAAAGCTTAAAAAATACTCAATATCCTTTTTGTATTCTTGTACGGTTAAATTTGAATAGTTTTTTTCTAATTGTATATGTGTAATAAAAGAATGTAGCTCTTCCATTCCAATCATCGTAACAGCTCCCATACCGCCAATATAAAGGCCTCTCAAAGTATACAACTTTTAAGAGGCCAAAATCAATTATATCGATGTATTTTTCATAAAATTTCGAATTGTTGTAAGCGCTCTGTTTGCAAGCTGTTCCGTTCTTTCTTTTTTATCTCTTACTTTTGGTTGAAGCTCTGGGAACAACCCAAAGTTAATATTCATCGGTTGGAAATTTTTTGGATTTGCTTCCGTGATATATCTAGCCATGCTTCCTAAGGCTGTTTCACTTGGGAACACTACTAGCTCTTCCCCTTTAGCAAGCTTTGCAGCATTTATCCCTGCAAGTAAGCCACTGCCTGCTGATTCAACATATCCCTCTACTCCAGTCATTTGACCAGCGAAGAAAACTTGTTGGTTTTCCTTCAGCTGATAGGTTGGCTTAAGAACATACGGAGAGTTGATAAATGTATTTCGATGCATAACACCATATCGAACGATTTCTACATTTTCTAAACCAGGGATTAGTTGCAGCACCTCTTTTTGTGGACCCCATTTTAAATGAGTTTGGAAGCCAACAATATTATAAAGAGTTCCTGCAGCATCATCCTGGCGCAGCTGTACTACGGCATATGGTCTTTTACCTGTTTTCGGATCCTCTAAACCTACTGGCTTCATCGGTCCAAATAGTAATGTTTTTCTTCCACGTGCAGCCATTACTTCTACAGGCATACAGCCTTCAAAATAAATCTCTTTTTCAAATTCCTTTAAAGGTACAACCTCTGCCTCTACTAAAGCATCATAAAATCGGTTAAATTCCTCTTCCGTCATTGGACAGTTCAGATAAGCAGCTTCCCCTTTATCATAGCGGGACTTCAAATAAACCTTATCCATGTCGATGCTGTCTTTTTCTACAATAGGTGCAGCAGCATCATAGAAATATAGATAGTCCTGCCCTGTCACTTCTTTCACCTTTTCTGCTAGAGCTGGTGAGGTTAAAGGTCCAGTGGCAATAACCGTAATACCATCCGGAATTTCTGTTACCTCTTCATTGACGATTTCAATGTTCGGATGGTTTCGAATCGATTCGGTCACACGCCCCGCAAAATCGTGTCGATCTACCGCTAAAGCACCTCCAGCAGGAACACTGCTATTGTCAGCAGACTGGATGATCAAGGAGTTCAGCATACGCATCTCCTCTTTGATCACTCCTACTGCATTCGTTAAATTATTTGCTCTAAGTGAATTCGAACAAACCAATTCAGCAAATTTATCTGTATGATGGGCTGGAGTTTGTTTAACTGGGCGCATTTCATAAAGGCGAACCTTTACACCTCTGTTTGCTATTTGCCATGCAGCCTCGCTTCCAGCCAAACCAGCACCAATAACGTTTACTATTTCAGTCATATTCTAATCCTTCTTTCTTAACTTTGCGGGTCTTCTTTATAATCACACGCAACACATTGTATTTGTATTCCTTTTTTCAGCTTTTTCTCTACGAGCATTTCGTTACACTTAGGACATGGTCTGCTGATAGGCTTATCCCACGAAACAAAATCACATTCCGGATATCGATTGCAACCGTAAAAAACACGCTTTGTCTTACTTTTTCTCTCTACAATTTGCCCTTCTTTACATGTAGGACAAGTTACCCCAATTTCTTTGACGATTGCTTTCGTATTTCGGCAATCTGGGAAGTTACTGCAGGCCATGAATTTCCCATATCTTCCAAGCTTATAAACCATTGGAGAACCACAGTGCTCACAGTCCTCTCCCGTTGGCTCATCCTTGATTTCGATTTTTTCCATTGCGGCATCGGCATGCTTCACATGCTTTTCAAAGTCCTTATAGAAGCCATCGATAACTTCCTTCCAAGGAACAAGTCCTTCCTCCACACTATCTAAATCTCTTTCCATTTGCGCTGTAAACTCGATGTTCAATATATTTGGAAAGAACTCCGAGACCAGCTCGTGGATAATGGTTCCAAGCTCCGTCGGAATAAAGCGCTTTGTTTCTAGCGTCACATATCCTCTTTTTTGAATAGTATCCAGTGTAGGAGCGTAAGTAGATGGTCTACCTATGCCTAGCTCTTCAAGGGTTTTTACTAGCCTAGCCTCAGAATATCTTGGTGGTGGCTGTGTGAAATGCTGCTTCGGATCTATTTCTAGCGCATCTACCTTGTCACCGACCTCCAGCTTCGGAAGTAACTTATCCTTATCATCCGTTTGGTCGTCGGTTCCTTCTACATACACCTTCATAAAGCCGGGAAATTTCACTTGAGATCCATTTGCTCTAAAAATAGCATCTCCATTTTTTAAATCTACTGCAACCGTATCTAATGTCGCGGATGCCATTTGACTAGCTATAAAGCGCTCCCAAATTAGCTTATAAAGTCTATATAAATCCCTTGAGAGAATGCTTTTCAATGAATCAGGGGTTCTTGTTACGCTAGTCGGTCTTACCGCTTCATGAGCATCCTGAGCATTTTTAGACTGCTTATCATTTTTCTTTGCTGTAACAAACTCTTGACCATATTGACTTTGGATAAAGCTTTCCGCATCTGCTTTTGCAGTTTCCGAAATCCTTGTAGAATCCGTACGCATATAGGTGATTAACCCGACGGTTCCTTCTTTTTTTCCTAGGTCTATTCCTTCATATAGCTGCTGAGCAAGCATCATCGTCTTCCTTGCTCTAAAGTTTAACTTTCTTGCTGCCTCTTGTTGTAATGAGGAGGTTGTAAAGGAAGGAGCAGGATTACGCTTTCTTTCTTTTTTTACTACGTTTGTAACCTCAAAGCTATTTCCTTTCATTACATTCAGGATTGCCTTCACTTCATCCTCGTTTGAAAGAGTTGCTTTTTCTTTTTCTTTGCCATAGAACATTGCACTAAAGGATTTCTTGTTTTTTTCAAACTTTCCTTCTATAGACCAATATTCTTCTGGAATAAATCGTTCAATTTCTCTCTCTCGATCAATGATCAAACGCAATGCAACGGATTGTACACGTCCAGCTGAAAGACCCTTTTTCACTTTCTTCCATAAAATCGGACTAATGTTATATCCAACAAGGCGGTCAAGTATTCTTCTCGCCTGCTGTGCATCGACTAAATCCATATCGATAGGTCTTGGCTGTTTAAATGATTCTAAGATAGCGTCTTTTGTAATTTCATTAAATACCACTCGACAATCTGACTCTAAATCCACATTCAAAGCCTTTGCTAAATGCCAAGCAATTGCCTCTCCCTCTCTGTCGGGATCGGCTGCTAGATATACTTTTTTTGCTTTTTTAGCAGCACTTTTTAAATCTTGTAGAATAGGACCTTTTCCTCGAATGGTTATATATCTCGGTTCGTAGTTATTTTCAACGTCTACGGCCATTTGGCTTTTAGGCAAGTCTATAATATGACCGATAGATGCCTTCACCTTGTACTTTTTGCCAAGATATCTTTCTATTGTTTTTGCCTTTGCTGGCGATTCCACTATTACTAAATAATCCGACATAGATGTGCCTCCTTATAGAAGGTAACTCGCTTCTTACTCAAAACAAATACCTGTTGCAAAATGTATAACAGTTTTCTGAGAAATGCAAGACTTTTCATTTGCTATCTATTTTTTTCTTTTCTATTTTGTAATTCTTCTAGTATTTGCTGACCATCCCAAATAGGTCTAGCCCCCTCTAGAATCAGCTGGTTTGGTCCTAAGGATAGAGGAGAAAATATAGGTCCAGGGATTGCAAAAATTTCTTTTCCATGCTCTAGTGCATGCTCCATCGTGGAAACTGTACCACTTTTAACTTCTGCCTCTGTAATAACGACACCTTCCGACAAACCACTAATTATTCGGTTTCTTTTAGGGAAATTCCACTTTTTAGGGGACATATATGGGGGATATTCTGTTATCACCAACTGCTGGCTCGACATTTTCTCTAATAACTTGCCATTCTCTTTTGGATATATATGATTAAAGCCTGAACCTAAGACTGCAATAGTTTTCCCCTTTTGGAGAATAGTAATTTGATGAGCCATTGTATCTGCCCCTTTAGCTAGTCCGCTAACAATGACATAGTCTTCCTTTATTAATGGAGGAAGAATTTGTTCTATACTCTTAGCTGTGTAGTCAGTTGCTTTGCGAGAACCGATTATAGCGATTTTCTTATTGTTATTTAAAAGCTCTATTTTTCCTTTTGCGTATAATACAGCTGGAGGATCATACAAATGCAAGAGGCTTTTCGGATATCTCGAATCTGTAAAGAGAATGGGGATAATTTGATTTTGTTCATAAATTTCATGAAGATTGCCATGTTTATATTCCTTCCATAGAGTACATATATTAGTCGCTTTTTTATAAGTTACGTTACAGTTTTCTGAGATAGTTTTTGGGGTAACTTCATGCATATTGGAAAGGTTAGCGGTGTTTTTAATTAGAGGGAATAATTGCTGAAGTGGTGCTGGGAATATATAATGCAGGGCGAGCAAATGACTATAAAACTTCGATTCTTCCATTGAATTCCTCCCATAATGGTTAAAGTGTTCGTTATTTGTAAAATGGGTGTCCAAAAAGTAGTTACTTTCGGGACACCCTTTTTATATTGCTTGTGCTTAGTCACATCTACATGGCACTAGCCGTACAATAACTCTCAATGATTATTAATGTGTTTTACAAGCGTCGTAAATACCCGCTTCTTTGATTGCCTCGATTAATGTTTCACCAATAACAGAAGGAGTTTCAGCAACTTTCATGCCAGCTTCCTTCATTGCTGAGATTTTCCCTTCAGCTGTACCTTGTCCACCAGATATGATTGCTCCAGCGTGACCCATACGTTTTCCAGGAGGTGCAGTTTGTCCACCAATGAATCCAACAACAGGTTTTTTCATGTTTGCTTTAATCCATTCAGCAGCTTCTTCTTCTGCAGTACCACCGATTTCTCCAATCATTACTACCGCATAAGTGTCTTCATCCTCATTGAATTCTTTTAGAACGTCGATGAAGTTTGTGCCGTTTACTGGGTCTCCGCCAATACCTACAGCAGTAGTCTGACCAATTCCAGCTTGTGTTAATTGATGAACCGCTTCATATGTTAACGTACCAGAACGAGAAACTACTCCTACATGTCCTTTTGTATGAATATATCCTGGCATAATACCAATTTTACATTCGTCAGCAGTGATTACACCTGGGCAGTTTGGTCCCACTAAACGTGTTTTCTTGCCTTCCATGTATCGTTTAACATTTACCATGTCTAATACAGGAATATGCTCAGTGATACAAATAGCCATATCTAGCTCAGCATCTACAGCTTCTAGAATTGCATCTGCAGCAAATGGTGCTGGTACGTAAATTACAGATACATTTGCACCTGTTGCTTTCACTGCATCAGCTACTGTATTGAATACAGGTACGCCTTCTACTTCTGTACCGCCTTTTCCAGGAGTAACCCCAGCTACAATTTTTGTACCATATTCAAGCATTTGTTTTGTATGGAAAAGAGCAGTTGAGCCCGTAATTCCTTGAACAATTACTTTAGTATCTTTATTAATATATACGCTCATTCTATGTCCCTGCCTTTCTTATCCTACAAGATTAACGATTTTTTGTGCACCGTCTGCCATTGAATCTGCTGCATTAATGTTTAATCCGGATTCATTCAATAATTTCTTCCCTAAATCCACGTTAGTTCCTTCTAAACGCACTACCAATGGTACTTGAAGTCCTACTTCTTTCGCAGCGATGATAACACCCTCTGCGATTACGTCACACTTCATAATTCCACCGAAGATATTTACGAAGATACCTTTTACGTTTGGATCAGCTAAGATAATTTTAAACGCTTCTGTTACTTTCTCAGCTGTAGCACCGCCCCCAACGTCAAGGAAGTTTGCGGGAGAACCGCCATAATAGCTAATTGTATCCATCGTTGCCATCGCAAGACCTGCACCATTAACCATACAGCCGATATTTCCGTCTAAAGAGATATAGCTTAAATCATATTTAGAAGCTTCGATTTCTTTTGGATCTTCTTCATCATAGTCACGTAACTCTAAAATGTCTTTATGACGGTAAAGAGCATTGCTATCGAAGTTAAATTTTGCATCTAATGCCAATACGTTGTCATCCCCTGTTACAACTAGTGGATTGATTTCAACGATTGACGCATCTTTTTCTTTGTATACCTGGTATAGTCCTAACATGAATATAGCTGCCTTGTTTACAAGCTTGGCAGGAATATTCATATTGAAGGCCATACGGCGTGCTTGGAATCCTGTTAAGCCAACAACCGGGTCGATTTCCTCATAGAAAATACGATCAGGAGTATTAGCTGCTACTTCCTCGATGTCCATTCCACCCTCTTCAGAGCCCATTAATGTTACACGAGAAGTTGCACGGTCTAATACTAGACCTACATAATATTCCTTTTTAATATCGCTTCCTTCTTCAATAAGTAAGCGTTTTACTTCTTTTCCTTCAGGACCCGTTTGATGAGTTACTAGAACTTTCCCTAAAAGTTCCTTTGCATACTCACGTACTTCATCTAACGTTTTCGCAATTTTAACTCCACCAGCCTTACCACGGCCACCTGCATGGATTTGAGCCTTGACAACAATTACATCAGTTCCTAACTCTTTCGCTGCTTTTACTGCCTCTTCAGGTGAGAAAGCAACAATTCCGTTCGAAACTGCCACCCCATATTGTCTAAGGAGTTGTTTTCCTTGATATTCATGGATATTCATTTTACATCCTCCCATCAAATGTCAAACATATTTACTACCTTTATTATTGTAATAAAGCTGTCACAACTTGTCCACAAAAGTATGATAATTATACAAATCAAAGAATATTCGGACATTGTGCCGTATTTTGGTTATTTAGGAATTCTCTTATCGATTTTGTAAATAAAAGCAAAAACCTCTGCTACTGCTAGGTATAGCTCTTCTGGTATAGACTGATTGATATCCAGCTTCCCCAATAGTTCCACTAAGCTAGCATCCTCTTGAATGGGGATATCATGCTCATTTGCTTTCGCTAAGATATTATCAGCAATTTTTCCTTTTCCCTTTGCTATCACAGTAGGTGCATCTAGCCCTGGCTTATAAGTGAGCGCAATAGCTTCTTTTCTTTGGTGTTTTTCCTCATTCATACCCGTATATCTACTCCCTGAGCCACTATCTCCTGCGACTTTTGCTTCCACTTGGAAGACAGCTGCTGTTCTTTAAAGTTTTTCACGAAGACACCGGAAAGCTTGTAATCAACACTTGCCAGCCCCTTTTTCAAATGATCCTTTAATTCATTTACCATATTTTGAAGATACTGATGCTCATTGAATAAAGTAATGGATACCACTCTATTTTGAACCTGCATATCCACTACAGTTTCAGCAAGTGAATCTAATTGTAAATAGAAGAGGATGCGAGCAAAATCAGCATCTATTTTCCCATCTTCCTTCATTCTGCCATTCCACTCCAATGTGGCATCCAATTTTTTCCCAAACAATTCGAGTGGAACTTGCATTAAGAGCTGATGCTGTGCACCATTCTCTCCAGATAATAGTTGGAGACCATTCATCCTACCCAATAAAGACTCTGCTGCATCCCTAAATGACGAGGATATCTGTGAATGCTGGAGTATTTCTACTAGTTGGGGCTTGAGCTGATTAGAGACCTGCCTTACATCCTCACGAGCCTCGGATAATCTTCCTTCATAGCTAAAGCCAAGAGAACGCAATACCTCTTTCATGGCGTGTTCCATTGCTTTGCCATCTAATTGATTAACTACTAATTCCTCTGCTGCCTGACTCATGCTGATAAAGGGGGCTGTCTTTCCTAGCTGCGTTAATTGTGTTAATGCTTGTTGCATTCCTTCTCTCGCTTCCCCTTTACCTAATAGGCTTAAGAGGTGCTCCCTTGGGGTAAAGCCAAGACTATCTTTCATGAAGATTGCTTGCTGGCTTTGCTCTGAAAACACTCTTAATAAGGTATCTTGAAGAGTTTTTGGACTATTTATACGCTGAATAACATTCCATAACTCCTCTTTTTGCGCAGTGCTTAACAGAGGTTGCTCCTGTATCCAGTTTTTAAGCGGGACAACGTCGTTCGTTTGTAGAAATTTGCTAACCAGCTCTCCAGCAGTCCCTTTCATCGCCTGGCTTATTTCTACCAAGGAGCTGATAGTCGAATGAGGAGGTAGAACGGAAGCTTCCTTTAAAGCTTGCAAAATTGGTAATTGGGTATTTAAGGTTGCCTTTGAGTCAAGGAGTGTGGAAATTTGCTTCCCTAAAAGAGCCCCAGCCTGTGGCAAACGGAATGGCTCCTCTAACTTTTGTAGACTTTCTAATATATTGTTTTTACGTATAGTAGGCAATGTGCTTTCTTGCTGTAAGCTGTCCTTGAACTGATGGACCAAGGATAGCATACCTTGAGTTGACTTGCCGCTTAAAACAGTAAGAAACATTTCAGAAGTAAGGGGTACTTTAATATCTATCATCTTTTGGATTGCTTCTAGGGCCGCCTTCATAGTAGTTCCCGGTGGTAATTGTTTTAGTAGCTGCTCCGCCTGTAATAATAATTCTTTAGAAATAGGTAATTGCTCTTTTAGAAAAAATTGCGTAATCGCCTGTAACTCTACCGACTTATTCATATTCATCGCTTGAAGCAGCTGCTGTGCCTGCTGAGCAGGTGTGTGGCCACTCCCAAGCGGACCAGTTACAACCTTTAATTGAACCTCGGGGGCTCCTTTCGTTACTTGAAAAAAGTGAGCATCACCAGCTTTCAACGGTGCTTCTAGCTTTGCCACTACTCTCTGCCCACCTATTTGCACCTCTGCCATTTGGTTAGGAAATAGTTGCTTAATGGTCCCATGAACAACTTGTCCTTCCTTCATAGCAGCTTGTGTACTAGGCTGAATAGAGGAGTTATGATTTCCAGTAATAGAAGAAAAGGAAGAATAGCTCATACATTCACCTCGCTTTTCAGTAAAAGTGATTTAATCGGTTCAAACGTTTTCCGATGATGCTCGGTTGGACCATATTCCATTATTTTTTCTACATGCTCTTTAGTTCCGTACCCTGCATGCTTGTGAAATAAATACTGAGGAAATTCTTCATGAAGGTTCTCCATATATTGATCTCTTGCAGTCTTCGCTAGAATAGAAGCAGCGGCAATAGCTAAGCTTAGCGCATCTCCCTTAATAATAGAGTGTGTCTCTATTTCTATTGGAAGCTTCATAGCATCCACCAAAACAACATGTGGTCTGACTTCTAAAGTATTAACTGCCTCTACCATCGATTGCTTTGTCGCTTCATAAATATTTAACTGATCAATCTTTTCAACAGATTGAAAATGAATAGAATAGCTAATTGCCACCTCTTTTATAATTGCTGCTAGCTCTTCTCTTTTGAGTTTGGATAATTGCTTCGAATCATTCAATCCCACTAGCCTCTCGGTATTTTCAGCTAGAATGACTGCAGCAGTAACGACGGGTCCTGCAAGTGGACCTCTCCCTGCCTCGTCTACCCCGGCAACTAAATCATTTCGACTTTTTGTGTAGCTTCGGTCATAGTCCACCTTCTCCTGATGTAATTCCCGTGTAAGCAACACAAGCTCTCGCTTTTTATTCCAGCTTTCTAATAGCTTTTTTGCCCCTGCTCTCGTATCCTTTTCTAACTCCAGGATCCACGGCTCTATTTCGAATGTCTTTTCTAGTTTGTCCTTCATCTCTTGTAAATTCATCGTTTTCACCACTTTACCCAATTCTTACTCTATGTATCGGCTATTGCTCAAAAAATTCGAGAAAGTTCCATCTAAACTCTACACGACTGTTGGTCCACCAACACTAGTATTGATGAAGGGGTATCCAGAAAGTTTTACTTTTTGGATACCCCTTTTTCATTTCTTATTTATCTTTTTCTATAAAATCAAAGGTTAAACTGCCTAAATGCTGGCTTCGAATATCTCTAACAATTAGCTCTGCCACTTGATCATAGTCTATCTCTCCGCCACCAGCATAGCACTTTCTAAGCTTTCCGATATGATCAAAGGTTTCGACTAGCTGTTCACTTACCTCCGCAATACCGTACCTTTCTTTCATACGGTTTGGGTAATGAGTGGATAGAAAGCGAAGACCGTA
The DNA here is from genome assembly GCA_934234185.1 of uncultured Psychrobacillus sp. GTDB lineage: Bacteria > Bacillota > Bacilli > Bacillales_A > Planococcaceae > Psychrobacillus. Next base: position 13,722 of record CAKQHO010000005.1, on the reverse strand, counting down.
AACTGCAAGGTCTTCCATATTTATTACTGCATCCTTGATTGCACCAGTAAGCGCGAGTTTATAGCCAATTTCTTGATCCTCGAACTTTGGCCAAAGAATACCAGGTGTATCTAGTAATTCAATTTCCTTTTCTACCTTAATCCATTGCTGACGCTTGGTCACTCCGGGTGTATTACCTGTTCTTGCGATGTTTTTCTTTGCAAAACGGTTAATGAGCGTAGATTTGCCGACGTTCGGAATTCCAACTATCATTGCTCTTATCGCTCTTGGTTTCATACCCTTTTCTTTCATTCGGTCCCATTTGGGCTTTAGAAGCTCTTTAGCGGTCTTGAAAATGGTTTGGAGACCTTTTCCCTCCAAAGAGTTTACTGCCACTGTAGGCATACCTTTTGATTCAAAATAAGCTATCCAATTTTTCGTCTGCGTCGCATCTGCCATGTCCATTTTGTTTAAAATAAGCAGGCGTGTTTTTTGGTTGATGACATCGTCAATCATGGGATTTCTAGAGGAAAGAGGCAAACGTGCGTCAACTAGCTCGAATATAATATCGACCAGCTTTAAATTTTCGGTAACTTCTCTTCTTGCCTTTGCCATATGACCTGGAAACCATTGAATTGTCATAGTGCTCCTCCTTCTAAACAAACAACAAACTCTTTAAAAGCTGAGCTGTAATTAATTTCTTTCATTTCATTTCATGAATTCTAGTTACGGATGATTTCCGCAGGTAGAATCTCTGTTTGTTGCGATTTTTGATACCCTATATTCTTCTAGAGAATTATTTTACTGTACCAAAATCCTCTATTGGCCAAAATACAAAATTCGTGCTGCCAATAATTTCATCAATAGCAACTAGGCCAATATGACGACTGTCCTTACTATATCTTCGGTTATCTCCCATGACAAAAATATGTCCTTCCGGGATTTTCTCCATATTTATTTTTTCCTCTAAGGTGAAATCTTCTGTAAGAGTTCCATCGTCTATCTCTTCTTTATATTGGTCAAGATACGGCTCATCTACTACTTTTCCGTTGATAAAAAGCTGATCATTTTTAAACTCAATATGATCGCCTGGAAGCCCGATTACACGTTTTATATAGTTTTTTTGCTCAGGAGCATGAAATACTACTATATCAAATCTGTCTGGCTCTCCTACCATATACCCTATCTTATTAACGACCATCCGGTCCCCATTTTCTAATGTAGGCATCATGGATTCTCCGTCTACTACGATAGGGGTAAACAAAAAGAAACGAATTATTGCGGCTAATCCAAATGCTATCAGTAATGCTTTAGACCATTCCCATAATTCATTCTTCTCTTTTTTTACTTGTTCCATCAACTTACCCCCTTTGATTACTATCTTTATTGTACAGGGAATTTCATGTGGTGGCAAAAAGAAAAGAGTTTCTCTTTTATAAATTCCCTGTCTCTTCTTTTCTATACTATGTATGAAAGGGTTGTTTCATTTTTAGAGATTCCACCGCATCATCACAAATTGCATAACTACTTTCTTATCATAAAAATAAAAATGTTGCAGCAAAAGTGTCGCCACCTTCACTACAACATTTATTTTTCTTATTAGCGACGCTCTTTAATACGAGCAGCTTTACCACGTAGGTCACGTAAGTAGTACAATTTAGCACGACGAACTTTACCACGACGTACAACTTCTAAGTTTGCAATTTTTGGTGTGTGTACTGGGAAAGTACGCTCTACACCAATACCGGAAGAGATTTTACGAACTGTGAAAGTTTCGCTAATTCCGCCTCCACGACGTTTAATTACAACACCTTCGTACATTTGGATACGTTCACGAGTACCCTCTACAACTTTCACATGAACACGAACTGTGTCCCCAGGACGGAAGTCAGGTAGGTCTGTACGTAATTGATCTTTTGTGATTTCTGAAATAATGTTTTGCATCATTTTCTCTCCTTATATAGAATGCTCTTACACACTAGTCGTTGCAGCGGAACACCCAAAATCAGTACTTCACATAAAAGTACATAGTAAAATATAACACAACTACACCTAGGATGCAATTAGTAAATCTGTTAAATTTACTTTTCTTTTAAGGCTTTTAAGAGCTTTTGATCTGCCTCTGAAAAGTTAGCATCTTCAAGCAAATCTGGTCTTCTTTGCAAAGTACGTTTTAGGGATTGTTCTCTGCGCCATTTCTCTATGTTGGCATGATTTCCGGACATTAAGACGTCTGGTACTCTATGTCCTCTAAACTCTGCTGGACGCGTATAATGAGGATGCTCAAGCAGTCCAGTAGAAAAAGAATCCTGCTCGTGGGATTCTGCCTTGCCTAAAACATTCGGTAGCAATCGAACGACACTATCTACGACAGTCATAGCAGCAAGCTCTCCACCAGTCAAAACAAAATCTCCGATAGAGATTTCATCAGTTATCAAATGCTCTCTGATACGCTCGTCATAGCCCTCGTAATGGCCGCAAATAAAAACAAGCTCTTCTTCCTTTGCAAGCTCCTCGGCTTTCTTTTGGGTAAAGCGCTCTCCTTGCGGACACATCAGAATGACACGTCTCTTGTTATTAGGTGGTAATGCCTCTACCGCATGGAATATCGGTTCTGGCTTTAATACCATTCCCGCTCCTCCACCGTACGGATAATCATCGACTTGGTTATGCTTATTACCTGCATATTCACGAAAGTTGACTACGTCGATAGAAACCTCATTCTTTTCTTGCGCTTTTTTCAAGATGGAAGAGTTGAAGACACCCTCAAACATTTCCGGAAACAGCGAAAGAATGTGAATATTCATCATGATAATAAACCTTCTAGTACTTCAATCGTGATTCTTTTGCTTTCAATATTCACATCTTTTACTACATCCTCAATGTAGGGAATATAGTGTGCTCTGCCTTTTTCAGGCTGAACTGTCCACACATCATTGGCACCAGTCTGTAAAATCTCTGTTACGGTACCAATAGTTTCTCCCTCGGTGGATACAACAGTACAACCAATGATTTCATGAAAATAAAACTCATTGTCGTCCAGCTCAGAAAGCTGTTTGTCTGAAACCTTTAAAATAGCATCTCTAAAGCCTTCCACTTCTTTTAATAGACCGTACCCCTCGAAGGTTAGCAGGTCAAAGTTTTTATGCTTGCGATGACTTGTAATCTTTACTTTTATCGGCTTTGAACCATCTGCCTTAAACAGGGTGAGCTCATTGCCTTCCTGGTACCTTTCCTCTGGGAAATCGGTCGTAGATATAACACGAACTTCCCCCCAGATACCATGGGTATTAACGATTTTCCCAACATTAAACCATTCCATATTCCAATCATCCTCCTACTTGGAAAAGCAACAGCTTCTTTAACTGCCTACAAAAGCTAATAAGGGAAAGAGAGGAGGCAGCGCTCTAGCTACCACTGCTTTCCCATATTAGCTCGAGGAGAAAGGCGCTGTATTTACCTTTCTTATTCTACAAAAAAGGAAGAACAAATTGTTCTCCCTTTTTGTACAATTACAGATTGAAGTTAATCCAAAATGTCGACATATATTTTCTTCTGGTTACTGCCTGCTGCTGAGTACACAATAGTTCGAATAGATTTCGCTACGCGACCTTGTTTGCCAATTACTTTTCCCATATCTTCAGGATGAACAGAAAGTTTATAAACTATACGGTTTACACTTTCCTCTTTGCCAACCTGAACATTATCTGGATAATCAACTAATGGTTTTACGATTGCTTCGATCAGCTGCTCCACATTGTACCCTCCGATTATTTGCCGAATTTTGCGTTATGGAATTTTTCCATAATTCCTTGTTCAGAGAACAAGTTACGTACTGTGTCAGATGGTTTCGCACCATCTTGAAGCCATTTTAACGCTAATTCTTCGTTAATTTTTACTTCAGCTGGTTTTGTAAGTGGGTTGTAAGTACCTACTGTTTCAATTTGACGACCATCACGTGGTGAGCGAGAGTCTGCTACTACAATACGATAGAAAGGAGATTTTTTAGCTCCCATACGTTTTAAACGAATTTTAACTGCCATTTTTTATTGCACCTCCGAATAGTTTCACACAAGATAGTATATTATCAAGCTTTTAGATGTTTGTAAAGTGTTTTTTCTTAACACCTTATTTATTTTTAAAAAATTACTTAAATAGGGAATCCAAACCTGGCATTTTCATCTTTTTCTTCCCTTTTTGACTCATGCTTGTCATTTGCTTCATCATTTTTTTCATATCATCAAACTGCTTCAGCAAACGATTTACATCCTGGATTGACGTACCTGATCCTTTGGCAATGCGTTTTTTCCTTGGACCATTAATAATCTCAGGGGTAACTTTTTCCTGAGAAGTCATCGAATAGATGATAGCTTCTACTCGATCCATTTGCTTTTCATCCACTTTAGCATTTTCAAGCCCTTTGATTTTGTTAGCGCCAGGAAGCATCTTTAAAATTTCATCAAGAGGTCCCATTTTCTTCACTTGGCTAAGTTGCTCTAGGAAATCATCCAATGTGAAGGATTGTGTTCTAAATTTCTCTTCCAATTCCTTCGCACGCTCTTCATCCACATTGGCCTGCGCCTTTTCGATAAGAGACATTACATCTCCCATTCCTAAAATACGAGAAGCCATTCGTTCAGGATGGAATGGCTCTAGGGCATCCATTTTTTCACCCATCCCTACAAATTTAATAGGCTTTTGAGTGATAGAACGAATAGATAGAGCAGCTCCACCTCGAGTATCGCCGTCTAGCTTCGTCAGAACGACGCCAGTGATGCCGATAGATTCATTGAAGTTATTTGCGACATTAACCGCATCTTGACCAGTCATAGCATCCACGACTAAGAATATCTCGTCTGGCTCTTTCAGTGCGCGTATATCCTTCAATTCCTGCATGAGCGTTTCGTCTATATGAAGTCGACCGGCAGTATCGATAATGACTACGTCGTTATGGTCTTCCTTCGCTTTTTCTAGACCCTGTCTCACAATTTCTACTGGCGAAATATCTGTACCTAATTGGAATACAGGCAAGGAAAGCTGTTTACCTAATGTTTCAAGTTGTTTAACAGCTGCTGGTCGATAAATATCAGCAGCAATCAACAAAGGCTTTTTATTATACTTTTTACGTAGTACATTAGCCAGCTTCCCTGTAGTGGTTGTTTTCCCTGCACCCTGCAAGCCCACCATCATAATGACAGTTGGAGGTCTTGTAGAGAAGGAGATTTGACTTTGCTCTCCACCCATTAAATTAGTCAGTTCATCTTTTACTATTTTGACAACCTGCTGACCAGGTGTGAGGCTTTTCATTACTTCCTGACCAACAGCTCTTTCGGAAACGTTTTTAACAAACTCTTTCACGACTTTTAAGTTAACGTCCGCCTCTAACAGTGCATAGCGGACTTCTCTCATCATCTCTTTAACGTCTGCTTCAGAAATCTTACCTTTTCCTTTGATTTTCTGAATCGTTCCTTGGAGTCGCTCTGCTAATCCTTCAAATGCCATGCATGTTCGCCTCCTAATCCCATTCTTTTAATTGATCAATAAGTTGGATAAGCTGTTCATTCACTGAATTATCCTTAGCCAATTTTAGAAGCTGTTCAATAGTCTCTTGTCTATTTTCAAATTTCGAGAATAGATTTAGCTTTTCCTCGTATTCTTCTAACATCGCTTCGGTTCTGCGAATATTATCATATACTGCCTGTCTGGAGATATTGTATTCTTCCGCAATTTCCCCAAGGGATAAATCGTCTAAGTAATATAGCTCCATATAGCTTCGTTGTTTATCAGTTAATAATGCCTGGTAAAAGTCGAAGAGAAAATTCATTCTAGTTGTTTTTTCAATCATTTCCCATCTCTCCTTTACCAATGTCCTTCTAATTGCGGATTACTTTTATAGAATACAAGCAGCTGTCGTCCGCTTCTGGCTGACACTTTCCTAGGAGACCGATAGGATGTTTTTTTAGAAAACATTGTCCTACGACGTGATTTCCTTCCTCTGGATACATCAGCAACCAGTACCGAAAAAATAAGCTATTCTTATAATCTCATTTTATGCATAAATGCATTTACTGTCAAGTATTTTTACTTGTCTTACTTATGCAGCAATACATTAGCTTTCACGTTATTCGTTTTCTTTTTCTTCCTCAAGCTCAAGGCCGTCAGCAAATAGACCGTAAACGTACTTTTCCGCATCAAACGGCTGAAGATCATCCATTTTTTCACCTAGTCCCACAAATTTCACTGGGATGTGGAGCTTGTTGCGAATCGCTAAAACGATACCACCTTTTGCAGTGCCATCTAGCTTGGTCAGAACGATTCCAGTTACATTCGTTGCTTCCTTGAAGGTTTGTGCCTGTACTAGCGCATTTTGACCTGTAGTAGCATCAAGAGCCAACAGTACCTCATGAGGTGCATTCGGAACCTCTCTTGAAATAACACGATGAATTTTCTCTAGCTCATTCATTAGATTTACTTTATTTTGAAGTCGTCCAGCTGTGTCACAGATAAGCACATCTGCTTTACGCGATTTAGCTGCACGGATAGCATCATACATAACTGCCGCTGGGTCTGAGCCTTCAGCCTGTTTAATGACCTCTACACCAACTCTATCTCCCCATACCTGCAATTGGTCAATTGCCCCGGCACGGAATGTATCTCCAGCTGCAAGGATAACCTTTTTCCCCTCGCTGTTTAGACGATGAGCCAACTTTCCAATAGTTGTTGTTTTTCCAACACCATTTACCCCTACAAATAGGATAACGGAAAGTCCCTCCTGCTCCAGGTTAAGAGTCGTAATATCTTCCTCGCCAGCCTGATAGATTTCTACAAGTTTCTCAGAAATCACGGATTGTATGCTGGCAGTATCCTTGATGTTTTTGCGTTGTACCTCGAAGCGAAGTGAATCCATCAGCTCTAGCACTGTTTCAAAGCCTACATCTGCTTGCAGCAGGATTTCCTCCAGCTCTTCAAAAAAGTCTTCATCTACTTTGCGATATCTAGCAACAAGGTCATTTACCTTAGAGGTAAATTGATTGCGTGTTTTCGCAAGACCTTCTTTAAATTTATTCGTGACAGTTACTGTTTGCTCTGCCTCTGGAGACGAGCCAAGCATTTTATCTTTTAACTTTTTAAAAAAGCTCATAAAAAAACTCCTTTACGTTACTAGTTCTTCTTCTAATTTTACAGAAACAAGCTTAGAAATCCCAGATTCCTGCATGGTGATTCCATATAGCACGTCTGCTCCCTCCATCGTACCCTTACGATGTGTGATAACGATAAACTGAGTATCATGGCTGAATTTCTTCAAATAATCACTATAGCGAGTGACATTTGCTTCATCAAGAGCCGCCTCCACCTCATCGAGAATACAGAAAGGAACAGGTCTTGTATGAAGGATCGAGAATAGCAATGCAATTGCTGTGAGTGCCCTTTCTCCTCCAGATAATAACGACAGATTTTGCAGCTTTTTACCTGGTGGTTGGGCTACAATATCAATTCCAGTATTTAACATAGAAGAAGGATCCGTTAATACTAAATCCGCTTGACCACCACCGAACAGTTGACGGAATACAACCTTAAAGTGGCGCTGAATTTGATGGAAGGTCGTTTCAAAGCGAATAGTCATTTCTTCATCCATTTCTCTAATAACCTCATGCAATGTTTCCTGTGCAGATAAAAGATCCTCCCGTTGTTCGGTCAAGAAAGTATGTCTTTCCGCTACTTGCTCAAATTCTTGAATCGATCCTAGATTAATAGGACCCAACTCTTCAATAGAGCGCTTCAACAGCTTCACTTTTTTCCGGGCGAGCTCTTCCTCCATTTTAAATGGATAATCTTTTTCTGCTTCCTCCAAGGTCATCTCATACGTTTCATCCAGATGATTTTGCAGTGCTTGAGCCTCTACCTCTAGCTTACTTAGTTTGAGCTCTATCGCACGTTCATTTGAGGAATGGACGGAAAGCTCTTGTAACAGCTGCTTCAATGCTTGCTCATTTCTTGCAATCATTTGGGTGAGCTCAATACGACCTGCTTTACCAGCCTGAATCTGCTCTAGCAGGTATTCTTTTTTCTCTTTAAGTTCTTGTATTAACTGGGCAAGCTCCTCTGGAGACTGTCCACCATGATCATCATTTTCGTACCAGGCAATCTCCTTTTGCAGGCTACTGATTTTCTGAATACTTTTCTCTTGATCCACGGTTAACTGGGTTCTCTCTTTTTCCTGCTGGGTAACCTGTTCATTTACCACGGCAATCGTTGCAAGCAGCTCACCAAGCTCATTTTGGAATTTATCCTTTTCTTCAATCGATCGCTGCTTCAATAACTGAAGCTGATCAATTGTTTGCTGTATGGAAGTAAGCGATTGCTGTATCTCCACACTACGGGTTTCTGTCTGCTCTTTTTTACGAACTAGGTTTTCCTGAAGATTGCTCTTCTCCATTTTCACTTCGTCATATTCAAGCAAGCGATTGGAAAGTCGAGTAAGAATAGCTGTGCACTCTCTTGTTTCCGATAAGAGTTTATGCTCCTCTTCTCTTAAGTTCTCTCCCTGTATACGTGCCTCTTCTAGCTCGGTTTTCAGACGCACAAGATCCTGCTTTTTGGAGATGACAGAAGCTTCCGCATTTAATACCGATTGCTCTAGCTCAACCAGCCTATCGTTTAATTGCTCTAGCTCTGCCTTTCTTGTAAAGACAAAGGATTGCTGCTTAGAAGAACCACCGGTTAAAGAACCACCGGCATTTACTACATCTCCGTCCAAGGTTACAAATCGATAACGATATTGCAAGCGGGCTGCCATTTCATTGGCTCCCTTTAAATCCTTTGCAACGATGATGTTTCCCAGCATATTTTCAATGATGGTTTTATAATGGGAATGGTAATTAACTAACTGATCTGCCGTATTAACAAAGGCAGGATGCTGCTTGATAGGTGCTAGCGTTTGTTCACTTAGCTTCCTTGGTTTTATTACCTCGAGGGGAAGGAACGTTGCTCGCCCAACCCGTTTGCGTTTAAGCCACTCAATCGCGACACGTGCATCTTGACTAGTGTCTGTAATTATATGCTGCGATTGCTGGCCAATAGCTGTATCAATTGCACTCATAAATTCGGTAGGAATTTGAATTAGCTCTGCTACTGCTCCGTGGATACCAGTTAACTCTTTTTTATCCCTAGCAATCAGCACTTCCTTAACCCCTTGAAAGAATCCTGAAAACTCGGATTCTAGCTCCTCCAAGGAATCCTTCCGTGCCTGCATTTGATGCTTCATTTGATAAGCCTTTTGAAGCATCGACTGTTGCTCATCATAGGATGCTTCTAAGCGTTCAGTAGCTTCACGCTTTGTCTTGAATTCTTGAAGCTTGCTTGAAAGCTGTTCCTGACATGTAGCAAGAAAAGCCTCTAACTCATCTTTTCTTATGGTCAGCTTTTCTATCTCTTCCTTCATCCCACGGTAGTCCTCTACCATTTTTTCTGAAGAAATCATTTCAACCTGTAGCTGCTGCTCCATATGCTTCATTTCATTTTTCATCGCTGCCTCTTCATTTAACAGCTCGATATAGGAAGCCTTTAAGCTTTCAATTTCTTCCTCCACCTCTGAGGCAGATTTACTTAGCACATGCTCGATTCGAAGCTTTTTCGCTCGTAGCTCCTTTAACATACTCTGTTTTTCACTCTTGGATGACTCATTATGCACTAGTTGTGTCTCTAAAGACTCCAGTTTATATTGCTCTTCCTCTAACGCTCTTTTTAATTGAGCTATTTGCTGACTAGCATTTTGCTTTTTCTCTGCAAGGAGAAGTTTACGACCTTCTAAGCGTTCAAGCTCTGAGCTTGCTTCCACTAAAAGGCTTTGCTCACTATCAAGCTTCTCATCGATTGTAGTTACAGTCTTTCGATTTTCTTGAATAGCTGATTCTATTTTATTTATTTCTTTCGTAAGCTTTCCTTTTGCTTCCTCAATAACGTGAAGCTGATTATGTAAGGATTCACTTTCTTGTAACGCGTGACGCAAATCATAAGCGATAACAGCAATTTCGATATCCTTAAGCTCTGTGGTCATCGTTAAATAATCAGACGCTAAAGAAGCCTGGATTCTTAACGGCTCCATTCTATCATCCAATTCATGTAGAATGTCCAGCACCCTATTCAGGTTATCATCTGTTTCGATGAGCTTATATTCAGCTTTTTTCTTCCGTTGTTTATATTTCAATACACCAGCTGTTTCTTCGAAAATAGTTCTTCTATCTTCAGGGCGGCTATTCAATATTTCATCTACTCTTCCTTGAGAGATGATTGAGAAGGCTTCTTTCCCTAACCCAGAATCCATAAATAGATCCGTAATATCCTTTAACCTGCAGCTTTGCTTGTTTAATAAATATTCACTGTCACCGGATCTAAAAACCCTTCTAGTTACACTGATTTCAGCAAAATCGAGTGCTACCCTATGGTCAGTATTGTCCAGTATGAGGGTCACCTCTGCAAAGTTTAAAGCTTTTCTTGAATCACTTCCAGAGAAAATAACATCCTCCATTTTGGCTCCGCGAAGAGATTTTGCTGACTGTTCACCTAGAACCCATCTAATAGCATCCGTTACATTACTCTTTCCACTACCATTTGGACCTACAACTGCCGTCACGCCAGGAACGAAATCGATTCCAATTCGGTCTGCGAATGACTTAAATCCAATTATTTCTAATCTTTTAAGGAACAACGATTATTCCTCCTGTTCTTGATCCTTTATTGCATGAATGGCAATTCTAGCAGCTTGTTGTTCTGCCTCTTTTTTAGAACGACCTTTCCCTACCCCTAGTTCCTTCGTGTTTAAAAGAACACGAGACACAAAGGTACGGTTATGCGCTGGTCCCTTTTCTTCTACAATTTCGTAGCTTAAAGAACCATTGTTTTTTTGCTGAATAACTTCTTGTAATTGACTTTTATAATCCATCACATGCGAAAAAGCACCGGTTTCAATTTTAGGGAAGACGACCTTTTCTAAAAACAAAACGACCTCTTCTAATCCTTGATCTAAATACAAGGCTCCGATGAACGCTTCAAAAACATCGGCAAGTAGCGCAGGTCTTTCACGCCCTCCTGTTAGCTCTTCTCCCTTTCCAAGCAATACGTACTTCCCAAAGCCAAGCTCATTGGCAAATACAACCAAGGAAGGCTCGCAAACAATGGCTGCTCTTAGCTTAGTTAACTGCCCCTCACTCATAAGGGAATATTGTTGGAATAAGTATTGAGATACAGACAGCTCGAGCACTGCATCCCCTAAAAACTCTAAGCGTTCATTATCCGTAAAAAATTTCCGGCGATGCTCATTCACATAGGATGAATGGGTAAAGGCTTGATACAATAATGATGAATTGTTAAATTGAATATCAAAATGGTCTTGGAACTGCTGAAATTGTTGCTTTACTTGCTCAGGAAAACCTGATTTTCTACTATGACTGTTTTTTCGGTTTACTTTCATCCTAATCTGCCTTTCTTGCTATACGTCTATCTTTTTAAGTTTACCTGTTTATAAACCATTGTGCAAAAAGAAATAGAGACGTTCACCCCTATTCTTTTGAATAAAGCAGAACGTCTCTGTTATTAATTCAATTTAAGTGGCTTTCTTAGCCTTGCTTACTTTCAATATAGCTAACTGCATTACCTACAGTAGAAATGTTTTCTGCATCTTCATCAGAAATCTCCATATCGAACTCATCCTCAAGCTCCATAACTAATTCTACTACGTCAAGAGAGTCTGCACCTAAATCATCACGGAAAGATGCTTCTAATTTTACTTCGCTTTCGTCTACACCTAGACGATCTACGATTACTTTCGTTACGCGTTCTAAAACTGTTGACACATTTGTCACCTCCCCTCAATGATTATACAAAAAACTTAGTGTAGATGAAAGAGGATTACTGTACTTAAGAAAACTTTAGTTCTTATAAAATCCAGCTTTACATATACATACCGCCATTAATATGAATCGTTTGTCCAGTAATATAGCTAGCATCATCTGAAGCTAAAAAGGTAACAGCCTTAGCAATGTCCTCTGGCTGACCAAATTTAGCTAGCGGAATTTGGCTTAGCATTTGAGCCTTCACTTCTTCTGGAAGAGCATCCGTCATATCCGTGGTAATAAAGCCTGGCGCGATCGCATTAACCGTAATATTTCTACTCGCAAGTTCCATAGCAGAAGTTTTCGTTAATCCAATTACCCCCGCTTTTGCCGCAACATAGTTTGCTTGCCCAGGGTTTCCAGCAACACCAACAATAGAGGTAATATTAATAATTCTTCCTTTACGCTGCTTCATCATTGGTCTAGTTGCTGCCTTCGTACAAAGAAAGACACCCTTCAGGTTGGTATTCAGTACATCATCCCACTCCTGCTCCTTCATACGCATCAACAGGTTATCACGAGTTATTCCGGCGTTATTTACAAGAACATCAATAGAACCAAATTGTTCGATTGTCTGAGAAATTAACTGCTGTACATCCTCTGCTTGATCCACATTTGCTTGGATTGCGAATGCTTCCCCACCAAATGCCTGAATTTCTTCGACTACAGCCTCCGCCTTTTCCTTGCTGCCACTATAGTTAACTGCTACTCTAGCTCCCTCTTTCGCTAGATAAAGAGCAATCTCTTTTCCAATTCCCCTCGAAGCTCCAGTAACAATCACCGACTTACCGTCTAATTTACCCATTAACAACCTCTCCTAGTTCAGAAATTACTTGCTGCATAGATTCCTCATCATATACACAATAAGTTGCAACCGAGCGATCAATCTTTTTAACCAGACCACTTAACACCTTACCTGGCCCACATTCAATAAAGACTGTTACACCTAAATCTAATAATTGCTTTACTGATTCTTCCCATCTGACTGGTGAATATAGCTGCTCTACTAAAAGATCCTTAAAATCTTCTGCTTCCTTTACTGGTAAAGCAGTAACATTAGAAATAACCGGTGGGTTTGCATCTCTCAGTTCCACTTTCCCAATAGCTTGGTCTAATTTATGTGCAGCAGGTTTCATTAATTCCGAATGAAAAGGTCCACTAACTACTAAAGGAATCGCTCTCTTTGCTCCTGCTTCCTTTGCTCCTTCAGCTGCAAGCCTCACACCCTCGGCAGTCCCCGAAATCACAATTTGGCCAGGGCAATTGAGATTCGCTACTTGCACAAGATTTCCTTCAGATGTTACTTTCTTTGTCACATCTTTCAAAGAATCCTCATCTAACCCTAATATGGCTGCCATCGCTCCTTCTCCAAAAGGAACTGCTTCATTCATATATAAACCTCTTTGATGTACTAAGGAAACTGCATCGGTGAAACTAATAGCCTTAGAGGCAACTAGCGCAGAGTATTCCCCTAAGCTATGTCCTGCCGTATAATCCGGTGTGATTCCAGCCTCCATAAGAGACTGGGCTATCATGGTGCTAGTTGTTAACAGAGCAGGCTGTGCATGATACGTCTTTGTCAGCTCCTCTGCAGGTCCTTCTAGCATAATATTCGATAATGAAAAACCTAAAACTTGATCTGCTTCCTCATAAACCCTTTTTCTTACACCGCTACCTTCAATAAGCTGTTGTCCCATTCCTACTGATTGTGAGCCTTGACCAGGAAATATAAAAGCAATTTTAGTCATTAGATGATTCCTTTCTTAATGTAGTATGGATAATACCTGCGACGTCATTTTCTACCATTGTTCTAGCTTGTCTAATTGCATGGAAGATTGCCCGTGCATTGGAG
>CAKQHO010000004.1 GCA_934234185.1 uncultured Psychrobacillus sp. | reverse complement strand
TATTTTTCAAGATTATAATTTATTAGATACATTAACAATTGAAGAAAATATTACGTTACCTCTTAATTTACAAGGGATTTCACCTAAAGAATCCGGCGTTCTTTGCAGAGAAATTGCAGACCAGCTCGGCATTACAGAGCAGCTTAAAAAGTTTCCGGTTGAATTGTCGGGTGGTCAGCGTCAGCGTGTTGCCTGCGCTCGTGCCTTGATTACAAAACCAAGCATCATCCTGGCTGATGAACCGACAGGAGCACTTGATTCTACAAACTCCAAAAAGCTGATGGATACATTGTCCATGATGAATACACAATTAGGCTCCACTATTTTAATGGTGACGCATGATGCGCTCGTTGGTTCTTATGCGAAGCGTGTCCTATTTTTAAAGGACGGCAAGCTTTGGAATGAACTTTATAAAGGTGACAAATCAAGTCGTGCCATGCATGAAGAAATTTTAGCAACGATGGCGCTGCTTGGAGGTGAAGGGCTTGTATAAAACATTAGCCTTTCGCAATATGAAACGGCAGCTCCGCAATTATTTGATTTATTTCGTGACCATCGCCATGACTATTTCCCTCATGTTCGCGATGAATAACATGATTTACAACGAAGACCTGCAAGCAAGGGCTGATTCGTTTGGAACATTATCGATTGGCTTGCTTGTATTGTCTAGTTTTTTATGTATTATTATCGCAGTCGTACTTGGCTTTGCAAATGCCTTTATGCTTCGACTACGTAAGCGGGAGTTTGGCACGTATTTAACGCTTGGAATGAAACGCCATCAAATAGTGAAGCTGTTTTTACTAGAAAATAGTTTTTTAGGTTTTTTTGCAATCTTAACAGGCTCTATATTTGGGTCGCTCTTATATCAATGCCTTATGTTATTAATGTCAAAGCTGCTTCTATATGATTTTTCCTTTACATTTTTATCCGTTAAAGGTGTCCTAGTTACACTGCTTATGGTGGTCGCAATTTTTACTGTGACGTTTATCACCTCAAGCATTTATTTAAAGCGTGTGACGATTTTCGAACTCATTCATGGAGAAAAGCAGGTTAATAAAGTGCAGCGCAAGCCCTTTTTTTCTGTCGTATTAACAATTGTTTCAGCAGCCGCAATTGCGTATGCCTTATATAAATTTTCAATTCTTCTTGAGGCAGTCTTGAAAGGGAATACTAATAGTGAGAATGAATTATTAATCTCGATCATTTTGCTGGCAATAGCGATTATTACCTTCCATATCGGGTTAGCGAAAAGCTTGATGTATGTTTTATTAAAGAGCAATAAGCTTCAAAAAGGAACGAATCAATTTGTCCTTCGTCAGCTTAGTGCATCTTTAAGCTCCAATGCAATGTTACTTGGGTTACTTGCTTTTTTAATATCATTTGCAATAATTGCAGCCAACACTGGCTTTTTATATAAGGCGGTTGAGGAGGAAAATATCGATAAACGTTATCCATTTGATGTAATGGGCAATGAAGAGGCTGGCACCAATCCACCAGTGTCATTTGAGGAGGCGACACGATTAATTGGGCAGTACACCACTATTGAACGCTCCTTTGAAACGCCTTTTTTTACTACAGGTGAGGTCGACTTTTTAAAGCTCACCTCGTGGTACAACGAAGGATATACCGACAAAGATACCTATATGCGTGTATCCGACTTAAACATCCTGCTACAGGCAATCGGCGAAGAGCCGATTACATTGGAACATGAATATGCTATCTACTCGAATATGGGTCCAATTGACAGCTACGATTTTTCAAGTCAAACGATTTCTCATCATGGGAAGACATATAAACTAAGCCATGTAAAAGGAATTTTGCCTGCACTTGCTTGGGTATATTTTGTTATTGTGGTTCCGGATGAAGTAGTTGATGGCATGCAGCTTGCTCAAACAGCTTATGCTGTAGATTTAGCCTCAATGGATTTTGATACAGTAGCTTTACATCAGGAGTTTACTTATCAAATACCTATGGAAAATTATAATATCGAGACAAGTGATTATCGGATTAAAAGCTATCAACGTGCTGAAAGCATGGCCTTTTCAGCAATTTTAATCGTCGGTGTGTTGTATATGGGCTTTGTTTTTGTACTACTAGCATTAGCGATTCTCGCACTAAAGACATTATCAACAACGAGCGATGATGAGAAAAAATATCGTATTTTATATCGGATCGGAGTATCGAAATCCATGCAAACGGCGACATTGGCAAAGCAAATTCTTCTCTTCTTTGCATTCCCAATTATGGTTCCGATTCTATTAGCTCTCCCCGTTGCAATTATTTCAGAGCAATTTATCCAATTACTCGGTTTAGAAGAACAGCTCAGTATGACGTCTATATCAGTTCTCATTGTAACGGTGATCGCATTAATTTATTCCCTCTACTTCGTTGTAACGTTTTCGATTACAAAAAAGCATGTTTTAGATCATGATAGAAACTAAAAATAGACACCTATTGCTTTGTGGCAATAGGTGTCTATTTTATGGAATAAAGCAGCCTCTTGGCGGTTATGTGAGAGTATTATCGTAACGCGCAGCGTTCGCAATAAAAAAGCTGCAAGCGAACAGGATGTTCACCTACAGCCACGTCATTATTTCATTTCACTTACTAGCTTACCACTAGCATTGTAAAGCTTTGCAGCATCTCCACTGTTGTTCCAGATAGCCGAGCCGGTCCATTTAAGGTAGCTAGTACCAGTTTTAGCGTTAGGACCACTTGTAACATATACTGTTTTTCCAGCCCCAAGCGTATAAGAGCCAAATGTATATGATTGATTACCTTCTACTGATACCAGCTTCCAGCCTTGCAGGTTGACGCTTGTAGAACCATTGTTTTTTATTCCCACTATTTCCGCGCTAAGATCCTTGCTAACTATCTTGACGTTAGAAGAGGTAGTAGGAGTAGTAGGCGTAGTAGTACTGCCTGATCCTGATCCAGTGCTTGAACCTGTTCCAGTTCCTGTCCATTCCTTCGCCGACACGGTGTGTGTTGTTCCATTTGTCATTACCGTAATAGTTCCAGAATTAGCGGTTGAATAAATTTTAGAACCTACATTTTTTAATCTAGTGACCACTTCTTTATGTGGATGACCATAGGAATTATCTTTCCCATAGCTTAAAATGGTAGAAGCTGGATTCACTTTGCTTATGAACTTAGCGGAGCTCCCTGTATTTGAGCCATGATGTCCAGCTTTCAATACCGTTGCCTTTACGTCATATTTAGCCATGATGGTAGATTCTAGCTCTGTACTAGCATCCCCCATTAATAAGAAGGATACCTTATTATAAGTAGCTTTTAGTACGATAGAGGCATCGTTGGAATCACTTGCATTTTTATTTGCATGAAGCACTTGGACTCCTATAGAAGAATCTATAGTAATCTTACTGCCAGTTGTAGCAATAGTATAATTAATTCCTTTTGTATCGACTAACTTCATTAACTCAAGGTAGGTTTGAGTAGTATGCGTTTTTCCAGGGTCTATAAAGTTTGTCACTTTAAAATTCTTCAGTACTTCAATCAACCCACCAATATGGTCTGCATCTGGATGAGTAGCTACTACATAATCCAGCTTTGTAATGCCCTTTGATTTTAAGAAGCTAACTACCTTCGAACCAGCAGCCTTTGTACCGCCATCAATCAGCATTGTTTTGTTGTTTGGTGTTTGAAGAAGAATGGAATCCCCTTGTCCAACGTCAATAAAGTGGGCATACATTTTTTTAGAAGCCGGAGCTGGCTTTGGTTTAAAGCTCTCATTTAATAATCGCGCCATGAACACAGCGAAATGCTGGCGAGTAATTTTCCCGTTTGGCTTAAAGGAGCCATCTTCATAGCCTGTTGTAATATTTTGGCTTGCTAATGTGCTGATTTGGCTTTTAAACCCATTGTCAGCTGTCACATCTGTAAAAGAGTAATTATTATTAATAGGAAGGCCATATCCTAATACAAGGATTTTTGCCATTTGTCCTCTAGTTAATGTTCCTTGTGGATCAAAATATTTCGTGCCATTCGCAGCATTTTTACCTGAAATAAAACCAAGCTGCACAGCCTTTGCTACCTCTTCGTATCCTTTAGTACCTGGCTTAACGTCCGTAAAACCTGGATCAGGAGCAGTAAGATCTGTGATTCCCTTCTCACGCAAAATCATGGTTACTGCGTGCATTCTAGTTAGGTTATTCAATGGCTTAAATGATCCATCTGGATAGCCATTAATTACTTTTTTCGAAACTAAATAATTGATCTCATCCTGGTAGTTTGTCACGTCCGTAAAAGACGCGGCTAGGGCCTCTTCTTTAGGAAGAAGGCCAAGTACAAGCAGGATGGATAAAAGCATTGTTACTATTTTTTTCACCTTATGTACCACCTTATCTGTCAATTCTAGTTGTTAACTAAGTAATTATAACAGTAAAATTTCTTGTTCTAGCTGCATCATTTTACCAATATAATAAATATACGAGGATATAAATTGGCAAGGTTTGGGTAGTATAGGAAGGTGGATAAAAACATCAGCAACTTATCTGCCCTCTCTATGAGGAGACGGTTCCACAGAATGATCCAGATTGAAAATAAAAAAACACGCTAACCAATTTGGCTAACGTGTTTTCTATGTGACGCCCCTGGAGGGAATCGAACCCCCATCTCAAGAACCGGAATCTTACGTCATATCCATTAAACTACAGGGGCAAGCGTAAGCCTCAAACCGTTGGTATCACTGGCTTTATCCGCATTTAATGCGAAATCCCCTTGTAATACCCCGTTGATTCACGTAGGTTAGTATACCATACGATTAATCGCTAAGGCAATATCGCTTATATTTCGATGCGCTATCGCAGTACGATTACGTTATATTCTTACGTAGTATTTGTAGGATTAACGCTTGTGTTTTCTGTGCAAGGTATCTTTTCCAATTATGTTTAGCATCTTTAAAAATAATCTATAAATAAGATCCTTTTTCATATATAGTAGTGGTATATTATGGTATGGAATAGGAGGTATTACAATATGGATAAAAAGGAATTAAAAGAGATGTTAAGGGATTTAGTAAATAACCCAAAAATCTATTCAGATGCCTATGAAGACCTTATGAAAATAAGCACAGAGATATCAAAAGAAATGGTATTCGAAGAATCGAACCCTAAAAACAGGGTATTAAATTTATTGCTTTTAAATGCATATAAAAGTATGCATTCATACTTTACATTAATAGAGCATAACCACGTTCACGATGCAAAGATAATTTCCAGGAAAATTGTAGAAATTTTCATTAGAATTGAGTATCTTTCAAAGACTAATTCATTTGAATACTACCTTAGAGAAAGAGTAAGAGACCAAGCTCAATTACTATACGCTTTAGTAAACTCTCGACCAGTAAAATACTTAGTTAATACAAAACTTTGGGACAAACGTCATCAAATAATAAATGACTGCAAGCAACTATATACTGACCAAACCAACAAGCAATATAAAGTTATCCCATCAGTAGAGGAAATGGCGAAAGAAACTGGCTTGTTAATTTTTTATAAAGAAACCTATGGATCTCTCTCAAAATTTGTCCACTGCAATATGAGCATAGAAAATTTCTTTTTGCTACAGTCAGATAACGAGCTGTTTTACGACAACCAACCAATCGATAAACAATCGAACACTAAGCAGAATATTGAGTTAACAGTTTATACGTATTACAAAATACTAACTAAATACTGTGAAGAGTTTAAATTTAATCACCTCGATGATTTTAACAAAAAACATTTTCTCTTTACTTCCCTAGATTTGTTTACTGGCAGCCCTATATCTAACGTTGATATTACTTTAGGTATATTAAATGGTCTTCTGGAAACAGATTTCAAAAAAGAAGAAGATGATTCAAAAGTGGAGGTTAAATTTTTCAATGAAGATCCTTCAATGTTTAAAGAAAGCTGGACAAAATTAGAAAGGTTAATACTACAAAAGGAGAAAGAACTAAATTCAGATTGACCCCCAAGTGAAAATTTTTTGCTCGTAAATTTCAGCCACCAGGACAGCGCGGTTTGATTTTCGCAAGCCCCCCCGTATAAAAAAAGACACGACCACATTCGATCATGTCTTCGCTTTGATCTTTCGTTTGTGTCTCGTCAGTGTCGCTTTACTTATGCCTGTCATGCGCTCGACTTCCGTATAGCTATGCGTCTCTAGTAACGTCATAGCATGGTCGAGTTGCTTCTTCGAAAACTTATTCGGTCTACCTTCTCGGTAGTCGTCACGCTGCTTTGCTTGCGCCTTTCCTTCCGCTAGTCTCTCCACGATCATATCTCGTTCGAACTCCGCGAAGCCTGCCATTATCGTAAGAAGCAAGCGACCTATCTGCGTGTCCTCTACTACGCCCATATTCAGTATATGAACGCTTACACCGCGTCTTATAAGCGCCTTGATAATCGTTATGCCATCCTCTGCCGAACGAGCAAAGCGGTCTAGCTTCGTAACTACTAACGTATCTCCTTCTTGCAATAGCGATAGCACACGTTGGAACTCCGGTCTTTCCTTCTTAGTACCGGTATGCTTCTCGCTTAATATCTCGGTGCATCCTGCGTCTTGTAATCTCGCAATCTGTTCTGTTAAGTCCTGTGACGTTCCGCTTACCCTTGCGTAGCCGTATCGTGTCATTCGATAGCCTCCATTTATGATTACGAGTTTTGATTACGTTTATAAGGCTATCTTATCACGTTGGCATATCGTAGTCAATACTTAACAGTTATGATTACGCAAAGTAATCGGAGACACGCACGCCAGACCCTCTCACCTTGTAAATCGGAACTATTCGGAACTGATTATTTCGCTTTCCTTCTATATAACCTTCGATAATTGCGCTAGTTCCGAGTAGAGTCGCAAATAGTCGCATCATAATTACGCAGTTTCTTCTATATAGCTATTCGATAATAACGTTATGCGACCCCTCGGTTTTTCGAAGGCATCGCCTGGTGAACGGATCGCCTGATTGAACCCTGCGATATGCTCATAGTGACAACGTATGTAAAACGCCATTTACGGCTTTCTTCTATATACTGCGATAATATTTCGTTAGTTTACATCGACCTAGTACGATAATCGAACCGATGGACACGTTTAAAGCGTTTGGACTCTCGCACGCGGCAGCAAGTCGCCTGATAAATCGCAAGAAATCGCAACCATAAACTAAAGCGTACTAAACCGTAGAATCCGCATTCCTTCTATATAAACGAAGCTAATTACGTCATTTTAGTAAACTTGCGGTTATAGTCTGATAATGTACGATAAAACTTGCGCCAACTTGCATGAAATTATCGTTATTTACTCCGATGTACTCCGATGGATTTGACGTGTTTTGACGAGTTAAAATTGCAAAAAATATAACGTAATCTAACACGAAAAGTGCACAGTTATGCCCGTTAAAATATAGCGAAAATCGTGCAAAATTCGGCATTATCGGACATCAGTAAAACGGAGTTTCTTCTATATAATATACCGCTATAATGAACGTGTCCTATGCGTGCAATGTTTCGACTGTGCAAGCGCGTATTTATTTAATGTTATATCTACGTTAAAATGCATACGTCATTGCGCTATTTTCAATCGGAGTTTGACCGTGTTTTACCGTTGCAAGTCAATCGGACTCTAGCGCTCTATTCTACGTATCTCTACGTAATTACATATATTAGTTATTATCACCGAAAATCAGCAAAAAAAGAGACGCCCTACCTCCGTTTAAGAAGTAGAGCGCCGTTTATAGTATCAGATTTACGAATTGCGATTCGCTGGCGTACTTATCCGCTAGCATCCGTTTAAGCCCATCGCTTACAGGTACGGTATAATGAACGACTTTAACAATTGCCTGCTCGTCACGTTGCGCCAGTAACATTAGCAGGATCGATAGTGCCTCGTCTAGTGCCTCGTATAGCGGCTTATTCGTTACTGACGTCAATTTCTCGACACTAGTATCGGTTTCAGCCGTCACTGTATAGCGGAATCCTGGCATCTGCGGACGTCCAGTAACCGAAGTTCTGCCGTGAATATCCTTCTCGACTTTGATGCGATATTCTTTGTACATAGCGTTTCCTCCCTATTTTATACGTAATGTATTTTCGGAGTAGCTCGTCTAAATGCTTCCGTTGGTTTTGACGGCAGAGTATGAAGATACACGCTACCTTCTATTACCGCTAGACCCGATACTAAATCGTTCACTCCATCGTTATTAAATCCTTCGTTCAATATACCGAAATTATCGTATTTTGAGGTTAATTTCCCTGGTATCGTTTCCGTATACGGCTCATATTTTCCGGTATTTATATTCCTTGCGATTAGATGCCCACTATCGTTATAGCCAACGGGAAATTTACTAGCGTCTAATGTAACGCCGCCGTGGGTATATTGAGGGTATTCCGACGCAAGAATGTCATTGCGCCGGGTTTTACCTTCTTCAGTTGAGAATTTATCGCTATATTCCTTATATCTTCGGGTAGGACGCATAACTATTCCCCCTGTTCAAGTTCAGCCTTAATCGTATCGAAGTCCTCACCGATAACAGTCGGTAGCTCTTGCGCTTCTTTATGCCAAACTTCATACGGATTCACATAATCCTTCATCTCGGCAATTACCGCTTGCAATGCGCCCTTAGACGCTGCCTTATCGACTAATAGCGAGTTAATCATCGGAATATGCTCGTAGAAAGCGAATTTAGCGCCATCTTCGAAGTATTTCAGCGTATCTTCTAGCTCCCTTAATACGTTGTTCTGTGCTTGCGCGTCTTCTGCAGCGATCAATTCTACGTAGAACTTATCCGCAATTGATTTCGCAACTTTTGAATCTTGGTGCTTTAATTCAGGATGCCTAAACAAGTGTCTTTCTTTTTCAGTGCGCTCAATCTCACCAGTACGATATTGCTCGTAATCCTCGCGTGTAGCGGTTACTTTGCTTTCTAGTTCCGCGAATGCTTCCGCTTGCTTTGCCGCTTTCTCTTCCTCTGTACCAGTAGCGAAGTTTACTGCAGTTCTATAGCGTTGAATGTCTCCGTTAATTTGTTTCTCGAATGTTTGTAAGTTAGTCATCGTTATTCCCCCGTTATTTTAGTATAATTCCGTCGATAGTCGGCTTGAACGCCTCTGACGTTATCATTCTTGTAACTTCTATCGCAGTAACGTCTTTCGGCATCTTTATTTCGGTTATCTGCGAGCCACGATCGATATTAATAGCGTGTGTAACTGCGTTATAGTAAACGTTTAATTTAGTCATTTTCGTCATTCCTTGCGTTTTTATATGGATGATACGTATTATCCGCGAGGTATCTCTCGCTCTCTTCTTCGGATAGCCAGCGTATGACATATCGCTCTCCGAATCGGTCGTGCGAAGTCAATGCGTAGCTATAGTCGTATAGTATTACCGTTATAGCCTCCGCAGATTCTTCTAGCACGCAATGGTTATCGTAGTCGCACGTATGAAGGCATAACGAAAGGTCGTCCCGATTAGAGAACGACCGATACTCCTGCCTGCGGACCATTTTACGAACAGGCCAGCACTCGTGATATTCGATAATCATGTTATTAAGCGGTTTCCTTCAGGTATTCTTCGACTTCCTCCGCAGTAAGCCAGCGTGTAGGCACTCGGTAGCCGATCTCGTTTTGCTTTGTAAATGCGTAACCTCTTTCATAAAGCACTACATTTATCATCTTTGTATAAAATCCGAATCTTTGATTTATCGTATACTGCGGGTTTTCTTTTAGGAATTGTTGTAATTCTTCCTCTGTATTAAAATGTTTTTGTACCTGACTTTTCACCATTTCTTTAACTCCAGCCCATTTATTCATAATTATTTTCTCTCCTTCAAGGTAAGTTTTTTTGTCTGCCGCTTTAAATTGTTCTTCTAATTCATAACGCCGCAACCTACTTATCGTTTGCCTAGCAGGCTTTGGCACATATCGCTCAATCGGTCGTTGTCTAGGCATTTATCATACTCCCATTCTCATTCATTTTCGCGAGTATATACCGGTTTTGATGGACGTTGACCTTCGGCTTTAATACCGTTTTTATTGACCGATACTACTCGTTTTTTACGCATCTTACTGTCGCGCTCATCTCGTTTTTTAAATTTACTCATTCGGCACCTCCTTAAAACGCTCTGCCTTAGCTGCTTTCTCTTCACGTAGTTTCGTAAGTTCCTCTTTCCGATACGCTTTCCTATTACGCTTGTCCCGTTCACAATCAATCATCCTCGGAAGTATCAGTCGTATATGTTCACGCGTTATCGTCGGACTCAATGACTTGAATATGAACGGCTTTTCGTCCGGGACACTAGTTTTAACGTTCAGCTTCGTCTCTTCCTTTGTTCTTTTTATCTTCACTTTGTACATTGTCACCACTCCCGCAAGTACATTTTGACGACAAATAAGCGTATCCCCTTAGAAATACACCTGACTTCTTTTTATCCCGTATATATACGTTAAAACTAGCCAAATACGAGCTGTTCAGCTTCTAAAATGTACTTTTATTAACCGTCTTATTGCGGTAGTTAGCGTTATAATATCTCCGATTATTCCTACGCACGATTTCAGTGCATGATTTACAACGTATTTGGCGAGGACTCGACCGCTCAAATGGCTCTTTGCATCGTTCGCAGTAGTCGGCAGAAGTAGTTCCCTTGTTGTTCATATTGTATAGCGCTAGTATCGAATAATCGCCAGGTAGTACGGATTGCTCTGCGTATTTGCATTTACGCCCCAAGTCGTAGAAGAATGGGCATAGTCGAGAGCCGTTTTCCGACGTAGCAAGGTGACAAAGACCGCCCCCGGCATAATTAGCGCAGTGATTCTCGATATACTTCGTTATTTTCCGATTATGCGTCATCCTTATCACTCACCCTTACGTACTTTTCCAGTCCATATCGTTTTATCGCTTCTAACGACATCTTCCGAAGCTTATAAACGGTCATCGGAAAGCCGCCTTCGACTTCGACGATAGTGACGCCTCGTTCTACTTTTCGCATTAACCAACCTCCTTCTTAGCCGCACCGTAATATTCTCGAGCAACTTCTTCGGGATCCCTATTCGAAAAATAAGCAACGTGTTTAAAAATGTAATCAAGGCGACGCCCGTCGAACGGTTGGTGCGAGCGGTAAAATTCTAAGACACTCTTTTTTCCTTTTTTCATATTGCATCCCTTACAAGATACTACTAAATTAGAAATATGAGAGCGACCTCCTGCAACCACTGGCACAATATGTTCCAGATGCATAGTGCCTGCCTCTTCTTCGCTTTTACCACAATAGATACACGTATTCTCAAAAACCTCAAAAAGTATCTTTATATCCGCTTTTTCAACTTCTACCGGAACCCCTTTTTTGAGTGAGAGATTCCAAAAAGAATGATACGACTTAGCGTTGCTTTCTATGTTGTTTTTACAAGGACGGCACCTAGCCCCTAACTTACTTTTATTCCTGTTGTCCTTTTCGAATATTTCTAATGGCTTCATTTCATTACAAATACTACATATCTTTTTACTCATAAGCCGAAGCCTCGATTCTCTCGAGAGTTGCCGAAGTTTCTTCGTTTATAAGGTTGATTTCTACAAGTAACATCTCCGCTTGTCTGCTTAACTCTTCATTTATCATTTGTCATTCTCCTTCTGTGTGCGTTTATTTAACTTCGATATTTATGTTGTTGTCAGTAAGCAATTCAAGAAGCATTATCGATAATGGACGCTCTGCTTTCTCGATATTTTTAATCTCTCTAGATAAGCGCGGAAAATCCGTATGAAGCATCACATCTACATCTCGATAGTTCCGTAAAGTTGCTATAAGCGACTTATAGAGTGGAAAAATCTTATTTGTCTTGTAATACGTAAACTCTTTCGATAGCTCCACTTCACCTTCTGTCACACTTACGATAACGCTGAAAGCACCAGGTCCGTGGCGCTGCAAGTCCTGTCTTATTTCTAATTTTCGTCCCATACGCTTCCCCCTTGTCTTATAAAAATGAAAAGCCCCGCGATTTCTCGCAAAGGGCTTCATCTTTTCTTTATCTACCTCGCACCATTTCAAGTGCCTCTTTTACTTCCGAACTCTTACCGATCATCTTATCGACTGTAGCTTTATAGAACGGATTATCTAGTAATACAGTGTAAATAGTGTCGTACAGCTCTGAAAGTGTGATTTTTCCACTTTCGAAAGCTTCGTTAATAGCATCTTCAACTTGATAGACTGTATAATCTTTATTTGTATGGATTAAACCAGCGTAAATTATTCTACTATAAGTTTCTAAATCCCCCGTTAATGCACTGCCTATCAATTGGAACTGTCCATCTCCATACATTTTGTTTAATTGCTTCATCGATTCCCAATTAAGTTTTAACTCGTGGGCTTCTCCTTCAATAGTGAATTTTTTAGTGTTTTCTGCTTCTACTGTAGATTTTTTCATTTAATTATCCCCTTTTAGGTTAATGTAATAGTATCTTCATATATCTTGAACTCTAGAGTAACTGGGTCTCTCATGATGACAGAGTAAACGCACTTATTGGAAACTGTTTCAGGATCATTCTCATTACAAGCTTTCTGTATGGTCGCAAATCTTTCTACCACCGTTTGTGGGAGAGTGCTTATATCACTCGGGAATTCAATCGGGAAACCTTCTATTGCTGATAGTTCATCATCAGACGGAGCAATTATCTCGTCTAGGAAATATCCATACTCTAAGACTTTATATTCTGCTTGTGTGTCTGATTCTGCGTTAAAAGTTATGATTCCAGTAGTTCCATCTGAATTAAATCCATTTAAAATAAACTGGAATAATTCATGGCTCTCTCTTTCCTTCATAACCTCTTTAATTAAAAGTTCGACAGTCGGTAAATATTCATCAAGGAAATCGAACCGTTCTTTTTCTAGATGCTCTCTAATTTTGTCTACGTAATAATTCTTGCCCCCACCCCCGAAAATTACATAATTAGAAAGTCTCTTAATTTTCCCTTCTGAATCCACATGCCTCATGCTTAAAATATTTCCTATACTTATTACTTGTCTTGTATCTGAGGACATTCCTACCATCATGCCGTTTAAATTTGAACATAAAATTAAAGTCAACGAGAATACACCTCTTTAATTGAAATACTATCTACTTTTGCGCTTACTAAGAGTTCTTTTAACCGGTTTGCTTTGCGCTTTGTTTTTGGACTCGACTTTTTAATAGGAGAATGTATCTTTAAGGCTGACTTAACTGCAGCAGGAATACTATTCGCTAGACCTTTTGCGGCATCTAATATAGCTCCTCCCATCGACGCGATACCTTTGATTAGTCCGTTGATGATGTCCTTACCCGTCTGTTCGAGACTGATACCTTTCAGGAAAGCGCCTATATCGTCCCATATCGCAATCAGTATTTCTTTAATCGTATTCCAAGCGCCCTTCCAATCGCCTTGCATTAGTTTCAGGAACGTCTGAATAACTCCAAGTACGATATTGATTGCGGTGGATACGACTAGCTTGATTGTTTCCCATGCGTATCTTACCGTCGCACTTATAAGAGGCCACACCATCTCGAATACGCCTTTGATAATTCCCAACGCCAGCTTTATCTTCATAACGATGTCGTCGAAGGCAAACTTAACGATGTCTATAATCGCCTTACCATTCTCGTCCCAAAACGCTACGAACTTATCTAGCTGCGCCTTAGTAGCCGAGACTACCGAACTTACAATCGTAGAAATGACTTTCTTTACTGCTTCGAATGCCTTGCTTGTCGCCTCTTTCACCTTAGCCCATGCGTTATTTACTCCCTCTCGGAACCAATCGATATTTTTATAGGCTAATACGACTACCGCGATAATCCCTGCGATTGCTGCTGTTATAATTCCGATTGGTCCAGTTAAGACACCGAAAGCGGCTCCCAGCAGTCCACTTGCTCCGCCAGTAATACCTAGCGCCCCTGCTAGCGATCCTAGTAACCCGGTAAATGCGGTAAACCCTGTAATAACCGACCCCACCGCCATCATTAGAACGCCTATTCCCGCTATAACTCCTGTAAAAATGCCGACCATCGCGGTTCCTACCGCTATGAACTTTTGTGTACCCTCGCTTAAATTTGAGAACTTGTCCGCAAGTGCCGCAAGCCATTCCGCTGCAGTTTTAACGTACGGGATTAATTGGTCACCAATCTTGATTGATAAAGTTTCGAAAGCGCCTATCATATTTTCAAGGGCACCGCCGATACCGCTTTTCATTGCGTCTGATGCTTCCTTTGCCGCGCCTTCACTATTACGAAGCGCTTCGGTATTAGCGTCGATAGCGTCAGGACCTGCCTTCATAAGTGCTAAAAAGCCCGATACCGCTTCGGTGCCTACTAGTTTTGCAATCGTAGCGACTTTATCCGCTTCGGACATGTGCGCAGTAGATTCCGCCAAGTCTGCAATCATCTTTGATAAGCCTTTAGCGTTACCTTTTGCATCAATCATTGAGAATCCTAGATTATCCATTATCTTTGCCTGTGCTTTTGCCGGATTGTTAAGCGCCAATAATGACGCACGAAGCGCAGTACCCGCCGTAGACCCGTCAATCCCACTATCAACAATTAGGCCAATAGAAGCCGATAACTCTTCTAGAGAAATTCCTAACGCCGCTGCTGGCCCGCCAGCGTACTTCAGGGCCAGAGCCATATCTTGCATTCCTGCTGCTGATTCGTTCGCGGTCACAGTTAAAATATCAGCAACTCGACTCGCTTCAGAAGCCTCTAAGCCCCATATATTAAGTGCGGAGGAAACAGTATTAGCCGATAATGCCAAATCTTCACCTGACGCTTCTGCAGCTGCAATAATTCCCGGCATTGCGGCGATCGTTTGGTTTGCATTAAACCCCTTCGCAGCCATCTCCGTCATTGCCACCGCGACACTGCTAGCAGATTCAGAAGTTTTTGCCCCTAAATCGAGAGCCGCATCTCGCATTGCATCGAGTTCCTTTGCTGATGCTCCCGCGATAGCTCCTGCTTTACGCATCTGACTATCGAAGTCTGCCGCTTGTTTTATCGCATATGTTAAACCTCCACCAATGGCTAATGTCGCTCCTCCGAATGTAGTTGCCATACTCCTGCCTACCGCAGACAAATCGCTTCCTAAACTCTGAATCTTTGAAACTGCCGACGATAGATTCTTTTGTAAATCGGATACGTCGGCTCCAACTTTTACTACTATGTCTTGACTCATTTTAACCGCCCTTTCCTATACCTTTCTTTTTCGAGTAGTCAGCCACTTTCTTTTGCATCATCAGTCCATTTTGATAAGCTAAGACAGTTCTGCCTTTCGATATATTCGAGTAGAATTTCGAAAGATTTCTGAAGGCATCTCGCAATAGTCCGATGTGCTGACTGTCTTTTTCGTTAAGTTCTAATGATTTCAATTTCGCTTCTAAATCGTTAGCTTTCGTTAGGTAAGTTTTTGCTATCTCTTTGCGCTTTTTAGTGTCAGCTTCCTTTAGTTCAGCGTTAGAAACAAAGCACATAATCGACATTTCCTCTAACACTCGTATAAGTTCATTGATCGTGTTCATGTAATTCGCTCCTTTTTAGGCAACAAAAAAAGCCATCTGTCGTTAGACCTGGCTTCCAGTTACGCTTATCGTTAATTCTCTTATTAGCGTTTTACAACGCTCGGACATATCTTCGATTTGCTGGACGATTTCCTCTCGCCCTTCTCCACGAAATTTCTTCGATTTAGCGCGTAATCGCTTAATTTCGAGTTGTAATTTGCGAATTTGTTTATCCGTATAGCACGTCACATACTCTGCTGTACAATGCGGGCAAGAGAACGAGGACTTCTCGATTCCATTACCTAGATGAAACGTATTAATACGCTTGATTTCGAATTTCTCTTTACAACTATCGCATTTTATATTTGTCATTATTCCACATCCATTTCCGCTTGACTTACGCTCTTTTTTGACATATAATGTTATTGTGGTATTCTTCATCTAATTTTTGATAGTTAGACAAAAAAGAAACGTAGCTTTCGTCAATAGGAAATGTCCTAGCGTAAGCTGCTCTAATCTCTGGTGAGGCTTCCTTATGACCATTTTCTACTGCACTTATTGTACCGACTGACAAATTCAAAGCTTCTGCAATTTCTCTAACAGTAAGATTTTTCCACAATCTTATTTTCTTGAATCTATTCTCTTTCATATTCTTTCACCTCCATTCATTTTATTCAGTAGATACTTAAAAATAATAACGGCGTTTAACTCGCCTACCCTATATAACAAACTTTACTGCGGCTAAATTATCGTCTCATACCCTTTCGCCCTCGCTTTCATAAATCCGACTCGTACGCGTTCCTCTCTAATTCGTCTTTCTCCGTATTTCTCGATTAAGTATGCTTCAATATCGTATGTCACCTTCTTTACGGTTACTTCTGAATTAGAACGATCATACTTCGGATACTTGACGTAAACTTTTTGCTGTTTTTTCTCGTCTCCATTATACGGAATAACTTGCGGTCGTTTCTTTTTACCGCCGAGTAGTGCGTCGCGTTGTTTAGCAGCGGCAATCTTCTCGATGTCCTCGTTAGGCGACTCGTAGCGATTTGAATGTTTTATCATTTCCTTTCCGTCAATCCAAAACGAATATTCTAAGTGACTATAGTAAAACTTTTCGACTAACGTTTTCCTCTTCGTTGGAGATAGTAGTTCTTTATCCGCATTTTTAATACTGCGCTCTAACGAATCTTTAGCGATTTTACACGGCTTGCAGCACGTTTTAGCGTTATTTGGCTTTGTTGCATCTCGGAAGAAGAAATTACAGTATGCACACCGCTTAATTCGCTTGTCAGTAGCATCGTGAAGCTCGCCGGCAATTAGTTTGGTAATGATCGGTGAAGCATCGTCGCGTGAGACGTTATTCACGTACGGTCTAGCGAAGTCTATTGCGCCTGTTCCTGGAAGTCTATAGTTAGGAGTTGATTTCATTTAGCTGATTCCCCTTTTAGTTTTTTAGCTGTTGCCTATTTTTCTCTTAGATTTCGTAATTAGCCCATCTTTTTAGTAGTCCCCTCATTCGCTCCGCAGGAATATACGCTTTGATTGGCTCCCCTCGTCTGATTCTCGAGCGCCAAATCCACTGTAATAATTCCGATATTGCATATAGGTCCTCGTCTACCGATACACCGTTATCTTGGAAAAACGCCATTTTGTCCTTATTCATAAATCGGTTAATCAGGTATGCGACCGCCCATCTGTCCGAATACTCGTTAGTAGCTCGTATGTTATGCGCAATGACCGACGACTTAAAGCCTCTTGGCGTTACTAGGCCCTGCACTTCCTTTAGCGTAGATAGATATGCGTCCGCTTTCTTCGCATTAGCGTAATGGCGGAAAAAGTTTGCCGTATTATTCCTTATTGAATCGAGGAATCCACCGTCACACTTCTTTAGCTTCGCTTGGCTTAGTGCAAACTTGCCGTTTCCTATATCGTTCAATCTGCCTTCGTAGACTTCGATTAAGTTATACAGTTCTTCTCGTCTCTCGCGCTTTACATCGTAATCTATCAACCTATAATCGCCTTCTACCATAGCAACGCTCTTATATGCGTATTCGAAGCCGAACATATCGAAGTAATATCGCTGCATCTGGCATTTAAATAGATACGTTAATACATAAGCTTTCGGGAACGCCTTAAATACTGCTGGCGGAAACGCCCATACCATGAACGATGTACGGAATACGTATAAATTGCCCGCTTGTGCAAGTTCTCGTATGTCTCGGTAGCGACTGTTATCGTCAGGATCCCCGGTCCATTTAACGCGCTTTGTTTCTTTGTCGATGAGTATGTCTCCGTTAGATTGTAGACGTCTTATATCCGTATTCTTTATCGCAACGCTGTCTACTACGTCCATCACCTCGTCAAGTATCAGCGTATAGCCCGATTGCTCCAATAAGTCGATTACTTCTTCGTCAGCACGAGCGAATAATGCGTGTGTACTTACGATGTCCCTGTCAGACGCTATCAGACGCTTCAAATCCTCGAGTTTAGACGTCCCATTATAAATGGTAGGCTCTACGAAAGTACGCCCTGTGACGCTCTTCTTAACACGCTCTACTTCCGCAAGGAATGGCGTTATATAGATAAAATGCTCCGTTGGACTTGCTTCGTTCATATATCGAATCGCCCACTCCGTCTTACCGCTTCCCATTACCGCATCTACTACTGTTATTTCCGTCAATATTACCGCCTCCTAATTTTCGAAATCATAACTTATTCTGCGAAAAAAAAGTCGCAAAAATTTTTAGAAACGTTGATATACCGCGGTTTGTAGCGTGTCTCCCTTAAATAAAAATAGCGTTTATTTTTAACGCATATGCGACACAATTTTATTGTGGAGCTATGTTTTAGTTAGTGGCGTTATTAGTTCAAAACATACCTCCAAGCAAAGCTTGTCGGATCGGTCGTAGATAATTAATTTCTAACGTGGATAACCTTTATCTCGTTTATTAGCGTCTATTAGCTCGCCTACTGTACGATTAAACTCGGTCGAGTCGTTAAAGTACCATACGATATCTTCGCCCTCTTTGTCGGTATCTACAACGTTATATCCCTTCGCTATTAACGCTCTTGCAAGCCATAACGACTTAATTCGTTTCATTGCCATATTACGACCACCTTTACGATTACTTTTCGTTAATAAACTTTTCTCGTTCATAAGCTGCGCTCCTAATTGCTTCTAAACGTTCAGGCGTTATCTCTAGCTTGTCCGCTACGTACGCTGGAATAGGTCTAGCATTGCGCTCCATATGTGCTACGTAAGACTGTGATATGCCAAGCTTCTCCGCCAGTTGCGACTGACTGATAGCATAGTAATTACGAATATCCTCTAGATCCTTTGCGGTCAACTTCATCGAATCACCTACTTTTGAAATAAATTTAAGACTAGATAAGTAAATAAAAAACGCAACCCCTTTTTCCTCACCTATATAGGCAGCTAAATGGTTAAATTATGGCATCCGTCTTGATTGAATCGTAATATTATTGAAAAAGTGAAACCTTGTCCGATTGCTCTCGTATATATGCTAGAAAGAAATTAGCCTATACTAGTATTAACGTTTGAAAATCGCTAGTGCGGAGCTTTTCGGAGAACTTCCCCTACTAGTTATATCGTTTGAGAATCGCTAGTGCGGAGTTACCTCCTCAATTTAGCTAGATACGTTTCAATAGCTTTGTACGGCATTTCCCAACCTTATAGGCGTCTGATAAACTAAGATGTAGGGTAAATTTAAAAGACATCCTATTTCGTATAGACGGTAGACATAACGAAATTGCATCATTGATTACGTTATATAGTCTTATATACAGTCGTAATCTGTTTCGCACAGTATTTTTAACCTTCTACTTCATACTGCTACTTGAACACTTTAAATTGCTACATTGACTTTTTCCGCTCTACTATAGAAGGGGACGCTACCCCCACTAAGTGCAACAAAAAAGAGGAACATCGTTGGCGCGACATCCCTCTTCGTTCGTAACCTGTTGGCGCAAGTTACTATATTAAGTTCATCGAAACTATTGGCGTAATTTCGATTGGCGTTACTGTTGGCGCAGTCACACCGTATTCATACTCGTTGGCGCGAGTATTTTATATGAAACTTTTTCGATTCCCATCGGCTTAAAGAGTCGCATTGAGTGTACACTAACGCAGATGTCAGAGAGTTTGCTCGCAAGTGTACGATAATAAATACGTAATCAGTTAGCTTTTCGCTTTCCTTCGGCAAGGTCAGCGATTCTATCTAGTTGGGCGATTAAAGCGGCCATCCTTTGTTTATTCCTTTTCGTTCCTGCAGGCTCGATTGACACCCAGCCGCGATGTTCGATAAGTTCCTCCTTGGGCTCACGCTTCACTTCGTTCCTCACCTCCTTTAAGGTTATCGTCAATCATTCGTTATCGTCAGAGCTGATGTTCTCGATGAAAAATTCCAGTTCGTTCAGCACCGACATAACCATCGCCGGGTTATCAATCTGCTTTCCATTGTCTCGTATTTTACGGCTCAGTTCCTCGGCTAACTTAATTAATTCATCCATCTACTCACCCTTCCGTTTTTAATCGTGTAGCACATCACTTATCGTTATTGGCAAGATTAACGAACGATTATACTTTTCGATTCGTCTGAAAGCCTTATAACGCTTCGTTTCTAACGCGTCTATGCTAGTGCGAAGGCTTCTTTCGATTATGTCTATCTGGTGCATTTCCTGCTTGATTGCTCGGCGCTTCAAAAGAATGTTTTGCAGAGCCTTCATGTACTCGGGCGCATCCGCAGGTGCTATGTCCTTCGTTTCAACATCGTGATAGAAAGCACTTAGATTACGGTCGTACTTCGATAGTTCTCGGACTAGACGTTGGCTAGTGGCTTTTGTACTTTCGTACAGGTCGAATAGTTGGGTCGCATAGCTATCGTGACTTTCCATTACGCTATCTTCGCCTTAGACTGCCATAGAGTACGATAGCAAGCCGTCAGTAGTTCTAATGCACTAACCTCATGTAATTTATCAAGCATTTCCGCAAGCTCTTCCGAGTATGTCATTTCGATACTATCGTCACCAATAGTCAAAACAATTTCGCGAGGCTTAGTAGCACCTGGCGCCGTGTAAATATCCGCTTTAATGCCTACCGCAAGAGTGATCGTTTCACATACCGACATTACGCTTCCATCTACATCGAATACTAATTGTGTAACTCTATTGTTTTTCATATTAAACTCTCTCCTATTCCGATTGTTATTGTAATTACTGTTAAATATGTTCCATAAAACCAAATGCGATCTGTTACACTTGCTTCGCCAGTCCCGAGAAAATAATTATCTAATTTTCGTATCACCCTCATTTCTATCTCCCTTCTTACACATCTTAGTAACCACTATAGTGTTTACCTCTTAATCCAATAATAACCACTATAGTGTGCAAAGTCAACAGTATTTTAAAAGTTTTTTAAAATTACATTCACACTATAGTGTGCTAATAGTATAATTTATAGCAGAATCTACTAGGAGGTCATAAAATGATAGTTATTAAATTAAAAGAAACAATGAAAATGAAAGGATTCACTATAAGTACCCTTGCAGAAAAGACGGGTCTACACAGAAATGGAATATCAAAGATCATTAATGGAAGAAATAATGGAATTGAGTTTGATACTCTTCAAAAACTTTGCGAGGCGTTAGATTGTAATGTGCAAGATATTATTTTCTATTCAAAAAATGAAAGTAAATAGAAAAAAGACGCCTGGCCGAAAGTTTCTCGGAAAGGCGTCATTTATTTGAGAAAATTGCGTAATTCTTCTGCGATTTCTAATTTATCGTAATGTAAATAACGTGTGGTTACCGATAAATCACTATGTCCCAATGCATTAGAAATTAGTGATATATTAGCACCCTTTTTTCGCAAATTTATTGCAAATCCACGTCTTAAAGCGTGCGGATTAACGTTTTCTATATTGAATTTTTTAGCGTATTGAGCAATACGTTTACTAATTATGTTATTCTTCATCGCTGTATTTTGACTAGAGCCGCCACTTCTCGTTATAAATACCAATTGATTACTTCTGTTTGCATTCTTTCTGACAATGGCATTTTGTTTAAATAGTACCGTAAATAAACGAGCTAAGACATCGTCAAAGGGCAGTATTAACTCTTCATGATTTTTTACTATTGAACCAGGTATTCGTAATACATTTTCCTCTAAGTCAATGTGTCCCTCTGTGATTTTCGATAATGTACCAATTCTAATACCAGTCTGATACATAGTCAAAATAGCTGTAGCATCGCGTAATTGAAAAAAATCATTAAAATCCAAATGTCTTAATAAAGTTTGAACATTTTGTTCTGTCGCTCCCTCTTTTATCGGGCTATCAACTTTAATTTTTATGTCATTCCAAAATTGAATAGATAACCAACCAAGTTTAAAGCATCTATTCAAGAAAGCTTTAAGACACTTCAAACGGGTCAACTTAGTTACATTACTTACTTCCATACTCTCAATCCAATCGTAAATGTGAAAAACTGTTATATCAGAGATATTTACCACTCCTGTAATCCTAACGAAATGGTTTATTTGTTTGTCATAATCATAGAGAGTCCTTTCACGATTGCCAGTTGTTTTCATTTGTTTAAGAATTATTTCTAATGCCTTTAGTACAGTTACATCTGACTTGATAGTTAGATTATTAAATACATCTGATAAATCATCTGTCACTGTAAATACAGATTTTTTTCGTACCACAATCATCCCTCCCTTTAATTCAAATTCTAGCAATATACTAAAACTAATACACCGCAAAAATTACTGTCCGTTAGGGCTTCATTAACTTTTCGTTAGCTAATCGTCATACCGCTTCGCCTACTTTGCGCAGAATATCGAGGAATAGAGGCGATAGTTGAATTAAAACATAGCCGAGTCCTGCGTTCATAATCATCGACCATGCCTTCTCGCTATTGCCGAACATAAAGAAGAAACACGCGCCTATCATGATTACGCTAGCAATCGGAAAGCTAATCGCTACGAGTATCTGAATAACAGGATCCAGTACGTTAGCTAACATCTCCAACGACTTATCAGCGACAAATCCCGTCGGTATCATATCGTAATTAGACGTCTGTATCGGAGCATACTGCGGAGCGAAAATCGGAGCCTGCTCGACTATTGGCGCTGAAGCCGTTATGGCTTGCTCGGCACTTGCGTTTCCTTCCGACAGCCTATGCGCTAATAATCCGATACTTACCGCTGCAGGCACCGTAGCCGCTATTGCGACCGTCTTTCTCGTTGCATATGCGTCACCTGGTACGCGATGGCTGAAGTCCGTATATTCGGATTCCGGTACGACCTCGATTTTATGCTTACGGTTAAACATTCGATTTCCTCCCTTTTATCGTAAATCCTCTAACGTGTATACTCTAAAGCGCGGCAAGACCTTCGACGCTTCCTCCAATTGTCTACGCCTATGTTCCGTTGTGGTAAGCCACACAACGATTGGAAAGTGTCCAAGCGTCTTTTCGATAAGACCTCGCTCGTAAAACTCCTTAAATCGCCCTATCTTCGCCCTATTCTCTCGCATGATCTGTGCGTGGTCCACTTCGAGGAAATGCGTTTGCAAACTCTTCGTAAACATCGCATCTACTACCGCTTTAACCTTCCCATCCGTGACTTTAACTTCGTTCTTCCAGTCGGGAGGACAGCCGTTATGTAGCCAGAACTGGTTACGCATGACGGTATGTTTTACGTTGGATGCTTTCTTGCGGATTTTAGAGCAATCGACATAAGCTCTACCCTCGTTATTTAGATAATAAATCGTCTGATAGCCGTCTCGAATCGATAAAAGATACGGTGATAGCTCCTTTAGGACTCTATTAGTATTCCGTATCGAACCTAACTTGAAGTACGTCTGTAACTGGTCCCGCGTTAGAAAGTCCCACTTTTTGAGCGCCAGCAGTATCTTCTCGTCGCGTTGGTCTAGTGATTTCTTTATCAATCGCCTTAGCCTCCTTCTCTGCGATGTAAGGCCTAATCGTTCCTTGAATAATCTCGGTAGTAATAAGAGGCGTTTGCAGTATCTCTCGCTTATCAGCCGTTTGATAGATAGCACGACCTTTAATTTGCGGCAATAACTCGGCACCACTTTCGTCTAATACGACCCTTGACGCAGTAGCCGATTGTACTCGAAAAGCTATCTTCGCATCGCTATTTTGCTTACACTGACGCGGTATACAATCGCCAGTCGGATATTGCGTAGCAAGAATCTGTCTGAAGCCTAATCCTGCGCCTAATCTAGCAATCTGACTCATTAACGTCTGACATTCAAGTTTAAGAGATTTTTCCTCACGAGTTACCGCTTCACTCGGATTTAGTTCGCCAACTTCGTCGATAATCACGAAATGGCGTTCCTTAATACCTGCCTCCTGGACGTTCTTCTTCCCTAGTACACGTAAACGCATCTGTAACTCCCTCATTTCCTCGTAGGCAGTGCGTAGAGTATTTAAGGCTTCTTCCGGCTCGTAAGCAATAGATACCGTCTGTTGTATGTTCTCGTAATCGCATAACTCTACACCGCCCTTTAAATCGATAAGATGTAAACGTAAATGATCGGGATTACTCTGCAGCAAGCTCGTAATCATCGTATTGATAAAGTTTGATTTACCGTATCTAGTAGCGCCACCTAAGACCACATGAGGAATACGCTCGAAGTCGTGGAATTTAAACGTATTCCTATCGCGAGTAACGCCAATAGGTACGCTCCAATTAGCGCCAGGTACATACGGCACCTCCGAAGGTAATGGCTCGTTATAGACGCGTATTTTAAGCAATCCATCGAATATAATCTCGATTTCCTTCCGTTCAGTCAACTTATTAGTCCATAAGTTTTTTAAATTCTCGATGATATTGCCGTCTAGCTGCAACGCCTTCAAGTCCGCAAATGTTATCCGCTGGCGTCGATTGTTTAGTCCATCCTCGAGGACGCGCTGTTTAGCGAGATAGTCCTCGTAGCTACGCCCTAACGGGATGCGATAAGAATACTCCCAGCCCCACTCGTATTGCTTTTTACGTATAAGTTGCGTAGTGAGTACGTCTTTCCCATCGCGAACGTTTAATCCGCTAAGTGAAATGATCCGCTGAATTTTCCCCGAATCATTCGTAACTAATCCCTTCCTTTTCACAAACGCATTTAGCGCTATCCCTCCCATAAGTGAAGTCGTTATCACCTCGAATAACATCGATACCCCTCCTTAAAGTTATCGCCACAGACGGTTATCTTACGTAGTAAGAGTTGCGCCTAACTGGAAGTAGAAAAATCGTGTTGCAGGCGTTGTATAGGTAAGTATTAACCGTTACCTAATCCGATTCCAACGTAGAAATCGAACAGGACCGTCATCTGGAATTGTTTATATCGTACTTTATTCGTACTACTTTAAAAGTATTACAATTTTCGTCATATTTATTTAGCTTGTCCATACGCTATAATGGAAATAAATAGGGAGGTAACGGGGATGGAAGTTAAATTCACTTTAGGACATACGCTAAAAGAACTCGATATAACGATTAACAAATTAGCAGTAGAATCGAAGATCCGTCCAGGAACTATAAGAGACATGGTGAATGGCAGTAGCAAATCAATCAGTTTAGGAAATATCGTTTCCATTCTCTCCGTCTTAAATCAAATCAGTATCGAAAAGGAACGCCCTAAGAAGTATGCAGTCGAGGATATTTTTATCGTAGAATAAGAGAAATCAGCTATTTTAAATTGAAGCTTGAGTACTGCAAATTTAGAAGAGGAGGGAAATACATGAATATGTCTGCCAAGATGCTTGGAACAGTTTTAGGTATTACATCAAGAGAGGTAAACTTGTTATTGAAAGAAAATGGTTACATCAACGGCGAACCAGGTAAGTGGGTTTTAACAGAATTAGGCAAGCAATTTGCTGAAATAAGCCAAAAAGATAATGGATATGGAGGATACGCTAAACGCACCTGGCAATTTTTAATGTGGAATGAAGATATAATAAAAAATTTGAAAAAGTGAGCTCCTATAAAAGCATATAAAAATGAGCTTGAAAAATTATATCCAAGCTCATTTTAAAATTTTCTTTTATTTTGAATCTAAATTAATCTATCCCCTTTTCTATCGCGGCATCTAAATCAGTAGAATAAACAGCGACGTAATTACGCAACTCTCCTATGTCACTGTGACCCATTAGTGCTTGTAAAGTAAATATGTCTACCCCTGCCTGTATCTTAAACTTAGCAAATGTTCTACGGAATACGTGAGGGCTACATTGGACTTGTTTAATAACACCGCTTCTACGTCCATGTTCACGTATCTGAAACTGTATAGTCACTTGAGAAATGCCCGTATTATCCGATTTAACAAAGAGTAAGTCATTTGCATCTTCCACACCTCTGACTTGTAGATAGAGCCTTAAAACGTCTCCTAAACGCTTTGTAAGTGGAATACGCCGGGCATAGCCGTTCTTTGTACGTTGAACATTTAAAGCATTGTCAGAGAATACAATATCTTTAATTTTGATGGCTTGCAATTCGCTCAACCGAATGCCTGTATCAGAAAATACCAACATCATCGTTAAGTCACGTAAACCTTCAAAGGTAGTAACATCAGGAGAAGCCAAGATACGCTTAAGTTGCGACTTTGTAAAAGTATCGCCAACCTTTTTTCTCACCTTTAATGATGGCACCTCCGCCGCGTAATTCTTAGGTATATAACCCTTACGGACACAAAAGTTCCCAAGAATCTTGGCCGTCTGAAGACGCATACCTATCGTAGTTCTCGCGTACCCTGCTTTAAGCAAATCAGTTACAAACTGTTCGTAATGTGACTCCCGAATATTAAGTATGTCCGACGTGTCTACACCGTTTTTAATAAAATGCAAGTTTAGACGTTTTAATTCGTGGTTATAAGTGAATAATGTACGTTCAGAGAGTCCTTTTATTTCTCCGTTATTAATAAACGTATCAATGGCATCCACAAAGGAAACGGCACTCACCTTATCTTCTCTTCCTACCGCCCTATTGATTTCGTTTACCAACGACTTCTGTATTGATTTTCGTGACAATATAAAAACCCCCGTCCAATTCGTTATTACGCGAATCAACGGAGGTATTGGAGGTTACGTCATATTCTTACGTAGTATTTTAAGCGAAAGAATACTACGTAGGTATCGCTGCGCTATCGCAGTACGACCGGTTTTATAGCGATTGCCCATCGCAATCTTGCCGCGTCATATCCATTAAACTACAGGGGCAAGAGACTTTACTATTATACAAATGTATAGAAATTAATTCAAGGGACTTTTTCAAGCTTAATATTTGACCTTCCTTGACCATTATGTGTATGATAAAGTTACAGCTAAGGAATAACTTAGCAAGCAAATCTATAACCACCTTTAAGGAGGCAAAACAGGATGAATTTAATACCTACAGTTATTGAACAAACAAATCGTGGAGAACGTGCCTACGACATCTACTCACGATTATTAAAAGATCGTATTATCATGCTAGGAAGCGCAATTGATGACAACGTGGCTAACTCTATCGTTGCTCAATTATTATTCCTAGAAGCAGAGGATCCAGAAAAGGATATCTCTATCTACATCAACAGCCCTGGCGGAAGTATAACTGCTGGTATGGCAATCTATGACACTATGCAATTCATCAAGCCAGATGTACAAACAATTTGTATCGGTATGGCTGCATCCATGGGTGCATTCCTTCTAACTGCTGGAGCAAAAGGAAAACGCTACGCACTTCCTAACGCAGAGGTTATGATTCATCAACCACTTGGCGGAGCACAAGGGCAAGCAACAGAAATCGAGATCGCTGCAAAACGCATCTTGTTCCTACGTGACAAATTAAACCACATCATGGCAGAAAGCACTGGTCAACCAATCGAAATCGTTTCGAGAGACACAGACCGCGATAACTTCATGACTGCAGAGCGTGCGAAAGAATACGGTCTAATTGATAAAATTTTGGAACGCAATGATATAAAAAAATAATAGTTGAATGAATCCAAGAGAGAAATCTCTTGGGTTTTTTATTTGTTTTTAAGATTGATCTTGTCTTAGCCTAAGAAACCATACAATTTAGGAGCACGAACTAACGAAGCATGCCTTAAAAAGAAAAAAGCTGTCCTCTATGGAAGGGACAGCTAAGAATTAGTCTTTATTTGTAATGAATTTTGCCAGGGCTTCTACTGCTTCATCCTCGTCGGAGCCTTCTGCGCTTAGGGTTATGGTTGCGCCTTTGCCGATTGCTAGGCTCATAATACCCATAATACTTTTGGCGTTTACTTTTTTATCGTCTTTTTCAAGGAAAACGTCCGCAATATAGCGGTTAGCCTCTTGAACGAAAAGTGCAGCTTGTCTTGCTTGTAAACCTGATTGTAATTTTACCTCCACCTGTTGCTCCATCATTATCCTATCAGCCTCTTTCTCTAAATGGTTTCTCCTCTGCGTAGAGCATCTGCAATTTCATCTAATTTTCTTAGACGATGGTTGACACCCGATTTACTTACGGTACCCGTAGATACCATATCACCTAGTTCTTTTAGTGTAACATCTTGGTATTCTACACGTAAGCGAGCAATTTCCTTTAATTTTTCTGGAAGCTGGTCCAAGCCGATTGTATTTTCGATAAATCGTATATTTTCTACTTGGCGAATAGCAGCACTAATGGTCTTGTTCAGATTGGCTGTTTCACAATTGACCAATCGGTTTACGCTATTTCGCATATCTCGTATAATACGAACATCCTCGAATTTTAACAGAGCTTGGTGAGCACCAGCAATACTTAAAAAATCGGATATTTTCTCTGCTTCCTTTAAATATGCCACAAAACCCTTTTTACGTTCAATGGTCTTTGCATTTAATTCGAATTTATTCATCACATCTACCAATGCATCACTGTGCGTTTTATAAAGGGAGTATATCTCTAAATGGTAGGAAGAGGTTTCTGGGTTGTTCACTGAGCCTCCTGCTAAAAAGGCACCTCTCAGATATGCACGCTTACAGCAATTTTTCTTGATGAGCTCTGGAGCAATGGAATATTCAAATTCAAAGCCTTCTTTTAAAATCAGTAGGTCTTCCAGTAAGTGCTTGGCTCCATCTCTTATACGACAGATGTATACGTTGTTTTTCTTTAAACGCATTTTTTTACGAACAAGCAGCTCAACGTCATATTTATAAATAGTTTTAATCAATGTATATAATCTTCTTGCGATAGCAGCATTCTCTGTTTGAACGTCTAAACTTAGCATTTTATTGCTAAAAGATAAGGAACCATTCATCCGAATTAATGCAGAAAGCTCAGACTTAGCACAGCAGGGCTTAGATTCCTCCTGTGTCATTTCTTTTTTTGTCTCAGAAGCAAACGACATGATCCGTTTCCCCCTTTCTCCTGGGCATTACACGAGATTGCCTTCTTTAGGATTCGTGTCTGCCTGTGTATTTGCGTATTCCATTAGCCAATTTGCAACCTTTGTAGCATCATGGCGAACTGCTCCATTGTAAACCACAGAAATGTCTTTTTTCACAATTTCTATTTGAAGCGTTTCTAATTTCTCTATATCAATTCTTACAGGAGATGCTTTTTCCTGTTTATATAAAAACTGCACGTTCTCCGGAACCTCTTCATTGCTTATCAGAATGCTATCAAGGAAATTTTGACCAACATGCTGAATCAATGCTTCCACATGATCGCATGCTGTGTAATTATTTGTTTCTCCAGCCTGTGTCATCAGATTGCAGATGTACACCTTTTTGGCATTCGATTGCATAACAGCTCGTCTGATATCTTCTACTAATAGATTTGGCAATATACTAGTATATAGGCTTCCAGGACCGATTGCGATTATATCGGCTTGACGAATGCTGGCAATTGTTTCCGGTAATGGCTTAACATCCTCTGGTGTAATAAAAACCTTTTCAATCTTCTTGCCGTAGGTAGGTATTTTAGATTCCCCACTAATGATTGTTTTATCCTCATATTGTGCATTCAATGTAACTAGCTGATTGGCTGCCGGCAATACCTTACCATGAATTTTGAGCACCTTGCTCATTTCTGTAATAGCATGTGCAAAATCTCCTGTGATAGAGGTCAGTGCAGTAATCATTAGATTCCCTAGCGTATGTCCCTCTAGCTCAGCTGAGTGTGTAAAACGAAACTGAAACATTTCCTCAACCAGTGGCTCTACATCAGAAAGCGCAGCAAGCACGTTTCGGACATCGCCAGGTGGCGGGATTTCATAATCATCACGTAAGCGGCCAGAGCTACCACCGTCATCAGCTACTGTGACGATTGCGGTAATATCGAGAGGTAGCTTTTTTAATCCACGAAGTAAAGTAGATAAGCCAGTACCACCGCCAATGATGACTATTTTTTTACGCTTATTTGAACGATGCATCTAGTTATTCCTTCCTGATCGTGACATCTCTATGCGTGATGACAGTCTGATCATCTTCCTTTAATAGCTTGCCAAAATACTCTGCTAACGTGACAGAGCGATGTTGACCACCTGTGCAGCCAAATGCAATGACTAGTTGGGTTTTTCCTTCCCGTTTATATTGGGGAATCATAAACTGGAATAAATCTGTCAGCTTTTCAATCAGCGTTTTCGTATCTGCCCATTTTAATACATAGCCGGAAACTTCTTCGTCAAGGCCTGA
Source organism: uncultured Psychrobacillus sp. (assembly GCA_934234185.1). GTDB lineage: Bacteria > Bacillota > Bacilli > Bacillales_A > Planococcaceae > Psychrobacillus. Next base: position 51,029 of record CAKQHO010000004.1, on the reverse strand, counting down.
TTTCAGTTTAAGCTCCTCAATATAGAAAGGGTTTGGTAAAAACCGCACATCAAATACAAGATCAGCATCAATCGGAATACCATGCTTAAATCCAAACGACATGACATTTACGGTAAATACTTTTTTCCCTTGTGTCATAAATTCCTCTTGGATTTTTTCTCGTAGCTCGCGTGGCTTTATCTGAGAGGTATTATAAATAACCTGGGCTCTTCCCTTTAACTCGGAAAGCAGCTCTCTTTCTTTCTTAATACCATCTAACGGACGCCCGGAATTGGCTAGTGGATGGGATCGTCTTGTTTCCTTGTATCTTCTTACGAGCACCTCGTCCTGCGCATCTAAGAATAACACTTTAGGAGTCACCGTACTCTCCTCTTGTAGCTGGTTAATGGAATCCACTAAGGAATGGAACATTTCTCCCCCTCGTAAATCCATCACAGCAGCAATATTTCTCGGTTGTTTATTTGAATCAATCATGAGCTTGATAAAGGTACTCAAAAGCTCTGGAGGCAAATTATCAATACAATAATACCCTAAATCTTCAAAGCTCTGGATTGCAACGGTTTTGCCAGCTCCAGACATGCCAGTAATAATGACAACCTCCGTATCAAGCTTTTGCAGAGTCTCCACTTTTCAGTTCTCCTTCCCATGATCGTTGTATCGTTTCCTTGATCAAATCAAATTCTGGTGTATAGACAAACGTGCCATACTGCATACCTAATTCCTTTGCAGCAAACATTAAATTCGTCCGATCTCCTTCTGCCATCGGTAAATGTTCTAGCGCCTCTACCGGATGCCACTCTAGGACACCTTCTCTATTTTCTTCATAAGGGGTACCTTCTATATCCTTTGCGACAAATGTAAACAACATCCACTCGTCTTTTTTTAGACCATTCTCTTCAATTACCATTGTGTAAATTCCTTTAAGATGTGGATCTATGGGTACTGCATTTGTTTCCTCCGTAAATTCCCGAACAGCAGATATCAATATGGATTCGCCTTCCTCCATCTTTCCACCTGGGGCAACGTACCAATTTCTTCTCGGCTTTTTCAATAAAAGAACTTGGTTATCCTTACATATAAGCAGATTAGCGATTCTTTGCACGAATTGTCACTCCAACTTTCCTCTATTCTTACTACTTATTATACAATAAAATGCACAAAAAGAGGCTGCTTCAGGATTATTATCCAAGAAACAGCCTGTCCAAAATTTTACCTATATAAAAAGGGGGTCAATTTATATACCTTACTATACACTTTCTATATGTCAGGACAGTTACATGGAAATTAAGAGGAGGTTAAAATATAATGAATAAAATATTTCACTCAGTAAAGTACTTTCTTTTCATCTAAGAAAGTCCGTCTTCGAAAGTATTTCTGCTTTAACCCGAAGTAAACTCCGCACAACCGCAAGTAACCAATATCAAACCGCTAGTATTGGCAGTTATCTCCTAATATGTAATATTAATCTGTAAAATAAATCCAGTTAGCAGCTACGCCAATCGCAGGAAATACCACTTTCGCACGTATTTCTGCCCTAACCGCAAGTAAACTCCGAACAACCGCAAGTATTCGCTCATCAATCGCAAGTAACCAGTCCTCAACCGCACGTATTGGTAGTCGTCTCCTAAAATGTCATATTAATCTGTAAAATAAATCCAATTATCAGCTGCGCCAATTGAAGGAAATGTCGCTTTCGCACTTATTTCTGCCCTAACCGCAAGTAAACTCCGCACAACCGCAAGTATTCTCCCATCAATCGCAACTAAACAGTCCTCAACCGCACTTATTGGTAGTTATCTCCTAATAATAAATATTAATCTGTAAAATAAATCCAGTTATCAGCTATACCAATCGAAGGAAATACCACTTTCGCACGTATTTCTACACTAACCGCAAGTAACCGCTATCCTACCGCAAGTATTCCCCCATCAATCGCAAGTAACCAGTCCTAAACCGCACGTATTGGTAGTAATCGTTAATCGATTAAATATATTTGTAAAATAAATCCAAATCAAATGTAAAGTAAAAATCACATGCAAGAAAAAACTGCAGGAGCCTAAAGCTCCCACAGCCTATAAATTACTTCATATTATCTTTTAATTTTTCGATATAGTGTATAGCAGATTGTGCAGCTATGCTTCCATCACCAGTTGCAGTGACGATTTGACGAAGCATTTTGTCGCGGACATCTCCTGCTCCAAAAATACCTGGTACCGATGTTTCCATCTTCTCATTTGTCAGGATATAGCCGTTTTCGTTCAGAATTCCTAGACCAGTAAATGGCTTTGTTAACGGTAGCATTCCAACATAAACGAAAACGCCGTCTGTTGGGAATTCACGCTCTGAACCATCTACTGTAGAAACAAGTGTCACACCGCTTACTTTGCCATCTGTTCCATGGATTTCTTTTAAGGTAGTGTTCCAAATGAAATCAATTTTTTCATTTGCAAAGGCACGATCTTGAAGAATTTTTTGTGCTCTTAATTGATCTCGACGGTGAACGATTGTTACTTTGTTTGCAAACTTCGTTAGGAAGCTACCTTCTTCTACAGCAGAGTCTCCTCCACCTACTACCACTAGGTCTTTTCCTTTAAAGAATGCTCCGTCACAAACTGCACAGTAGCTTACTCCACGGCCACCAAGCTCAACCTCGCCTGGAATTCCCATTTTCTTATATTCCGCACCAGAAGAAATGATGACTGCTAGCGCTTTATGTTCCTTGCCGCCAGCCTTCACTATCTTATAGTCGCCCTCTGTTACGATTTCCGAAACATCGCCATAAGCATACTCTGCACCAAATTTTTTCGCATGGTCAAACATTTTAGTAGAAAGCTCAGGCCCTAGAATAGTCTCAAAACCAGGATAGTTTTCTACTTCCTCTGTATTTGCCATTTGACCGCCTGGAATACCACGTTCTATCATCAAAGTAGATAGATTAGCACGAGAAGTATATACTGCAGCTGTCATTCCTGCTGGGCCTGCTCCAATTATTATTACGTCATAAATTTTCTCTTCGGTCATCCAAAATTCCTCCTACATAACACATATCTACAATCTAACTAATTTTTAATCGTTCATCAACATATTTGCCTAGTTGTCGAATAACGGTAAAAATTGGATAAGCTCATTTACATACTTCGTCAGTGTAGATGTGGTTATTCCATACTTCTCTGCAAATTGCTTCTTTGTTGCATTCTTTGTGCGCGACGAAACAAACATATATTCCGTTGCAGCAGCAAGCGCCTTAGGGTTTTTAAACGGATAGCCCTTTGTTAAAGCACGTTCAATTAAAACAAACCACATTTGAAATAAATAAGTAGCAGATTGATCTAATGGCTTGTGTTCGTGGTAAAGTAGATCAGTAGCGGCGATTGCTCGAAGAAATGCCTTTTCTGCCGGTTCCTTCTCATCGAACTTATGTCCTAATGAATTAGCGAGGAATAGCTTTTCCATAGTGGTCAGCTCGTCTACTACAATCCATTTAGGATGTGCGATAATCTCTTGTCGATGCTTTGACTTTCCTAATAGGTAGAAACCAAAGATTCGTTCACTCACATGCTTATCTTGGATTTTCTCTAAAATAAATTCCTTATGTTCCTCTGGCTCTTTTTCTGCCATATCCTTCATATGAGGCAGCCATGGCTCAAAGCCCGCCTTCTCTGGGTCTATCTTTAGCAGCTGGTTCCAAGCATTTCTCGCTATGTCCTCATGCCCAGCAAAATAGGCTGAATGAGATAGCCAAAAATAGAAACCAGGGTCTGCTTCAAATCCTTTACGCTGGAGGCTTCTTAGCCACTTAAATGCCTGCTCGTACTTCCCAATTAAAGCAAATGTTGCACCAAGCTTGTAGCGATGCTCGATAAAGTACGGATTAATCTTTGTAAGAAACTCTGTAATTTCCTCGAGCTCCTCTGTATTCTTTTCATAGTAATGAATTACCGCCAGATTACATAGTGCGTGGATGTTTCCCTTATTTTCTCGGAGCACCTGATGTAAAAGGGCCTTTGCTTGCTCTTCCTCGCCTACATAAAAATAAGCTAGCGCAAGATTATTAAAGGCTGCCCAAAAGTCTGGATGGTCGGTGATTAGATTCTCTAAAAGCTCGATAGCCTCTGGAAACTTCCCCTGCTCCATCATTCTTCGCGCCTTTTCTTGGAGGAAAAGTGCATCGCTTGATGGTGTATCAAGCTGAAGGGAGACGATATCCTCCTGCTCCGTGAAATCTATAATCTCCATTGCTTCTTCGCTATATTCTCCATTTATATCTTTCTCTATATACATTTTTGCGAATTTATTAGCATCCATAAAGTTTCCGAGATGTGCATTTACTTCTGCCAGAAAGAACATAGTCTCTCCCTCATTCGGATCTAGTGCATGGGCACTTCTAAGTAATTCATGAGCAAAATCATATTTTTCTGATTCCATTTGCAGTATCGCATACTGAAGTAAAATCAATGGATCATCTGGACTTAGATCAGAAGCTCTCTTCAAATACTTATGAGCTTTTTCATATTCATCCTTTTGAAGCTCATCTAATGCTTTTTTATAGTAGTACTCGCCTGTCGGCAAGAACGATATGATATTTTGCTTGTTGTCTTTTGTTTTTTTCTTATTCAAGATATTCCTCCGAAAAATAATAAGGAACGTTTGGCAACGTCCCTTATTAGTATACTCTTCAGTATATCACAAACTATTATTTTTTATTGGATTTGGTTTCATGTCTTTTTTGGAGAACCTCTAGTAATTCATAAAAGTTAACCTGCTGATTTTCCAGCAGCACTAATAGGTGGTAAAGAAGATCTGCAGCTTCCCATTTAAGCTCCTCTGCATCATTATTTTTCGATGCAATGATAACCTCTGCAGACTCTTCTCCAACCTTTTTACAAATTTTATCTACCCCTTCATTAAATAAGTAGGTAGTATATGCCCCGTCCGGCATTTCTTTCTTCCTGCTGGCGATCGTTTGAATTAAGGAAGTGATGACATTATAGCCAAGGCTCTCCTCAAATTTCTCCAATTGATTAAAAAAGCAGCCTTCTTCTCCTGTGTGGCAAGCTGGTCCCGCTGGCAATACCTCTAATACTATAGCATCCGAATCACAATCCGCTTTAATCGCTAACACTCGTTGTGTATTACCAGAGGTTTCTCCCTTATGCCAAAGCTCCTGTCTGCTTCTACTATAAAACCAGGCTTCTCTAGTTTCTACTGTCTTTTGATATGCCTCTTCATTCATATAAGCAAGGGTTAAAACCTCTCTTGTAATGGCATGCTGCACAATAGCCGGTATAAGGCCCTTCTCGTCGAATTGTAATTTGGTCATCATTTCCTACTTCCTTTCAAGTGCTTTTACCCTTACTAATGCTTCTAATAGTGTAAAACGATTATTATATAAAGCTTTACCAGTTATAGCTCCACTGATTGTTGTCGATTCCGATAGTCTTGCCACTTCCTCGATGTCCTCTAGTGAGCTGATTCCTCCGGATACGATAACGGATAATCCTGTTTCCTCTGCCAGCTCCTTGTTGGCAGCAAGGTTTGGTCCTTGTAATGTTCCGTCTGTAGCAATATCAGTAAAAATAATATGTTTCGCACCTTTCGAAGCAAAATACTTTCCTACTTCAACGGCTGATTTACTGGAGGTTTCTAACCAGCCATGAGTGGCCACCATGCCGTCCTTTGCATCAAGTCCGATGACAATTTGCTCTCCACTGTACTCTTCTAATAGCTCTGCAACAAGCTCTGGCTGAGAAATCGCTAAGCTACCTATAATAACCCGGTCCACTCCGTTGGTTAAATAGTAATCCACGTCTTCCTTCGAGCGGATGCCCCCTCCGACCTGCACGTGAACAGGAAGCTCTCTGGCAATACGAAGCACTTCATTTCCATGGATTTTCTCTCCGTCTTTTGCTCCATCCAAATCTACGAGATGAATCCACTCGGCACCCTCGCTTGCAAACTTTCTAGCCATATCAAAGGGGGAATCGCCATATATTGTTTCTTGCTCATAGTCTCCCTGATAAAGACGGACACATTTACCGCCCTTCATATCTATTGCTGGATATAACTGTATGGACATCACCTCTGTCCCCTTTCTTGTTACGTAAGTAAGCCCTTCGTAGATGGCACACCCTTCACCCTTGGGTCTACCGTAATTGCATCGTCTATTGCTCGAGCAAGTGCCTTGAAGATTGCCTCTATGATATGGTGGGTGTTGGCTCCATAGTGAACGATGACATGTACATTCATTCGTGCCTCCAAAGCAAATTTCCATAAGAACTCATGCACTAGCTCTGTATCAAAGTTCCCTACCTTTTGAGCAGGGAGTTGAGCGCGAAATTCTAAATGTGGACGATTGGAAATGTCAATTACCACCTGAGCAAGAGCATCATCCATTGGAACAAAGGCATTGCCATATCGTTTGATGCTCTTTTTATCTCCTAACGCTTCCTTCACTGCTTGCCCTAATACGATTCCTATATCCTCCGTTGTATGGTGATCATCGATATGAGTATCACCGTTTGCTTTAATGGTTGCGTTGAATAAACCATGCTTGGTAAATAAATCTAGCATATGGTCCATAAAGGGAACGCCTGTATCGATATCAGCTTTTCCCTCGCCATCTAGGTCAATTTCTACCCATACCTTTGTTTCATTAGTCATCCGATCAATTTTAGCTATTCGTTTATTCAACGTGACTCCTCCTTATTCCAGCTACGTGATTCCACCGAACGCGCATGTCCCTCTAGCTGCTCCAGACGAGCCAAGCGTGCGATTTTTGGATATTGCTCCTGCCACATTTCCTCTGAGTAGTAGACGATACTTGTCTTTTTGACAAAGTCATCCACACTTAATCCACTTGAAAAACGAGCCGTACTGCTTGTTGGTAGTACATGGTTCGTTCCTGCAAAATAATCTCCGACTGGTTCACTGCTAAATCTGCCTAAAAATATAGCACCTGCATGGCGAATATGCCTTGCAATATCTTCGGGATTATCCGTCATAATTTCTAGATGCTCCGGAGCTATTTCATTTACCGCATGTATTGCCTGCTCTATTGTTTCAGCGACATAAATTCGTCCATAATTTTCTATTGAAGCCCGTGCTATCTCTTCTCGTGGAAGCTCCTTCAACTGTCTCTCGACCTCTTGCGCAACAGCCTTTGCTAACGGCTCACTAGTGGTAATTAACACAGAGCTCGCAAAGCGATCATGCTCTGCCTGTGCCAATAAGTCTGCGGCTACCTCATCTGCAAATGCCGTGTCGTCAGCAAGTATGGCAATTTCACTTGGTCCTGCAATCATATCTATCGCAACCTGACCAAATACCTCTCTTTTCGCCAATGCCACAAAGCTATTCCCAGGACCAGTTATTTTATCCACGGCTAGAATAGTCTCTGTCCCATATGCCAATGCTGCAATTGCCTGAGCACCACCTACTTTATAAATTTCCTCTACCCCTGCTATTTTTGCTGCAACTAAAACAGAGGCTGGTAGTTTTCCGCTCTTATCAGGTGGAGAAACAATAACTACACGATTTACCCCGGCTACTTTAGCAGGAATTGCATTCATGAGGACAGAAGAGGGATAGGCAGCCGTTCCTCCTGGAACATAAAGCCCCACTGCATCTAGGGGTGTTACTCTATATTGGATATACGAGCTTTTGTTGAGTGGGAAATCTATTTGGTCACGAGCCTGCTTCATATGAAATGCCTTAATATTTTCTGCAGCTTCCATTAAGTCCTTTATGAGCTGAGAGTCGAAGGAATTATACGCTTCTTCTATCTCCTCTTTCGTCACTCGAAGATTCGATAACCTCACTCCATCCCACTTTTCTGTGAAATCTTTTAGAGCTGCATCCCCTTTTTCTTTCACTTCTTGAAGGACGAGACGAACAGTTTCTAGCTGTTGTGTATTGATTTCCTCTACCGAGCGCTGTAATGAAATATTGGATGTAAGCTTTTCTATCTTCATATGCTTCTCCTACCTTTTAGTTCCAGCTTTAACTGACTAACAAATTCTCTTATTCTTTTGCTCTTCACACGATAACTTGCCGGGTTCACTATTAGCCTAGAAGAAATATCTACAATCCGCTCATATTCAACTAAGCCATTCTCCTTAAGCGTCTGCCCTGTCGACACAATATCCACGATTCTATCTGCAAGACCGATCATCGGAGCAAGCTCTATGGAGCCATTTAGCTCGATAATTTCTACCTGCTCTCCCTTTTCTTTATAAAAATTTGTCGCTATGGCAGGATATTTCGTCGCTACTCGTGGCGCAATCTCATTCATTGCCGACCCAGGTAGCCCTGCTGTCGCAATATAGCAATTACTTATTTCGAGATCTAAAAGCTCGTGGACATCTCTATGTTGCTCTAGCAAGACATCCTTTCCTGCTATTCCGATATCCGCTACCCCATGCTCGACATATACGGGGACATCCATCGGCTTAGCTAAAATGAAGCGAATTCTTTCATCCGGTGCCTCTACTATTAGTTTACGAGAGTCACTTATTTCAGTAGGGAGCTGAAAGCCTGCAGCAATAAAAAGCTTGTATGCCTCCTCAAAAATTCGTCCCTTTGGCATTGCAATTGTTAACTCATTCATCGGAAGAACCACCTTCTGCTACCATTATTACTTCATGAAAGCTCTGCTTAAAAGCCTCTACATCGTATATACTTTCTAGGAATTGAAGAGTAACCCGTTCTCCATTAGCCCTTCTTGCTTCTGCCAGCACGTTCGCCTTCATAAACGAGGCTTCATCAAATAATAGCAATGTATTTTTCTCCACATTCAACTGACTGTCTAATACTTCGATTAATCGATCAACCCTTAAACCAAAGCCAGTAGCTCCAACCTCTACGCCAAACTGTTGAAAGAGCTCATCGTATCTACCCCCGTTACCAATAGGAAAGCCGCTGCCCTCTGCATAGATTTCGAATAGCATTCCGGTATAGTAGCTCATATGGCTGGCTAAGGAGAGATCAAAGGACAGGAGGTCAACATCATTCACCTGTACAGCTAATAGCTGCTGAAGCTGTTCGATCTGGTCCATTAAATATTGCTGTTCCTCCGTGAGATATTGTCGAAAGCCTTCTAATGAGCCCGTATCAATCGTGTCCTCTACTAATCTATTTAGATTTTCTTTCGATTCATCTTGTAATTGTAATTCCTCTACTCTTTGGGAGTAACCAACAAAGTTCTTTTCTACTAATAGCTGTCTGAGTTGGCGTGCCTCTTCTACTGTTTGTGTATTATTACGTAAAAAGGCCTCTAAAAGACCAGCATGTCCGATAGTGATATGAAATTTTTCTAGCCCTATGGCCTTTAGCAGTTCAATTGCTGTATAAATGACCTCGCTATCTCCGTAAGCACTAAAATCTCCGATTAACTCGAGTCCAAGCTGCTCAAACTCTGCCGGCCTCCCCCCTTCTCTTTGCTGAGCGCGAAATACATTTGCATAATAGGCTAATCGAAGTGGATTCTTTTCCTTTAAGAGCTTCGATGCTGCTATTCTCGCTATTGGAGTTGTCATATCTGGTCGTAAGACAAGCATTTCACCTTGGTTATCAACTAATTTAAATAGGGAAGCTTCCTCAATTGCGGACAATTTCCCAATCGTTTCAAAATATTCAACAGAAGGAGTTTTAATAAAATCATAGCCCTTTTCTCGTAAAAAGCTTCTTGCTGCTGACCGAACATATTCCTTTTGTTCATTCACCCTTGGAAATGAGTCCCTCATTCCTAACGGCTTTTCAAACATCTGAACCTTACTCACCCAATCACCTCATCTACTTTCATACACTAGAGAATTAGAGAACTAATATAATAAATTATTTAAATTTTATCGCATTTATTTCTATTCGTCAATAAATCCATTTTTAGGTAAGATGCACGACTATAAATAAAGCTTCGACCTTGCTAGTTCATAATCCAATTTTATAGATATTTTCCTTTTAATTGGCAAATAAAAAAACTGAGGATTTTCCCTCAGTTTTCTAATGTTGCTTCTTATTTCGTTTTTGCATTTCTTCTTTCGTATAAATAATTCTCATCGGGTTTCCTCCGACAAAAGCACCTTCCGGAACATCTGCATTGACCAGTGTTGCAGCAGAGATGATGGCATCGTCTCCAATAGTCACTCCTGGAAGAATGGTGGAATTTGCTCCAATCATCACCCTATCACCTATAATAACATCACCAATCCGGTACTCATCGATCAAATATTCATGAGCCAGAATAGTCGTATTATAACCAATAATGGTGTTTGACCCGACTTTTATTCGCTCAGGAAACATTACATCCATCATCACCATTAAGGCAAATGAGCTTTCCTTTCCTACCTCCATTTTTAAAAAGGTTTTATAGAAGAAATTCTTCCAGCTTAAGAACGGAGAATATCTTGCGGCTTGAATAAATATAAAATTTTTCATTACCTTCCAAAAAGGAACAGTATCATACACATGCCAAAGAGAATTTGCACCCTTCACCGGATATCTCTCCGTCCTTCTCATACTGGCTGTCCCGCTGCAATATCAATAACTTCACTAATATGCTGGAGCATATAGGTTGGGTTGAAGGTCGCTAAGAACGCCTCTCCCTTTATGGACCACGCTACCGCAGCCGTATCAGTACCAGCTCGCTGTCCGCCAACGATATCATGATAATTGTCTCCAATCATCAATGCATCCTTAGGTTTTACATCTAATTGCTTTAAAGCCAAAAGAATCGGTTCAGGATCTGGCTTAGTATTGGTAATATCCTCAAGCCCCACTATTGTATCAAATAGTTTTTCGCAGTTTATTAACCCTAGGCCCTTTTCAATCATTTCTCGTCTTTTCGTCGAAACAATCGCTATTTTATACCCCTGTTCCTTCAGCTTCTGTAACGTTTCGACAACCCCATCAAATGGTGTAACCATTGCATCGTGATTCCTCACATTCCACTCACGATAGGAAGCCATCAGCATCTCTGTCATAGTAGGGTCTATGCTGTCGAATGTTTCCTTCAAGGAAGGTCCCAAAAACGGCAATACTGCTTCTCTATCATATTTCCCAGGAAATTTTTCTCCTAAAATATGTAAAAAAGATTCAATAATTAGCTCGTTTGTATTTAATAAGGTTCCATCTAAATCGAACAATAGCGCTTTATATCTCATGATGTTAACACTTCCTCTTGTTTACGTTGTTCTGCCTTTTTCCATAGGAATGCGACAAAAATCGTTAATATAAAAGCCGTCACAATACGTATGGTTAGTAATGGTAGTACTGGTATTCCTAAAGGGATAAATATAAGGGTATCCTCGACTACTGCATGACAGGCGACTAAGAAAATAAAGACCAGCGTAGCATCCTTTTTACTAACTCCTTCCTCTTGAACAGCCTGTATCATTACCCCTGCTCCAAACGCTAAACCAATTACTAATCCTGCTACTAATGTAGAGGAAGCATTCGGTTGGACTCCGATGAGCCTAGTAAATGGAGCAAGTTTTTCCGAGAACCTTTGCATATAATTTTTATCTCTTAAATACTGAATGATAATCATTAAAGGAATGACAATCAGTGCTAATTGCAGCACTCCAAAGGTTGCTTTTTGAAGACCAAGCAGCCCAATCTCTAACCAACCGTCCGGCACCTGCTGGGAGGCAGAAACAATACCATATTTCGCTATTTCTCCTCCACCTTGCCATACAAGATTAATGACAACGGCCGAAAGAATTGCCAGCCCAAAGCGAACTACTAGCACTACCCAAAGCTTTACTCCTACTCGTAATGCTACACTTGTTTCAATAAAAATATTGTGCGAGAAGGATAGCATCGTCGCCAAAATAAATACCTCTTTTACCGTAAGCTCTAACGAAAGAATTCCTGCTATCCCGGCATATAGGTTTAAAGCATTCCCTAATACTAAAGGTATTGCCGCTTCTCCACGAAGTCCTAATAACCCCATAAACGGTTCAATAAGCTGAATAATCCAAGGAAGTACGGGTGTATATTGTAGAATGACCACTAGTAATGTAATAGGAAATATTACTTTACTTAGCGTCCAAGTTGTTTGTAACCCAGCAGCAAGCCCTCTCTTTAAAATCCCCATCTCTCTTCCCATCCTTTTTTACTTATCTTGATAACGAACAACTGGCTTCATTGTTTTTCTTCTATACACAAAAATTGCAATTGCAACAATAATCGTAACCACAGACACAACCTGCGCCGTTCTAAGCTCTAAGCTTTCAATCATATATAAGCTATCTGTACGTAGCCCTTCAATAAAGAACCGTCCAAACGAATACCAAACTAAGTAAAACAAGAAAGACTCCCCGCGTCGTAGATTAACCTTGCGAAGCAGAAGTAAAATAATTACCCCCACTAGATTCCAAAGGGATTCATATAAAAAAGTTGGGTGATAATATGCCCCATCTATGTACATCTGTTCTATAATCCAGTTAGGTAGCATTAAATTTTCTAGAAAGCTTCTCGTCACCTCACCACCATGAGCTTCTTGGTTCATAAAGTTGCCCCATCGACCTATTATTTGACCTATTAAAATACTCGGAGCTAATATATCTGTCAGCTTCCAAAAGGATGTCTTCCTCTTTTTTGAAAAAAAGTATCCTGTGAGGAAAGATCCGATTAATGCTCCATGAATGGCAATCCCACCATTCCAGATTTGAATAATTTTTTCGGGATTTTCCATATAAGAGTCCCATTTAAAGATAACATAGTATATGCGGGCACTTATAATCGCAATCGGAACAGCCCAAATAAGTAAATCAGTTAAAAACTCTTGATGAAACCCACGCTTCACCATTTCCCGTTGACCGACTATATAAGCCAATATTATTCCGAATGCAATGATAATTCCATACCATCGAACTTCGATTGAACCCAAGGAAAAAGCTACTGGATTAATTGCTAATAAAGTATTCATAAAATGCTCCCTTCAGTCCTGCTTAAAACTCTCCATTTTGACTTATTACATCATCTAGACGCTTCGCAAAGTCCTCTGCTGCATTAACACCCATTCTCTTTAGTCGATGGTTCATTGCTGCAACCTCTATGATTACGGCAATATTTCGACCTGGTCTTACTGGTAACGTTAATTTAGTTACGGCAGTGTCAATAATGACCATCTTGTCTTCTTCAAGTCCAAGTCGATCATACGTCTTCTTCTCATCCCAAAGCTCTAGCTCAATTACTAGGGTAATTCGTTTATAGCTTCGAATAGCACTAGCACCAAATAGTGTCATTATATCTATTATACCTAAACCTCTAATTTCTAAAAGATGCTCGATGAGTTTAGGCGCACTACCGACAAGCGTATCTTCTGCCTCTTGGCGAATTTCTACGCAATCATCTGCTACAAGTCGATGGCCTCTTTTTACAAGCTCTAGCGCCGTCTCACTTTTCCCGACTCCACTTTTTCCTGTAATCAATACGCCAACTCCATATATATCTACCAACACCCCATGCAGTGCAGTAGTTGGTGCCAATTGACTCTCTAAAAAATTGGTGAGCAAGCTAGAGAACCTAGTTGTCGGCATTGAAGTGGTCAATACTGGAACTGACTTTCTATGAGATGCTTCGATTAATTCTTCCGGTACCTCCATGCCATGAGCGACAATAATAACTGGTGTATCCTGTGCACAAAGCTTCATCATTCGCTCACTTTTTTCCTTATGAGGTAGCATCTCAAAAAAGGAAAGCTCTGTTTTCCCAAGAAGCTGTATTCTGTCTGAAGCGTAATGGATAAAGTAGCCTGCTATTTCTATCCCTGGTCTGGAAATATCACTGACCGCAATATGTCTGCCTATCCCTTCTTCTCCACTTACAAGGGTAAGGTTAAACTTTTCTTTTACATCCTTTGTTGTTACATGAGGCATCGTTATCCAGCTCCTTCCTAACCTCTTTTTACTATTCCTTATTTTATCATGATAGAGAGGATAATAAGTATCCATTTTACTTTTGATCTTGATAATTATGAACAGTCTGGTTTCATTTCTATAATTATGAAAGAAAGTTTACACTTTGGGCAACTAATTGAACCGTTGCATGCTAGTAAGGACCTCTATCACGAGTATTCGAGAATGAAGCGTAAGTAAAGCTATGTATATCGCAAGTAACCTCTAGAAAATTGCACGTATGTAACTAGTGATTGTATGTATTCTCTTTCTAACCAAAATCAGATGTTCAATTTATAACATAAAAAAAAACGACTCAAAGAGCCGCTTTCCTTATTATTCACCTTCAATTGTATAACGTACTAGTACAGAGCCTGTTTTCGCATCGCCATATACTCTTAAAGGGTCTGCTTCAGAATCCGTTATTTTAGTAAAACCTATTTTTCTATATAGCAGTTGCTCGGTTTCATTCCACTTCGTAACATCCGCTAGTTGCACGTCGATTTTACCTAATTGTGTAGTAACTTCTCCCTTAATCGAAACGTTTTTTGGAACATATAGCTCTACAGTTCCTGCCACTGCAGTTCCTTCGATTTTGCGAGCATCTTTATCTTTGGTGGTGAGTATTACTTGACCACTTACAGATGATCCTTCAATTTCTTTTAGCTTTCCGTCTACATAGATTCGACCGTTCATCGTTTCTACCTCGATAGAATCACCTTTCACTCGTTGCACTTGAACTGTTCCATTACCTGTTTCAATGTCTGCACGTTTAAAAGTAAGTTCATCCAAATCTACTTTACCATTCGTCGTTCTAACCTTTAACGTATTAAGTTCAAGATTTTTCGCTGTGAAATCTCCATTAAATAATCGAGCAGAAATATGATTGTATGATTTTTTTGGAACAAATAAAACTACATGCGCTGAGATAGTTTTCATATCGCTATACACACGAAGCTTGTTTGCTTCCGTTGTAAAAATAAATTCCTCGTGGAAACGAGCTTTTGCTTCTGTTTCATTAGCTCCTCGGTAGCATTTAGCCTTTACAACTGCAGAAGTATGAGATTCGTCAGTAGGTATTATTTCCACCTTACCATTCGCAATATTAATGCTAATATCCTCGAATTCTGCATCTTCTTTTACAAACTTCTCTTCAAATACAATCGGATCTGTAATTTTTACATCAAATTCAAAATCCTTTAGTTTATCGACAGTCCCTTGCATGAACTGCATGAATCTTTCACCTATAACGGTAAAATCACGCTTAATTTCCTCCACAAAGTCAGGATTTTGTTGTTTGGACGATGATTTACCATATGTTTTCTGTTCTTGATGCATTTCTTCATTCACTGTTGGAGTTGCTGTCGTAGTTGTTTTACCAAGTGCCTCTAATAGTTCTAGTGCCTCTTGGGCAGTAATGGTCCCGTTTTCAACCATGTCCAGTATTCTTTTACGTTCTTCTTGCATAATGAAAGACCTCCTCCTAAATTGAAAGTATAATGCAAACTGCTTTCCCTCTATCTAATACGATTCATCGTGTAAAAGGTTTCATATACGAATTTATTTAGAGGCAGCTTCAGACACAACCTGTTTCATTCGCTTCCGATCTCTATCCAAAACAGTTTTTAAATATTTCCCAGTATAGGATTTTTTGTTTGCAGCTATATCCTCTGGTGTTCCGACACCAACGATCGTACCGCCTCTGTCTCCACCCTCTGGACCTAAGTCAATCAAATAGTCTGCAGTCTTTATAACATCTAGGTTATGCTCAATAACGAGCACTGTGTCACCATTTTCTACTAGACGCTGTAAAACCTCAAGCAGTCTCGCTATGTCATCGACATGAAGTCCCGTTGTCGGCTCATCTAAAATATAAAATGATTTACCATTAGAACGTTTGTGTAGCTCAGATGCCAGCTTAACTCGTTGGGCTTCTCCGCCAGAAAGCGTGGTAGCTGGTTGACCTAGTTTCATATATCCTAGTCCGACATCGTAAATAGTTTGGATCTTTCGACTGATTTTAGGATGGTTTTCGAAAAAGGCTAGGCCATCTTCAATTGTCATTTCCAGTACATCGGCAATATTTTTACCTCTGTATTGAACTTCTAGAGTTTCTCGATTGTAGCGTTTACCATGACAAACCTCGCAAGGCACATACACATCAGGTAGGAAATGCATTTCAATTTTTATAATTCCATCTCCACGACATGCCTCACAGCGTCCTCCTTTTACATTAAAGCTGAATCTTCCTTTTTTATATCCTCGAACCTTTGCTTCATTTGTATTGGAAAACAAATCACGGATATCATCGAATACACCTGTATAGGTTGCAGGGTTGGATCTAGGCGTACGACCAATTGGTGATTGGTCGATGTCTATTACCTTATCTAGCTCTTCAATTCCTTCTACCCCTTTGTTTGCTCCCGGCTTTGTCTTCGCTCGATTGATTTTATGAGCAAGGGTTTTATAAAGAATTTCATTTACCAAGGTACTTTTTCCAGATCCTGAAACACCTGTTACAGCAGTGAATACTCCTAATGGAATTTCCACCGTTACGTTTTTCAGATTATTTTCCGTAGCACCCTTTATCTTGATATATCTGCCGTCTGGCTTTCTTCTTTCCAGAGGCAGTGGGATAAATTTCTCCCCACTTAAATATTGTCCAGTCAACGAATTCGAATTTTTCATCACTTCCTCAGGTGTGCCAGCTGCAACAACCTGACCTCCATGAATTCCTGCTCCTGGTCCAATATCAACGAGATAATCTGCAGCCATCATCGTATCTTCATCATGCTCTACGACAATTAATGTATTTCCGATATCTCTCATATTTTTGAGTGTATCAATCAAGCGATCATTGTCTCGTTGATGCAATCCAATAGATGGCTCATCCAAAATATAGAGTACTCCTGATAATCGAGAACCTATTTGGGTTGCTAGCCGGATACGCTGTGCCTCTCCCCCTGATAACGTACCAGATGCTCGGTTCAACGTTAAATAATCAAGGCCAACATTATCTAAGAAGCCCAGTCGTTCATTAATTTCTCTTAAAATAAGCTTAGCGATTTGCATATCCTTCTCAGACATTTGTAGTTCCTTGAAAAAGTTATATGCTTCTACAATAGAAAATTCGGTTATTTGACCAATGTGCATGGATTCAACCTTTACTGCCATCGTCTCTTCCTTTAAGCGATAACCTTTACACGTTGGACATTTGTGCATACCCATATATTTTTCCATTTGCTCTCTTGTCCATTCCGAGGAGGTTTCCTTGAAACGACGTTCAATATTACCAAGAACACCTTCAAAATATATTAAATTATCTCTTACTTGTCCGTATTCATTTTTATAGCGGAATCGAATTTTATCGTCTCCTGAGCCGTACATTATTTTATTCCATTGGTCTGCTGGAAGATTTTCTACCGGCACGTCCATCGGAATTCCATAATGCTTACAAATAGCTGCTAATAGACTTGGATAATATTGTGAGCTAGTAGGCTGCCAGGGAACAATTGCCCCCTCCTCGAGCGTCAGCCTTTTATCTGGGACTACCAAATCAGGGTCTACCTCCTGTTTAGTTCCTAACCCATCACAATCCGGACAAGCCCCAAAGGGACTATTGAAGGAGAACATACGTGGTTCAAGCTCACCAATAGAAAACCCACATATCGGACATGCATGGTTTTCACTAAATAAAAGTTCCTCATGCTCCATAACATCAATTAGTACCCTGCCATCTCCTAAGCGCAGTGCAGATTCTAGGGAGTCACTAAGTCTAGCTGCCACTCCCTCCTTCATTACCACTCGATCGATAACCACTTCAATATTATGCTTTTTATTTTTATCAAGATTAATATCATCATCTAAATCTATAAGCTCACCATCAACACGAACGCGAACGTAGCCTTGCTTTTTCATATCCTCTAATAGTTTAATATGTGAACCTTTTCTTCCCGATACAATGGGAGCCAGTACTTGCATTCTCGTTCTTTCCGGAAATTCACTTAGACGGTCTACCATCTGCTCAATGGTTTGAGAGGAAATCTCGATGCCATGCTTTGGACATATTGGTTTTCCAACTCTAGCATATAAAAGACGTAGGTAATCATAGATTTCTGTTACCGTTGCCACTGTAGATCGTGGATTTTTACTTGTTGTTTTTTGATCAATTGAAATGGCAGGAGATAATCCCTCAATAACATCTACATCTGGCTTATCCATTTGCCCTAAAAATTGCCTAGCATACGCTGACAACGATTCTACATATCTTCTTTGTCCTTCAGCATAGATGGTATCAAACGCTAAAGAAGACTTTCCAGAACCAGATAAGCCTGTCATTACGACAAGCTTATCTCTTGGTATAGTCAAGCTAACATTTTTTAAATTATGGGCACGTGCGCCCTCTATTCTAATCTCTTGGTTTTTCAAAAACCTCACCCTTCCAGCTTGAGTTCCAGTATTGCATCCCGTAGTTCGGCTGCCCGCTCAAAGTTAAGCGCCTTTGCTGCATCCTTCATTTCTTTTTCTAGGTTTGCTAGTAGTTTACCCTTTTCTTCTTTTGTTAAGACTTTACCGTTTGTTAATTGTTGAGCATAAGTACCCTCTTCTTCTGCAACCTTCGTAGCACGGATAGCCTCTCCAACCTTTTTCTGAATAGTCTTCGGTGTAATGCCATGCTTTTCGTTATATTCTATTTGAATGGTACGACGGCGCTTTGTCTCATCAATTGCTTTACGCATAGAATCTGTTATTTTATCCGCATACATAATTACTTCACCGTTCGAGTTACGGGCTGCACGTCCAATAGTTTGAATCAAGGATCGCTCTGAACGTAAGAATCCTTCTTTATCGGCGTCTAATATTGCTACTAACGATACTTCTGGTATATCTAACCCTTCCCTTAGAAGGTTAATTCCAATAAGCACATCATACGTGCCTAACCGAAGCTCTCTAATAATTTCAATTCGTTCTAATGTTTTGATCTCTGAATGTAAGTACTGAACCTTGATGCCGATTTCTTTTAAGTAATCCGCTAAATCCTCTGACATTTTTTTCGTCAGTGTAGTAATCAATACTCTTTCATCTTTTTTCGTTCTCTCATATATTTCATTAATTAAATCATCAATTTGTCCTTCTCTCGGCTTCACTGTAATAACAGGATCCAATAGCCCTGTTGGTCGAATGATTTGTTCTACCATTTCTGGAGTATGATCCAGCTCGTATGGACCTGGAGTAGCTGACACATAAATCGCTTGGTCAATATGGCTCTCAAATTCCGCAAACGTTAATGGACGGTTATCAAGTGCTGATGGCAAACGGAAGCCATGATTTACTAACACAGACTTTCTTGCCTGGTCACCATTATACATTCCTCTTACCTGTGGTAATGAAACGTGGCTTTCATCTACGATAAGAAGGAAGTCCTTTGGAAAATAGTCTATTAGGGTATACGGAGTAGCCCCTGCCTCTCTTAACGTTAAGTGGCGAGAATAGTTTTCAATACCAGAGCAGAAGCCCATTTCCTCCATCATCTCTAGATCATATCTCGTTCTTTGCTCTAAACGCTGTGCCTCTAACAGCTTATCCTCACTGCGTAAATAAGCTAGCTGCTCCTCAAGCTCTTTTTCAATGTTTTGAATCGCAATTTTCATCTTATCTTCTCTTGTTACGAAGTGGGAAGCCGGAAAAATAGCAACATGATCTCTTTCTCCCAATATCTCTCCTGTTAAAGCATCCACTTCTCGAATTCGGTCTATTTCATCACCAAAAAATTCTACCCTCAGACATCTCTCGTCTCTTGATGCAGGAAATATTTCTACTACATCTCCCCTAACACGAAAGGTACCACGAGTAAAATTTATGTCGTTGCGTTCATATTGGATGTCCACTAGTTTTCGAAGTAATTGATTGCGCTCAATTTCCATTCCTGTACGCAGGGATACGAGCATTTCTCTGTATTCCTCTGGATTCCCTAAGCCATAGATACAGGATACGGATGCAATAATAATTACATCCTTTCGCTCGAATAAGGAAGAAGTCGCTGAGTGTCGAAGCTTATCTATTTCTTCATTCACACTAGAGTCCTTTTCTATATATGTATCCGTCTGTGGAACATAAGCCTCCGGTTGATAATAATCATAGTAGCTGACAAAATACTCTACTGCGTTATTAGGGAAAAATTCTTTAAACTCGCTGTATAGCTGTCCAGCAAGTGTTTTATTGTGAGCCATTACAAGTGTAGGCTTATTTATTTGTTGAATTACGTTTGACACAGTAAAGGTCTTTCCTGTACCTGTAGCACCGAGTAAGGTTTGATGTTTTTTGCCTTCCTTCACTCCTGCTACGAGCTGTTTGATAGCGTCTATTTGATCTCCTGCCGGTTTATACGGAGCCTGCAAATCGAATTGTTGATCCATATGTTTGCCTCCCATATTTGAATATTTTTAGTGTAGCATATTCCCTTTTTGAAAACGACTAAAACGAACGTATGTTTCGAAAAAATATTCTAAATTTATATAAAGGGATAGAAATAAATAAACATACGATACCTGTTTGTTTCCAGTAATGCCTTACTTGCGTGGTGATTAACTATACTTGTACTTACTTCACCGTTATTTAGCGCTTGCGGTTGAGGTTCCATTACTTGCACATAGTTTTCATTCAACCGACTTACCTATCTTTTCCCTAATTTACACACAATTAATGCTCTTTACTTTTATTTTTTCATATAAAAAGACCACAGTATCAGGTCAACTGTGGTCATTCCTATGAGTTTATCTTGTCGTAGCTTCCTTTGATAGGAATAAGCCAATAGACTTGTTTTGTTGCCATACAGCATCCCATCTGAATAAAGGCACCGGCTTTTCGCCAACTGCCGGAGAAATTTCTAAGGTGATCCCAGGATTTTTTGTCTCTTGAATGAACCAATCAGCAGAAGATCCAGAGCCCGGTAAATTTTGAGGTGGCATTACACGGTAGCCAGTAATATTGGATAGCTTCGACGCTAACCCTCTGTCTCTTTTTAGTCTTGTAGAATCCTGATAGTTAAACCAATACATCACCTGTCCCGAGGAGTGATAAGAAATGTATGTCTTAAAGTTATGCTTTTTTACAAAGTCTCTTAATGCCCGAGCCTCAGGTTCACTAAATACGCGAAAGCCCTTATATGCCATATACGCAGGCTTATTGCTTCCTCCACGAATTTTTTCCCAAGCAGATGCGAAGTTATCATTTAAATCTACTCCACGTATGTTAGCCTTCCATCTATTAAAGTTTGTTCCCCCATTAATTTGAGTAGCTAGACTTCCAAACTTTAATGATTTTGGTCCACTTTGGACAAGCGTTACCCCATCTGGATTCATCATTGGAACAAACCAGATGGAGGTTTGATTTAATACATTTCGTACATTATAGCCGCTGTAGTTTGTCTGTTTTTCATAATGGAATGTATAGGTGTCAATCATTTCAGCCAGGAGATTAGAGGTCATATGCTCTCTCGCATGCATGGCACCATCGATTAAAACCTCTCTTTTACCATTCCCTACTCTAAGAGCATGTAATTCTTTGCCTTCTACTGACTTCCCTATAACCTCCAGCTTCGTAAAACTAGGATACAAAGCTGCAATCACCTGCAGGAAGTATGATAGCTCATCATGCTTTAATACCTTTTTAGGCTGAAGTAAATTGCTGTGGACAAGCTCTGCCATTGGAATGCGACCGTCTTTTCCTAAAAATGAGATAACACCTTTTCCTTTGTTAAGACCTAGTAGATTAATAGAAGAATTAGCTTTTAGCGTACCTATCTTTCTATCATTTTTGTCATACACTACAATCTCTTTTGGGTTGCTCAGCTTCATCGGGTATTTAGCCTTCCTTTGTTGCACTGCAATAGGAGTTTTAGAGGTAGGGCTTGTCCCCTTTATAGGCACATAAAATACCCCTTTCCCGTCCTCTATAATATGATAGTCAGCCATCGAATTGGTTCTAGATAAAACAATTCCTTTTGATAGCGTTCCTCTTTGTATGTATTCTCCTTTGTGGACAACATAATAAGGGATTGTTTCCTCTAAAACCTCAAAGGATTTTATATGTTTTTCAAACTTACTGGTAGCCTCTTTGTTATGTATGTATCCAGCTGTACCGTTGACAGATATCTGATAAAAACCTTCCTTTATATCAGTTGCTTCATATGTTTGTTTTCCCGCCCCCTCTGACAGAACAGTCGAGCCCTTATCCGGCGCTGAATAAACTATATGATGCTCCAACGTTTCAATAACCCATTTTTCTTCCGCATGTACTACCATCGGCAGCATACATACCATGGCTACAAAAGTAATATTAATCCAGTACTTCACTTGATCTCTCCTTCTCCCAAATGATTTCCTGTCAGTAATTATTTGTAAATTGCAAAATAAATTATCCAATTAATTACATTTAGTTTTTAGAAAAAAAGCCGCTCTTAATAAGCGGCTAATTAGCTCTTTAATTGAATTAACACGTTGGTATAATGAGCAAATGCATCCTTGTCCTTACGATCTAATGCCTCGTCGATTAATTTCATTAATCGACTACTACGTTGTTCTCGGTGGACGATGTTCAAAAACATATCTAGATATATTTCATTTAACAATTTTTCTGCAGAGCTTTCTTTCCCAGTCTGTCCTATTGCCTTCATAAAATCTGTATATGAATATTGTTTGTCCATTTCCATCACCCCGATGCCTTTTTTACATTATATAAAAGCTAAGAGTATGTTGCAATGATTTTAAGAAAATTTAGATTATATAGTAAATATGGAACTTTCTAAAAAATAAATAAATTGACTTGATTTTTTTCCAAATTTAACTATAATTAATTTATAAATTTACTAAGGAGTGAATATTTTTGTCAAAAATAGTGGAAAATAAATCCTTTCTTGTTACTTTTGAAACCGCTGTATTGGAACCAAAGACTGTAAATAACAAAATTTTTACAAAGGTTATTAATTTCTCTGGCGAATCATTTATCGTGGGTCGAAAGCCTTATGACATTATCCGTCATTCCTGTGCTTTTTACGGTTCTTCCTTTTCCCATAGTGTACAATTATCTAAAGAAATCATTGGAAATTATCTGAAGCTTCCAATCGTCATTGCCCATGATTATGGTTACCCTTGCGTTTTTGTTCCAACACTTTCCCCAAAATCTGATTTAAATGTTTGGTTTTCCATGAATGCTATTGATGCCTACTATCCCTCTGAGCATGGATGTATGATTACTTTACCCCATGGAGAGTCTATACAGGTATCTGTCTCTCAAAATACAATAAGCCGCCAGGTTGCATATGCAAATATGTTGAATAACCATTTCTTGAAGCGTATGAGTAACTTATTAAACACGCAATTTGTCACTACAAGAAATCGTCATCACCGAAAGTTTCCCATTCACTAGTTGGTTAAATAAACACTTAACAACTCTTCCACACGGTTGCGGAGCCTAACATTTAAATAGCGACGATGTTCTTCATACCCACCATGAAAAAATACATATTCGGTGAACATATCATCTCCCTCTCCGCGTAAAACCTTCATACTGTGCCTGTTCATATATAAGTGCGTTTCCTTTAATTCCTTTTGTACAAGCTTTACTGCTTCTTCTACTAGGTTTATGTACGGTTTTTTCAGCTTGAAAGGAGCTTTTTCAAAAATACCACGGTCTTTTTCTAATATAGTCATGACCATAGGGAGATAGATCATATTTTCAAAATAAGGCATTGCTTCCTCTGGAATTAATGGCATATATCTCACCTCCCTTCAGAACGTTTGTTCTTATTATTGTACTCCTTTTATAAAAAAATGCAATCACCACCAAGATACAATTATTGGAATAGAAATAAAAAAAATCCATAAAAAAGGACCATCAAAAGATGGTCCACCTTCAACTAAAGTACCTCGTTAGTTGGGAAATTTAATAATTATCTCCAGTTAAACTTTTCTATTATAAAAGTCGCAAGCGACTATTCCTGCCCCGACAAGCGTCCGCCGTATGTAAATCAACGATATAAAAAACGAGCATGTAAAAAACTCTCTCACATACTCGCTGCAAATATTAATGGACTTTTTCAGTGCCCTCAAACGAGGTTCATGGTATCAAGGTTTATTAAATTTCTTATCTTTTTATAAGGTTATAATTCCGAAATAATATCTGAAGACCATTTGCGAGCCACTGTATAATAGCTATTTAAAATAGAAAAGTCTATTTCCAATGCGGAAGCACCCTCTATCATAGCATCCCATCGCACCTCATCATAAGCAACTGCCAGCTGTAAATAAGCAGTCATTTCTGTCGAATCACCGGAAAGTGTAGCAGCAACCTCATCTGATAATGGTAACTCTTTTACTAATTGATGAATACTACGTTGTAGCAACGTATCAATCAAAGAAAACATTCCCATTAAAAAATATTCAGAGGAGTTTGATTTACGGTTTCTCTTAGCTAGTAGTTCACAAAATTTCGCTCTAAATAGAGAAGCCTCTAAAATAGCATCATTTTCTTTATTTGCCCGCGATTCTCTTAATAATAAAACATGTAGCCAATGATTTAACTCCTCTAAACCAAGTAACAGAACTCCATGTTTTATGGATCGGACCTTCGATTTGGTCCGTACAGCTGGCGAGTTAATCATTTTCAACACTTTATACGTAAGAGAGACATCCCGCTCGATTTCCACAGCCACGTCATCAATATTTACACTATCATCACGAAGCATAGTAATCAGACGCACATAGCTCATCAAATTATGAGGAATTTCTGCAGCCTTTACAATCTCTGGCTTTGCGAAAAAATAACCTTGAAAGAGACTATAGCCGGAAGTTTTCGCTTCATAAAACTGAATGCGAGTCTCTACTTTTTCAGCAAGTAAAACAATATGAGGATATTCTTTCTTTACAATGTATTCTAGTTCTCGTCTTTCCTTCAAGGGGGTTGCTAGAAAATCTACTTTAATAAAATTTACAAGTTTGAAAAGCTCCGCATAATTTTCCGCTTTTTGCGTAAATACGAAATCATCCAATGCTATTAAGAAACCAAGTGCCTTTATTCGACGGATTTTGTCAAGAAGGGCTGGTGTAATGATAATATCTTCAAGAATTTCTACTACAATTCTGTTAGGTGGAAGTTTTTTTAAAACCTCCCTCTCCAGAAGGTTTTCTGTAAAATTTATAAAGCAAAGCTTGTCTCCTGCAAGCTCATTTATTCCTATAGTTAAAAAGGAATGGGTTAGTACGTCTAAGGTAGCAGTGTCGCCATCTATTTTAGGGAAGGTATTATTTTCATTGTTTCTATAGAGTAGCTCAAAGCCAAAAATAGATTCAACTTTGGTGAAAATCGGCTGTCGAGCAATAAAAATTTCCATATTTGGACCTCTAATCTACTTTTTAATATTATAATTGTACCAAACTGAAAAATGAAAATCGACCTCTTTTTACATTTGATGACAGAATTATCATAAAATGATAAGGTAGTAATATAAAATTAGCAAGGGGGATCAATTGTGGAGACAATTAGATATGAGCAGCAGGGGAATATTGCATACGTGACATTAAACAGACCAAATGCTCTAAATGCTTTTAACTATGAAATGCTAAAAGAGTTAGAGGAAATCACTGAATCTATTCGTATTAATCCAGATATCCGCTTAGTAATTTATACTGGCTCCGGAGAAAAATCCTTTAGTGTCGGGGCAGATTTAAAGGAAAGAAAAACATTGACCGAGCAACGAGTAAAGAGAAATATTTTTAAAATAGGAGAGGTCTTCTCTAAAATAGAAAATTTACCTCAGCCTACAATTGCGATGCTAAATGGCTACGCGTTTGGTGGAGGGACTGAGCTTGCTTTAGCGTGTGATTTCCGTATTGCTGCAGATGATATCCTAATGGGTTTAACAGAAACTAGCCTTGCGATTATCCCAGGAGCCGGAGGGACACAAAGACTTCCTAGACTAATAGGAGAAGCAAAAGCACTAGAACTAATACTTACCGCTAGAAGATTAAAAGCTGAGGAAGCGCTTTCCTATGGACTAGTAACCAAAGTTGCAAGCCGTGAAAATTTGAAAGCAGAAACAGAAAGCTTCGCAGCTCTAATACTTGCTAACGGACCAATTGCTTTACAGCAAGCAAAGTTTGCAGTGAAGCATGGGATGAATGTGGATTTACAAACTGGCCTACATATTGAAAGAAAAGCTTATGAAATCACCATTCCAACAGAGGACCGAGTAGAAGCATTGAATGCATTCTCTGAAAAGCGTAAGCCTGTGTTCAAAGGAAAATAAGCGATGTTACTAACCAAGTATCTAGAAGGAAACTTCTAGGTGCTTTTTTCATTCAAAAGCAAATAAGCTCGATTAAGTAGAATGTTCAAGGAGAAGATTACAATGATTGATACCTATCAGAATCGCTCGATACCCATCGGTCTCTCGCTTTCGATTGATTCCCTTCATTAATCGCTCGATAACCTCGCCTTTTCGATTGATAGGACCTCGATTTCGATTGATAACACTTCGCTTCCGCTCGATTACTGGCTATTATCGATTGATCCTCATTGGTCTCTCGCTATCCGATTGATTCCCTTCATTAATCGATCGATAACCTCCTCTTTTCGATCGATAGGACTCATTTTTCGATTGATAACACTTCACTTCCGCTCGATTACTGGCTCTTTTCGATCGATAGCGCATCGATGGGTCTCTTTTCGATTGATACCCTATCAGAATCGCTCGATAACCTCCTCTTTTCGATTGATAGACCCTCGGTTTCGATTGATTGCACTTTACTTCCGCTCGATTACTGACTCTTATCGCTCGATTACTGGCTATTATCGCTCGATTCTCTTCGTTCTCTCGCTATCCAATTGATTCCCTTCATTAATCGCTCGATAACCTCCCATTTTCGATCGATAGACCCTCATTTTCGATTGATAATCCCCTCTTTTCGATTGATAGCGCTTCACTTCCGCTCGATTACTGGCTCTAATCGCTCGATTCTCTTCGGTCTCTCGCTTTCGATTGATTCCCTTCATTATCGCTCGATTCCCTCCCTTTTTCGATCGATAGACCCTCATTTTCGATTGATAACCCCCTCTTTTCGATTGATCACGTCTCTCTATCGCCCGACTGCCTTCTCCTCATAACTTCTCATTAAAATATTCTCCCTCTACTCTTAAAAATGAAACGAAACAAAACTTGCTTACGTCTATTGTGTGACGTGGAAGGGAGAGTTCAAATTGAGTAAGCCAACCAAATCAGTAATTTTGTTGGAACAAATAATGGATGACTATGGTGAGTATTTGCTTCGTCTTGCCTATCTATATGTAAAGGACTTGGGCTCTGCAGAGGATATCGTCCAAGAGGTTTTTTGGAAATACTACAGGAGCTCCGAGCAATTTGCACAGCGTTCCTCCCTAAAGACGTATCTTTGCAAAATGACCATTAATCGCTGCCATGATCATTTGAGGAGCTGGAAGAATAGAAAATCTAATTTTACTCATGTCTTCCTCGAACGGCTGACGACAAACAAAACGCCTGAGCATGCCATGCTAGATGTCGATGAGAAAAGTAATCTTATGAAAGAAATTCTTTCTTTAGCTATTAAATATCGAGAGGTTTTATTACTTTATTATTATGAAGAAATGTCAGTAACAGAGATTAGCGATCTCTTAAATATGAGTGAAAACACTATTAAAACAAGACTATTCCGAGCAAGAAACCTCTTAAAGAAACGACTAAATTCCATAGAATGGGAGGCTGCCAATTATGAATGATATAAAGAAAGAAGTAGAACAATTCCTTGGCAACAAGTCTCTTTTTACAAAGGATACGAAAAAACGGATGATTCAAGAAATCACTAGTAAAGAGGAGAAAAAGACCTTCCGCTTTCTAATTCCAAGTGTAGCTTTAATGATAGTAAGTATAGCTGCTATTTTAACTCTATCCATTATTACACCAACCGAGAAATCACCCAGCACGTCCACTCCTGACCCTGCTCCTCCAACGGTAATAACTGAACCTGAAGAAGAACGCGAGGAGGAGGAAATAGTCTCATTAATACAAGATGAAGAAGCGGAGAAGCTGAAAATAGAGCTAGAGCGATTTAGTCAACGTTACTTCCTTTGCTTTAACTGCTACGGTGTGGAAGATAACTTTATTTCCAATACTATTGTAGATTGGGATTCTCACCGCAACTTGTATGTAGAATTTCCGGATGGCTATCGATTTGAAGAAAATGAATGGAGTTATGTAAGTAACGTTGTATATTCCGAGCTAATCAACTATGGCTTTACAGATAAGGGAAGCGAAGTATATCAATTAGTTTTTCATGCTATTACAAAAGAAAACGATGCATTCAATATTCATCTTCAATTTCAAAAGGAAGATGACAAGTGGCTCATTTCACATATTAAGGATCAAAGAATAAAACCAAAGGTAATCCTAGACGAAACAGTAAGAAATCAAATAGATTATACTCACACTGCTGGAATGTTCTTTGACCTTGAGCAGCATGGAGAGAGAATTCCTGAGCTTGAGAAAGAGATTAACGAGTTACTAAGTGGAGAGCTTTCCTCCTTTGGATTTGCAAATATGTTGAATGGCATAGCTATTAATGAAAAAGGAGTGGCAGTGATAGAGTTTGCAGATTTACGATCCCTTTATGGCTCGATGACTTCTAATGAAAGCGGCATTATTTTTCAACAATTAGTAGAAGTTATCTGGAAATACCCTGAAATACAAGAAGTGTATTTTACATTAAACGGGAGTTTTACTGCATGGGCTGTTTGGCTAGAGAGCTCCTTCGATCCCATTAAAAGAGAAGATTACATGGCACAGTAAAAGTGAAGGGGTGGCCAATAACTGGACACCCCTCCCTAGTGTTATTTTTTCTCCAATGGATGAAAATAGTTAGTATAGCTGTTTGGTGATTGCTTGACTGAAGCACAGCAAACTCTATTACCTCTAATCAATCCTTTAGCAAATTTTTTATTACACCTTTTAAATTTTTTCAGCTGCTGAAAACCATCATCTGCCGGATTCATTCCTCTATGCCTTGATCGGTATTCCATACTATTTTATTTAACTAGCTGGATATCAATTACCTTGCTTCCCCTCTAAACATTTCATTACTGTATCACCAAAGCTACGAATACTGCCTAAAAAGTCAAAGTTCTTTGGCGAGCCAAAGCTATTAAGCATACGAACAGCTACGATATTCTCCTCCGGTATGACCAGCACTGCAGGACCTGTAAACCCTAATATTTGGAAGGATTCTTTAGGAACTAATGAACCAATTTCATTTTTCTTAGCCGGAAGGTCCTTTACAAACCAAAGGAAGCCATGCTGTGGGAGATCCTTATCTATAGTGGAGGGACTTTGTAGTGATTTAGCTAATTCTATAATATCTTTATTCACGAGTTGCTTCCCGTTTATGTTACCTTCCTTTAAATAGATATACCCCCATAAAGCCAACTCCCTTGCAGAGACATACATATTCACTTGATCACCTTCTGTACTTGTAGAGGGAAACCAATTCGATTCTCCATCCTCCTTAATAACCTCTGCTAGTTTTTCGTTTGGTTCTGTGTACCATCCACTTTGGGTGAAGCCTAAAGGTTTAAAAACCTCTTCCCTAATTATCTTTGCCACGCTTTTCCCTGTTGTCTTTTTGACCAATTCCGTAAGTAGCTTAATATTAATCTGCCTATAAGCCCAGCTTGTTCCCGGTGCAAACTCTCGTATTATTTCTCCATCTACCTCTTTTAAGCCATGGGAATGTGTTAAAAGATGGCGGACGGTCGTATCCTTATATAATTCTGTATTCAAGTCAGTGAAATACTTTGTTACCTCGTCATCAATTGATTCCACATAGCCATGATAAACAGCATATGCGACCGCATATCCGATATAGCTTTTTCTTACGGATGCAACATGAAATTGCGTATCCTCTTGAACCTCTCTAGCGTCTAAATTAGTAGACTGCTTTCCCCAATACCTTTCCGTAACGATTTCATCATTATGTATAACTATCACCGCCGCTCCCGTACTAAAAAGAGATTGGGAGGTTTCGAATACATGCTGTTCAAGTGCAGAAAATCGATTATGTAATTTGTGAGAAATCATTCTATAGAACCCCTTTCTATCCCTATTACTCTATTCTTCATAGAGAGTAATTTTCCTTTAAATTATGATAAGCTAAAGAAGAGGTGACGGTATGAAAACAAAGCCTATTTATGTAGAAATTAACATTGAAGCGCCTATGGAAGAGCTCTGGGAAGCAACCCAAACCCCTTCCTTACATGAGCAGTGGGATGTACGATTTTCTTCTATCAACTATTTGCCTAAAATAGATAACGAGCCTCAGTTATTTGAATATAAGACAAACATAATTCCTGGCTATAGTATTGCTGGCTGGGGAAAAAGTGTAGGGTCATTTCATGCAAAGGACCATTCCAGGACAAGCTCCTTGCATTTCGGAACAACTCAAAGACTCTCCCCTATCCGAGAAGGAAAAGGCTATTGGAAGTACATACCTAAAGAGGATAGCATACAGTTTTTAACCCAGTATGATTATCAATCGAACTTTGGAGCATTTGGAAGACTAGTAGACAAGTATCTTTTTCGTCCCGGAATGGGCTGGGGCACAGCACTTAGCTTCGATGTCCTAAAAAGATGGCTTGAAAAAAAAGAATCCCCAAGAGCACAATATACTCGATTCTTTTTGTATTGGATGATTACTATTCTATTTTTTATCATCTGGGTATACCAAGGTCTAATTCCCAAAATAGTATGGACTCATCCAGAGGAGCTACGCATGCTAACTGCATTATCTCCCTTTTCAATGGGTACATCCATGCTGCACACAATAGGAGCCCTTGAAATATTATTTGGCCTAGTATGGCTGTTTTATCGAAGGAAGAAAAAACTATTTGGACTTCAACTAATTCTTTTTCCTTTATTGACTCTATCAGCAATCCTTGCTGATCCGGGTATATTAACACACCCGTTCAATCCCTTTACGTTTAATCTTGCTTTGTTTATCCTATCTATCGCTGGATTTTGGATTAGCAATGATATACCAACAGCGAAGAGCTGTAAAAGAACGAGATAAGGAGTTACCATTATGTCTATTTATCGTGAAATTCTAGGAGAAGCTTTTGAACAGTTGCATCCTAAGCTTCAGCAGAGGTATGCAGGTCCCGTATTTAAAGGACAGGGTACGATGGCCTATATAGGAGGCAGACCTGCATTTCTAAGACCACTCTTTTCCTTAGGAACCCGATGGAAATTTTTATTTCCCGAGCAAGGAAAGAATATTCCCTTCCAGATTATTAATACGAATGTCCTTGGACCTCACGAGGAACGTCAGGTCTATTGGGAACGCTCCTTCTTCTTTCCAAATAAAACGAGATACTTTCATGCCTTGATGAGCTTAGATTCAAAGAAAGGCATTGTAAAGGATTATTTAGGGGATCCTAGCCTCTTTTACTCTGATTTACTCTTCAGGGTGACAGAGGATGGAGAAATGCATATTCAATCAGATGCTCAGCGATTTTTGCTAGGAACATTAGAGATCCCTCTGCCTAAAATGCTTAGGGGAAACGTCCTCGTTAAGGAGGCATATGTAGAGAAACGAGAAGTATATTCCATTCACGTTCTCATTACTAATCCTCTTTTTGGGAAATTATTTGAATATAAAGGAGAGTTTCAGGCAAATGAAATTTAATCATAGCCTCTTGTTGCTCTCTCTTTTATTTATTGCTAGTGCAGCTTTAAGCGTACATCCTTGGTATTATTTAATGCTAACCATTGCTCAGCTTGTATTTGTCCCTATAGCCCTTCACTTAATTTGGAGAAAAAAGAGCGTTCGTTATTTTCTATTTAGTGTTCCGGCGTATTTATCTGTTTTCTTCCTACAAATCCTAGAGGAAACAAATATGGACTGGCTGCTGGCTGCGATTTATTTGTGTTTTACAATTGCTGTTGCAGGGAAGGGCTTGCGAAGATTTTTATCTAGAGGGTTCTCTCGCCTGGAGGAGTTTTCAATCGATATGGGGATGATTTACTTAGCTATCGGGGGAATATGGTTTTTTGCCCATATCACCGAGATAGATACTGGCTTTTCCCCTATTCTCACTTGGTTAACTGCAATTCATTTTCATTACTCCTCCTTTCTATTGCCTATTTTTGTTGGCTTACTTGGTCGAATTGCCAAACCAAAAGGCTATCGTGTAATCACTACCATTCTTTTAATTGCACCACTTATCGTTGCTCTCGGTATTACCTTCTCTCCTTGGCTCGAGCTGCTGTCTGTTCTAATGTATGTGGTGGGTATATACGGCCTGATTGCAATTTGTTGGAGCACTAATTTCACAAACAGTTGGGCAAAGGCTTTTGTGATGCTTTCTTTCATAGCAATCGGGGTGACCATTCTCTTCTCTTTACTGTACGCCTTAGGAACTGTATTTGGTTATTTCGGTGTTGGTATCGATTTTATGCTGAGATTTCATGGATTTTTTAACTGTGTCATTTTTGGTCTAGGAGGCTTAATCGGGTGGTGGTTGTGGACTCCTGCTTCTAGAGAAGGTTACAGCTTTCCCATTAGTAGCATTCGAGGTAAATGGTCTATCGGTGAAAGGATACTAGAGGGCAATAAAACAAGCGAGCTATATAGCGGGTTAGTGGATAATATGAGCATATATATTGATAGAAAAAAGCTTGCGCCTACAATTAGTGATTTCTACGAGAATACCAATAACTACCGACTTTTCGCAAGTGTTCGCTGGCACTCCTGGTTCAAGCCTCTAGCTGCTGTTTATCATCTTTTTAGTAAAAGAGTTCAACAGCTGAACCTTCCTTTAAGCCAGGAAGAATTAGAAATGACCGGGAATATCGTGAGTATCGTAGATGGCAGAGAAAAGACAAGAGCATGGGTTCGGAAAATAAAGGAAGAAGTCATATTTGTCGCGCTTTATTCCTTTCACCACACTAGTGAAAAAACTTATATGAATATCGCGCTACCTCTGCCATGGAGCTCCATGATTGGTGTATTAGAATTAAGGCAGAGTAAGAGAAAGCTAACGCTGACTAGTCAAGCTACCGTGGATAGTGATGCGGGAATCTATCTTGCTTTAGGAAAAAATCTCTTTAAGCTACCGATTCATGAGCGATTCGAAGTGAAAGAAACAAGTCCTAAACATTTGTCTGCTTTGCATCGAATGTGGATTTTTGGTGTTCCGTTTCTTACGATTACATACAGAATCCAAGGCCCGATCCAAAAGAGCTGAGCCAAAAGACGACTTTTGATTCAGCTCTGTTTTACATAATAAAAAAATATATAATCTAATTAACTATTGTCTAGCTCCAGCTCTTTAAATGAAAGCCAGCTGTGTGACTGAGGGGCTGCCTCCTCGTCGTCCCCCATCTGCTTGTCGGGGCAGAAATAGGTGCATACGCATTTCTTAGAATTTTTTATTTACAATATGCCTTTGTCCATAGAAGTCTTTATATTCAACATACTCTAATTCCCCTAAAAGTGAATAGTAAAATGTAAGCTGCTCATCAATCATTTCAGTTACAAACATGGTAGTCAACGAATCGTGTTTGACGGGAACCAGTTTAAATTTATATACAATACCGTACAATTTAGGAACAGTCAAAAATAATTCGGCATTCTTCATACTAATATGAAACTTAGGATATTGTTCTCCTTTTACGAAATAGTTTCCTACTTTACTCTCTATGTCTGTAAAATCGATTGGGGTAAACGGAAAACAAACGGATAAATCTTCCTTGAACATCACCTTCGCAATTTCACGTGTTAAATGAGTTACAGGAGTAATGCTCATGTTGCTAAGGAAGATGATTGTTAAGTTATCCTCTGTGAACCTCACAAGATCACTACAATAGCCACTAATATCGCCAAAATGATGCATCGCTTTTCTTCCAAACATGTCAGAGACCATCCAGCCACATGCATATGAGCTATGATTTGGAGCAACCATGAGCTTTTTCAGTTCATCACTTAGAAGTTGAGGTGAATTTAAAGCCTTATCCCAAATAAGTAAATCCTCCGTTGTAGAATATAATCCATATGCCCCTAACGGAAATGTTAAATCTGTGTAGGCTGCATGTATTGGTTTTTCCCAGAATGAATAGCCCGAAGCCAAATTTGGAATGACATGAACGCCATCATCGCAGCCTGTATTTTTCATTCCTAAGGGAAGGCATATTTTTTCCTTAATGTACTCCGCATAGGACATATTAGAAACAGACTCGATGATTGCAGTTAAAACAATGTAGCCTGAATTAGAATATTCAAATCTACTTCCAGGCTCAAATTCCAGTTCCATATTTTTAAATGAATCTATAAGCTCCTCCAATGTAGAAGGGAGTCTCATGGATTTGAACCAAAAATCATCAAAGCTTGTGAAATTAGGTATTCCTGACGTATTTGTTAAGCAATGATAAATAGTAATTTTGTTATCTTGTGGATAGTTACGGATATACTTGCCTATGCAATCATGTATATTTAATTTCTTTTCTTCGTGCAGTTGAAATATAGCAAATGATGTAAAAGCCTTCGTAAGGGATCCGATGCGAAATTTTGTCGTTGGTTTATTTGGAACCATATGCTCCCAATTCGCCATACCAATGCCTTTGTTTATATAAATTTTTTCGTTAGAGGCTATCAATAACGAGCCGTTTAAATAGCCGCTTTCTTCATAATATGTTACCCACTGAGCCAATCTATTTTCTAAATTCATTGTTCATTTTCCTCTGGCTATTATTTTCTTATTCTTTTTCTTATAACCATTCCTCTTTGATTACACAAAATAGGTCCCAAGAACGATGTAATACCATCGTTCAAGGGACTCTTACTATTTACTTACCTTTTTTCGACAAATATAAACCATTTCAAGGCTATTTTTACTAATTGGCGTTCCCTTCCAATCCCCATATGCTCCTACAATTTCAAAGGAGTTGGATTCTAATAGCCTCTCCATTTCCTTTGGATATGTATAACGTAGACTAATATGTGTTCTGCCTTCCTCTTGAGAATGTTTGGCTCTTCTAATCGTAGTATAATGCTGAATTTGTCGAAGAGAATCATATTCACTAATGGTATAGACATCTATTTCTTTCATTTGTGACTGATCAAAATAGGTTTTCCAATATTCCTCAACTGGTGGCTGCAAGAGCTCTTCCGCTTGAGGGAATTGTATTCCAAAGATAAAAATCCCATCCTCCTCCAAATGTCTCCATACCGAGGATAATACCTGGTTTTGAGAAATATTCGTATGGAAGTGCTGAAAAGAATTTCCGACCATATAAATGAATGGGCTTTTGACCGGCAAGTCTAAAGTAGTGCAATCCTGCTCGAACCATTCTACAGATAAGTTTTTTGCCTTTTCTCTTGCACGGTTTAGCATTCCAGCATGAATGTCCACCCCAATCATCTGATGACCTTCTAGCGCTAATGGGATTGTCAGCCTGCCAGTGCCACAGGCAAGATCAATAATAGGGCCTTTCTTTTTACTTGCCCATTCCATTAATAAAGACAGCTCTCCTAAGTAATGATCATTTTCATCATCATAGGAAATCGGATTTTCATATTCCTCTAAGTTATTCATGTAACCACCCTTTCACCTTTTCCTCAAATCCTGGCTTCATCCATGCAATTATCGCTTCCTGCTCCCCATGCTGTTCTATATAATCCTCAACGAATAAAGTGCCAAGAAAATATGCTAATCTACTATGTCCAAATGTCTTTCCACCGTTAATAGAAAACCATTCGAAAAAGAGATTCCTTGTATCTAGCTCCTCATAGTCTCTTAGAAAGGTTTGTTTAAACTCACTTATTTGCTTTGCCTTAAATTCTTCTCCCCATTCCAATTCATTGTTGCCATAAGATAAGTAAATAGATGGCTCTAAACCCGGAGCAATTTGCTTTGAAAAATTAGTAGCTATTCCTTCTCTATATAACCAGATGAGCGGCTCGGTCCATTTTGCTGTACTCCAGTCCATTCCGGCGCGATCACTAATAATGTTCTGTGCACAATGTCCAAATTCATGAGCAACAATTACTCGTAGGTGGTCTGGCTCAGGAGATAGCTTTTCGAGTGCAAAAGTGATGTTCGGAATTATTTGTTTATATGTATACGCATTAGAGCCAAAGCCTCCCACTATTAAGTTCACATCAATAGGAAAAGAAACCTCATATTGCAGCTGATAGGCTACTACTATTTCTTCTAGTATAGACTGGATATTATCATGTACTTGCTGAATATATTCGAATGCTTCAGGATATCTATTAATAGATTGAAGATGTCTTTCCTCTGTATCTTTACAATGTCCAGAAAAATACTCTTTAAATATCTCTGGGTACTTGCTGTAATAAACACGTAGAAAATCAATGGTTGGCTCATATTTGTGTAGAAAGTCTGGGACTGTATCAATTATTTTCATTCTGAATCTCCTCTTATGTATGTAAGAACCTCGGGTAAGTAAGTATCGACAGGTTTACTAGAATTCACTGTTATGTAAGGAACATTTATAGGCTTTTTACTTTCGTTCAAGGCTTGCTGAAAGCCTTCCTCTGATAATACACTTTCTATTTGACTAACCATTCTATCCCTCTTTTGAAGCCTTTGATTTATTTCCACACAATC
The DNA here is from genome assembly GCA_934234185.1 of uncultured Psychrobacillus sp. Taxonomy (GTDB): domain Bacteria; phylum Bacillota; class Bacilli; order Bacillales_A; family Planococcaceae; genus Psychrobacillus. Next base: position 14,445 of record CAKQHO010000004.1, on the reverse strand, counting down.
ATTTAAATAAACCTCTACATATTTATAGGAAGCACCATATTTAGTCGAAAGAAAAACACCATTTTCTATCATTACATCATAAAGACAAGGTGCATCAAAAATTACTGAGTGGCCTTGTGATAAATAAAAATCAATTAATGCCCAGTCGATATGGTAGGATACTGGACCAGTCTGTTTAATATTCTCTTGATACTTCTCTAATGAAGTAAGCATCGCTGACTTTACAATATCATGATCGACTATTATCGCTTTTGTATTTCTTGCAATTTTTTTAGCTAGTGTTGATTTCCCTGATCCAGGGAATCCTGACATTTGTAGAAAAAACATATAACCCCTCCTATTATTTAATTTCTCTCTTGCTCGACTAATTTCCTGCACAAAAAAAACTGACGTCCAAAGGAACGTCAGTTTTTTCACATCATTTGTGCTGAGTTGAATTATCCGAACAATATTTACTTCTTCTTTTTAGAAGTTGAGCCTTTATTGTCTGAAGCTTTTGTAGCAGAATCCTCTTCTACAATGATAATTTCATCCTCTTCCGCAAATTCTGTTTGGGTATTATAACCTCTGATTGGTCTTCCACCCGTACTAGCATTTGAGCTAGTGCTTTTTTGTTCACTCTCATCTGGGAGAAACAGAAGGGGTATGGTAACAAGTCCGCTGATTCCAACAAGAGCATATACCCATCTAGAGAATGCAGCAGTTTGCCCACCAAAAATGGCTGCTACTAGATCAAATCGAAAGAATCCAATAAGTCCCCAGTTAATCGCACCGATGATAACTAGAGCTAAAGCAATCCGTGATATTACTCCCATGGATTTACACCTCCTTCATTTTTCTATGCAGAGCAAATGGAAAATGTTCTTGAATCATTAGCTTCGATGTTCTACTAAGTCAATTGCCCCTAGCACAATATGCGCTAGACCAAAGCCTATAATGGAACTCGTGATTAACGGGGAAATGCTTCGGTTGCCTCGTAAAACAACCCCTGTAGTAGTTACAGCCGTACCCAGTACTGTTGGGATTAATCCTTCTCGTACCTTCTCCATAAAATCATTCCTCTCATTAATAGCTATGATTCGTTCTTATCTTTTACAATATGGAGTCGATTATACTTACAGAAATTCAAATTAGAAACGTTCTTGGTGCTGTAAGCTCCTGTGCCACACAACTTTTTATAACTGTTCTTTACAGAAGGTAAGTGGTAGTTTATTATGTAAATAAATTATTTTTCCAAAATTTAGTGTGAATAATTTACCTGAAAGAGGATGGAATATGTTCGCAGTTATTGCTTTGTTTGATAAACATACAGAGGATTTTATAAGAAGAATTTGGATTGAACTTGAGGAGCATTCCATTAGCTCCTACGCATTTGAGATTGAAAATCGCAGACCACATATAACCTTAGCTAGTTATACCAACCTTGATCTAGAGGATTTCATTAGCCAGCTAGATGATTTTTATGAAAATAAACCGGTAATACCCATTTCTTTCAGCTCTGTCGGCACTTTCCTAAAAACAGGAATAATCTATTATTCACCGACTATGACATCCCAGCTATATACCTTACACCGTTCTCATCACCAGCATTTTGGGTTATTTTTAGAATCAGATTCCTTGTACTCACCCGAACAATGGATTCCGCATTGCACATTGGCCAATAGACTTTCTCATAACCAATTACTTGCTGCCTTTTCTTATTGCTCACAGCAGCCTAAGCTTGATGGAAAAATAGAGGCCATTTCCATTATCGAGGTAACTGATACAGGGAAGATAAATACAGTTTTTACGAAAAAGCTTTCCTAAAGGGAATCCATTTTAAAATTCCCTTTTCAAAAAGCTCATTTTTGTTTCGGAAATAATGATTGCTATTGAAATAAGAATAGCTCCTGCAACTAATCTCCCTGTTATTAGCTCACTTAAAACAAGGATAGAAAAGAGTGTGCCCCATAAGGCTTCTGTCGACAAGATGATGGCAGCTTTTGTTTCTGTTATATATTTCTGTGCAACAGTCTGCATTAAGTAGGCGATTGTTGTCGAAAATACTCCTAAATAGAGAAGATTTAAAATCCCTACAGATTCAAATGAAAAGGACGTTTCTCCTTTTATTCCAACAACTATCCACCCAATAAAAGCAGCAGTAGCCATTTGAACAATAGTAAGTACTACAGGATCCTCCTTCTGCACAAAGATAGATGTATAAAAGATATGAAAGCCAAAGCCAATTGCACAGCAAATGGTTAAAAAATCCCCTACATTTATTTCGAAAGATAATTGCAAGGATAAGATTGCCACTCCCAATAAAGCTAAAAAGGCTCCAAATAATTCATAAATATTAATTTTTCTTTTATAAAAAATAAGCCCAATAAACGGAACAATGACTACATTAATCGCTGTTAAGAAAGCATTTTTAGATGGTGTCGTAAACTGAAGTCCTACCGTTTGAAGAGCAAAGGCAGAATATAAAAGAAGTCCTAAAATAATCCCCTTTACTAATCCGCTTTTCTTTATCTTTTTCATTTTTTTATAAAAAATTACACTTAAAATAATGGTACCTATTAAAAATCTTCCGGCTAAAATTTGATAAGGTGTATAATGCTCTAAAGAAACTGCACTAGCGACAAAGCCGCTCCCCCAAATAATTGCAGTGGCAATTAATAAAAATTCCCCTATGTATTTTTGCATAACCTACTGCTCCTAATATTTATATTGGATGAAAAGAATGCTTGTAAAGAAATAAAATGTTTGCATAGGCAGATTTAGAAAGTCAGGTCCCACTTTCATCTACATTAAGCTTTCCGGTTATCTCCTATTTGTACCCGGTTACTAGTGGTAGAAAGCCGGTACATGCTAGCTTGTTCGGGATTACTTGCAGTCCCAAGAGGGATACTTGTTCGCGCGCCATAGTTACTTGCAAAAATACAGTAAGAAACTTAAAAAAGCATAGCCGATGAATTTTACTTTCGTAAGATTCATCGGCTATGAAAGTTAACTCTTAGAGTACCTTCTCTAAAAAGGCTTTTGCCCGCTCCGATTTAGGATTTGCAAAGAATTCTGCTGGTGGTGTGTCTTCTATGAGAGATCCCCCATCTAGGAATAAGATGCGATCAGCGACTTCCTTTGCGAAATTCATCTCATGTGTAACAATAATCATTGTCATACCCGATTCCGCTAAGTCTTTCATAACATCTAGCACCTCTTTAACCATCTCTGGGTCCAGTGCGGAGGTAGGCTCATCGAAAAGCATAACCGTTGGATTCATTGCCAGAGCACGAGCAATTGCTACACGCTGCTTTTGGCCGCCAGACAAGCGATTTGGATATTCATCACGCTTTTCATATAGACCTACCTTACGAAGTAAATTATCAGCTGTTTGAATCGCTTCTGATTTAGAAACTCCTAACACCTTTATTGGTGAATAGGTAAGATTCTCTAATACCGTCTTATGTGGGAATAAATGAAAATGTTGAAATACCATTCCTAGCTTTTCTCTGACCTTCATAATATTCGTCTTTTTGTCCGTAATTTCATCGTTCCCTATTAACACTTTTCCGCTAGTAGGAATCTCTAGGAGATTTAAGCATCTCAAGAAAGTAGACTTGCCGGATCCAGATGGACCAATAATAGCTATTACTTCTTTTTCTTTAATTTCCGTCGAGATATTTTTGAGAACCTCATTTTTTCCAAATGATTTATATAAGTTTTCTACTTTAATCACTTCTACTCATCCTCTTTTCTAGCATTTTTCCAAGGAACGTTAAAATGATTGTCATAATGTAATAAATCACTCCTGCAATCATGAGAGATTCTAAATATCGATAAGTGTCCCCTGCCACGATGTATGCACGTCTCATAATATCAAGTGCTCCAATAACTGTTACAATTGCTGATTCTTTATTCAAGGTAATAAATTCATTCATTAAAGCAGGTAAAATATTTTTCATCGCCTGCGGTAGGATAATATCCTTCATCATTTTCCCGTATGGAATACCTAAGGCAAGTGATGCTTCTAGCTGACCCTTATCTACTGCATTAATTCCACCACGAATAATTTCAGAAATGTAAGCACCTGAGTTCAAGCCGAACGCTATAATAGCAGCTGGCATAGGGTCTATATTGATAGCAAACATTTGGGGAAATGCATAATAAATAATAAGTAACTGCAAAACAAGCGGTGTCCCTCGAAAAATAGAGGTATAGAAGTCTGCAACTATTCTTAAAAAAGTAATTTTTCCTATTTTACACAATGCAAGCAGGATACCTAGAAAAAGGCCGATAATTGTTGCACTTATGACTATTTGAACGGTAATACCTATTCCTTTTAATATATAAGGAATAGAGGGTACGACTGCAGTAAAATCAAACAAATCGTTACCCTCCTTTCTATTAATCTAAATTATTCAGCTTTCTCTACAAACCATTTTTGTCTTAGCTCTTCGATTTTGCCTTCATCCACAAGCTCTTGGATTGCTCTGTCAAATTCAATCTTTAAGTCACTGCCCTCTGGGAAAACAGCAGATTTGTAATCTACTTCATCTTCAGCAACTGGGAAATAAGTTAAATCCTTGTTACGTTTCACATAGTTTTCAGCTACGATATCCTCAATAATGGCTGCATCGAAACGCTTCGTCATTAATTCTTGCACAACCTCAGGAATTAAATTGCGGCTTTCCACTATTACATTTATTTCTTTAGCTAAATCGTTAGCCATGTCCTCTTGAATGGAAGAAACTTGTGCTCCAAGTTTTTTTCCTGCCAAATCCTCTACGCTCTCAATTCCACTGTCTTTTCTTGTCACAATCATTTGCACTGTCTCGTTATATGGCTCGGAGAAATCTACTACTTTGTCACGTTCTACAGTTGGTGACATTCCCGCTAATACAAAATCTACCTTCCCTGCTTGAATCGCAGGAATTAAACCGTTAAAGTCGATGTTATTGATCTTTACTTCGAAGCCTAGCTTTTCGCCAATTAAATTAGCTAAATCAATATCAAATCCAATAATTTCTTCTCCTTTTGCCGTATCGATATATTCGAATGGTGGGTAGTCAGCAGAAGTTCCCATTACTAATACTTTTTTCTCTTCATTTGTTTCTGGAGAGGCATCGCTTCCAGATGTTTTTTCTTCTCCACTAGTCCCGCAAGCTGCAACTAGTAATGCAACTATCATAAGCATGAATAATAATAATTTGTTTTTCATTTGTCTAACTCCTTTTTATTTAGCTTCTTTTGTATACCGAATAATTGCTTTCTCAAGCATCTTTAAGCCGTCATCGATTTGTTCCTTTGTTACAGTTAGGGGAGGTATCATTCGAATAACCTCTCCTACATTTCCACAGAAGTAAAAGAGCACTCCTTCTTCTAATGCATAATCTAGTATTTTCATGCATGCCGCTCCATCTGGTTCGCCAGTTTCAGTATTGGATATTTCGATTCCAATCATCAATCCGACTGAACGAATATCACTAATTAATGGATATTTCATTTGAAGGGCCTTCAGTTTTTCTGTAGCATAAGTACCTGTTTCCTTAGAGTTTTCAACAAGCCGCTCTTCTTTTAAAATATCTAAAGTCGTTAATGCCACCGAGCAAGCAATTGGATTTCCACCAAAGGTAGTACCATGCATTCCTAACGGCCATTTCTGCATTAATTCCTTTGAAGCTACTGTTGCACTAAGCGGTAAACCTGAAGCAATTCCTTTTGCAATGGCCATAATGTCTGGCGTCACGCCAAAATATTGGGCCGCAAACCACTCGCCTGTTCTACCAAAGCCTGTCTGTACTTCATCAAATATTAGTAAAATATTATGCTGATCACAGATTTCTCGAATTTTTTGGACCCATGCCTTCGGAGGAATTATGTAGCCTCCCTCTCCTAAAATAGGCTCTAAAATCACGCACGCTACTTCTTCTGGTGTTACCTGATGTTTGAATAACCGCTTAAAATCCTTCTCGAGCTGCTCCACGCAGTAAGTTTCTGGATCCATTCCCTCAGGACAGCTTTTCACATCAGCATAGGGAATCTGATAGGAAAGATGAGAAGGCTGGAGGAACTTTCTATATTTGCTCTTCGATGTCGTAACGCCAAGTGCTCCTAGAGAGCGACCATGAAAGCAGCCTGTAAAAGAAACAACATACGGACGCTCCGTGACAAATTTCGCTAGCTTTAATGCTCCCTCAACTGCCTCTGTTCCACTATTTGCAAAGAAAAAGCAGTCTAAGTCTCCAGGAAGCACTTCTCCTAAATTCTTTGCCAGCTGAAGAATGGAATCATACATAATGACACCAGAAGGGCCATGGACCAATTGATCTGCCGCATCCTTGATGCTTTGTACGATTCTTGGATGACGATGACCTGTGTTTGTTACCGCAATTCCTGAAGTGAAATCTAAATATTGCTTGCCGTCTGCTCCGTAGTAATAGCATCCTTCTTCCTTCACTATCGGAATGTTAGGATGGTCCTTCGCCATACTTGGTGCAAGGTAATCCCCCATGTTTTCGTATAACTCTAGCCAGTTACTCATATGAAACACCTTAACTTTCTATTTCTTAATAGCTATTTATAAGCTTTTATGTATTCTAATATTTATATAATATATACTTCTGTGTATAATTATACAAGAGTAAATGTAAGTAAAATAGAAAGTCTAAAAATGAAGAATTTTTCAAAAATAAAAAAGGTCTTCAAATAAGTTCTTTCAGACTGCCTAATACGAGAAGAAGTCGCCTCGTGGAGGAAGCTAGAAATAAAAAACTGTAAAAAGTACATCGAACAATTCGATAAATTATAAAAACAGCTCGAAAGATGGACTCTCGAGCTGTTTTGTCTACTACAGGCTGAAAGGACTTCTAATAAGTCCTTTCAGCCTGTACATCTATTAAATATGCTCTGCTATTTCTCTACTAAGCATCCATACGCCATTAGTCTTCTTCCAATCCTCAATGGTAAAGAACCTAGCTATTTCATGCTGATTTTTCTCAATTATCAGCTCATAAAAAACTACAAAAGTATCTGCATTTCTTTGACGAATTAAGCGATTTTCAAATCTTTTTTTAGATCCCCGAAGCTCCTCCACTGATTCTCTCAATCCTATAATTGCTTCTTTTCGATTGTAGAAGTCGGGTTTTTCTGAGTGACCGTTGTAAAAGGTTACATAGTATTCCTCGGCCATAACTTCTAATTTAGACGTATCAGCTGTTATCATTGCCTGTTCCCAATTTTTTGTAAACTCATCATGTACCCTTGTGAATTGTTCCAATACATCTTGTATCGCTTGTTCCATGAGATTTCCTCCCTTCCCATTCATTTTCTAAAATACTATATAGAAGAGAGTCTCTCCAGCCAGTTGGCAATAGGATATTCTCTCTTATTCTACCTTCAAGTGTCATACCAATCTTTTCTAAAACCCTAGAGGAGCCAATATTTCTAGCATCACAGGTTGCATGAATTCGATGCAAATGAAACTCCGAAAACCCGATCATTAATAGTTGTCTTGCTACATTCGTCCCTATTCCCTTGCCCCAGTAATCTGGATGGACAATGTAGCCTATTTCTCCGCTTTTATTGAGGAAGTCTATTTGGAATAACTCAGCCGCACCAATAATTCTTTCTTGGCTAACTTCTTTAATTGCATAAACATACCGCGAAGGCTTATCTTTTTTCTTATTTTCAATGACCTGTTGCATATAGGTTAATGTATCTTCCTCCGTATTTGGTCCCCATTGTTGAAATTGACTTACTTTAGGTAAAGAGGCATATGCATGAACGTCTTCCCAATATTTCATTACCATTTCCACTAGTGTTATGTTGTTCATCTGGAACACCCCTTATTTTCCTTCTATTCTCCTTCTACCTGGGGATTTCCTCCCTACTATGCAATAATTTTTGCATATCCTATTTAATAGGAGGGATATGATGGCAAACAAATATTTGGATTTACTAGCTTACTTTGGTATTGGAGGGGCACATCCTGGGGGATTTTCTTTAACACAAGCACTATTAAGTGATATTTTAATAAAACCTACAGATCACGTTTTAGAGGTTGGCTGTGGTACAGGACAAACTGCCGATTATATTTCTAAAAGATTTCGGTGTGAGGTAACAGGACTTGATAATCATCCTGTCATGATTGAAAAGGCAAAAACACGTGTAAAGGATGCCAAATATCCTGTTCATATAATTTTAGGTGATACAGAACAAATGCCTTTTTCAAATGACAGCTTTGATGTTATTTTGGCTGAGTCGGTCATTTGCTTTACAACGATTACAAATACTTTACAGGAGATATCGCGTGTCCTTAAGCCAGGAGGAAAATTCCTAATGATTGAGATGACAGCCGAGCAAACCCCAACGGATGAGTTAAAAGAAGAAACAAGAAGCATTTATGGTATTACCGAGTTATTACTTGAAAACGAATGGAAAGATCGATTAGAGCAAGCAGGATTTGTATTACTTCCAATGGAAGAGCTATCGGAAGATGAAGCAGTAGATCTTCCAGAAATGAGACTCTCGGAAAGCATTGACCTCTCTCTATATGATGTATGGGATCAGCATAATGAATTTCTTATGCAAAAAGGACACTTGGTTGGATATAGAGTCTTTTCCTGCCTAAAACGTTAAGGGGCAAAATCAGAGCCTAATATAATTTCATTTGCTGATTTTGTATAAAGCTCTCCATGCTTAAATGGCCCCTTATTTTTCACAAAGGAGTCAACAATCTGGTAGCCCAAATGGTATCCTATCCAACGTGGAAAAGGGGTTCTGGGCTGCCCGAATAAGAATAGCTGATGATTTTTTACGCCCTTTCTTTTTAAGGCCGGGATAAAGTGCTCCTTCCAAATTGGTAGAGCTTCTTCCTTCGTATAGAGATTTACCCATGGCGCAAGCCAATCCTCTCCACAAATTTCTTTTACAGCATACTCTCCCATCCCTTCGATGATAATAGAATCTCTAAGCTTTATTTCCTTTGGAGTACGATCTAAATAATGCAACCTACAAATGTGGTTATATTCATGAGCTACTGAGGCAATTATCTCTTCCTTCTTAATTTCGGGAGAAAAAAATAAAAAAAGAGCATTTTTGTAAGCAATTCCATTTCTATTTAGCTGCCCCTCGCTAGGGATTCTAGACTGCTGTAACGGAAAGATATAAATCGGTACTTTGGGGCCTTTCCATTTTTTTCTGAGCTTTAGATATTCAGATTCCACTAGCCTCCATACTCGCTGAGACTCCATCGTTGCAAGTTTCCCTTCAATTGTTTCCCATTCTTCTGGCATAAACAGTCCATTATTTAGTAATTCATATTGATATGCTTCAACTGGAGTATCAGGAAATAATTCTGCCAAGGGGACACAAATTAATTCTCGATGTAGCTTTAGAGCTCCTCTTCCTCCTTGTTGTTCACACTGCTTTGCAAACTCCTTTAACCACTTTTTCGTTGGTACAACCGACATGCATCCATCCTTTTAAGTTGATTTCATAGTATATGAGAATTCTTTATATTGTGTCGTTGTTTTCTTTAGTGGACAATTTGTCTATGACGGGACTTACCACGTTGCATATGCTATTAGACATACTTGTATGTAATTTTTTATAGAGGGGAGGAGAACCGAAATGAGTCATTCTGATGTTTACAACCTTTGTTGCCGCTATCATGGTAAAAGAGTATGTATCACCGATAAACATGGTAAAGTTCATGTAGGGCATATAACTAAAGTTGATAACCAAATGGTATGGATTCAACCTGATCGAAACTTTGGTGGCTATAGCCTAGGCTGGGGATGGGGTTGGGGCTGGGGTCCTGGACCTGGTTTTGGATATGGAATCGCTTTAGGAGCTATTGCTGGTGTTGCACTTGCAGGTGCATTTTTCTGGTAAGACCTCTCCACCATAGGAATAAATACCGTCTTGTTCCTGTTAAACTACACAAACGTATAATACAAGACGTTCATGTAACACAATCAGTATTTTTCAAATAACTGCTTCGACTATGGAAGGTATTACTATTTGTTCTATTTGTACTGTTTTCTCCTTCTTATACCTTATTCAACTTAGGGAAGGATAGTTTCTTGTCCATTCCTTAAAAATAGGGAATAAAGGTTATCCAGAAGGTTCTCTCCAGAGAGAGCTTAAGGATAGCCAATATTCCCGTTTATATTTTTCATTCCTTACCTGTTTGAGAGAACATCACTTTCTATTTCCTTCATAACGTCAAAAGCACCCTCTGATTTGTTTGAGCAAATTACTGCGTTAACGGAAGCTTTCGGATAATACGCAGAATGAAAGCTAACGCCAGGGTCATAGCCCATAATATGATATTTAAAAACCTCATCATTCGTTTTGTCTATCCATACTCCATATCCATAATAACTGCTTGGATCATACGCTTGTACATATGGAGTTAGTAATTTAGTTGTAAATTCTTCGGTTAGCAAGCGGTTATTTAATAACGAATCCCATAAGCTTGCCATGTCTTTAGCAGAAACAAATGCACCACCGTCTGAGCCGCCCTTAACAGGTAAGGAGTAAATATTTGTTTTCCACTTACCATCTGGCAGATCAATGTATCCTAAGGCTGTGTGCTTCGGAAGACGATCAAATTCAAAGTATCCCGAGCTGTTCATGTTTGCTCTTTTAAATATATTTTCTTCTACATACTCTGAAAATGGAATGCCACTTACTTGCTCTACTATTAAACCGAGTAAAATATAACCAGCGTTGTTGTATTGAAATTTTTCTCCTGCCTTTGATTTCATCGATTGATTTTGGAATAAAGGTAAAAAATCTGTTAAATTTCTTATATGATACATCGGATTTTCAATCCAAAGTTCCTCAAAGTCATCCATTACAGCTTCATCAAAATAATCAGGTATACCTGAAGTATGTGTTAAAAGATGATGAACTGTTACGTCTTTATCAAAATTAGGAAAATGTGTTTCTAGACACTCTTCTAGCTTACTATCAAACGATAGTTTTCCTCCTTGTACTAGCTGGCAAATTGCTATAGAAGTAAAAAGCTTACACCCGGAGGCGATACCAAACCTTGTATAATGACTATTTTCAATTTCCTCCGAACGGTTAGAATAACCCCAGCTCCGTTCTGTTAACGTTTCACTACCTTTTTTAATGAGTACACTTCCTGAAAAGTTTACTTCCTTACAAATATTCTGTATATGATGAGACAAATTGTTTCCCATTATAAAACCCCCACTTCTCTAATTTAATTCGACATAAAAGAGCAATAATCCTTCTTGGATTATTGCCCTCATTGGTTGGAATAGAGGAATCATATCCACTTTTCCATTTATATGCTAATTGGGATTAGTTTATTAAATGGCTGTGAACCCACCATCAATTGGTACTACAGCACCGTTTATATATTTTACGTTTCCTGTTAGAAGGAATGCCACTAGTTCTGCAACTTCTTCTGGCTGTCCTAATCGACCTTGTGGAATGGTAGAATTAATCGCCTCAAACATTTCTGGATTTGCAGCTCGATATTCCTTTACCATCGGCGTTTCTGTTGAGCCTGGAGCTATAGCGTTTATCTGGATGCCTTGAGAAGCATATTCAGCTGCTAAGGATTTGGTCACACCAACCAGGCCATGCTTCGTAGCGGAGTATGATACAACACCACTTTGTCCTACTAAACCTGCTGTTGAAGAAGTATTTACAATTCTTCCTCCACCATTTGCGACCATTTCTTCCAGTACGTAATAAAGCCCATATAAGGCTCCTCGAAGATTGATATCTAAAACTAAATCTAATTGATCGATTGTATTGTCTAAAAACTTCTTACCCGGACCCGAAATGCCCGCATTATTAAAGAACATATCAATTGAACCGAACGTTTTCTTAGTTTCATCCACATATTTCTTTACTTCGTCAGCCTTTGTCACATCCGCCTTTATAAACAATCCCTTTGCCCCTTTTTCCTCAACTAAACGAATTGTTTCATTCCCTTGCTCCTCCGAAACATCCACAATTGAAATATTAATACCAGCCTCAGCTAACTTGATTGCAGTAGCTCTTCCTAAGCCACCGCCTCCACCTGTAATAATTGCTGTTTTTCCCATACCAAAACCTCTCCTCTCAAATAGTTTTCTACCATAATAATTCCCCGCTTAGCCTTCCTCAAACATAAGAGGGGCAGTTAAAGAGTTTTGGGCTAAATACGCATGAAAAAATCAGAAACGAACTAACACCTATGTATGCTAAAGAGTAAATGGAGGAGGTTGTGGAAACAGTTCTCAAGCTGGAGCTGACCATAGAGGATTCACTTGTAGCTTCCTAGTAAGAGCGGCAAGCACAAGTATTGGAGTACGGAACAAAAGTTAAGCTGGGATATCACAAATAACACCCAGTAAAATGTAAGTAAGCAACTAGTAACCGCAAGTAATTGAAATTTACTCGTAATTAAATCTTTTAGCTGAACAATAAAATACCATGAACACCGGGTACCGGATTCATGGTATTAAAATTTATATATTTACTCTCTTTAAAAAGGATGTGCAAAAATGATGAAAACTCTCTTCTCTATTATGCTAATCCTTGGGTTAAATCCTCTATTAAATCTTCTATATCTTCAATACCTACAGAGATTCGAACTAGACCATCCGTAATGCCAAGCTCTGCACGTCGCTCTGCTGGAATAGATGCATGCGTCATTCTTGCAGGCACTGAAATAAGACTTTCTACTGCTCCTAAGCTTTCTGCAAGTGTGAAATAATGTAGCTTCGCTAAAAGCTCATCTGCTTTTTCAGCACTACCTACATCAAAGGATATCATTCCACCAAAGCCTGAAGTTTGTTTTTTCATTAATTCATGACCAGGGTGAGAGGAAAGACCAGGGTAATACACCTTGGATACAGCCTTATGATTATTTAGATATTCAGCTATTTTCTGTGCATTACTATTATGCTCTTCCATCCGGATGCCTAGTGTTTTGATTCCTCTCATCAATAGCCAAGAATCTTGCGGTCCTAACACTGCTCCCACGGAATTTTGGACAAAATGTAGGTCAGCTGCAAGCTGCTCAGAATTCACGACTACCAATCCAGCAACAACATCGCTATGTCCGCCAAGGTACTTCGTTGCACTATGCACAACAATATCTGCACCTAAAGCGATTGGTTGCTGTAGATACGGAGTCATGAACGTATTATCTACAATGGTCAGTAAGCCTTTTTCCTTTGCAAACTTTGCAATTGCCTCTATATCTGTCACTTTTAACAACGGATTCGTAGGAGTCTCTAAGAAAATAGCTTTTGTATTTTCATTGATTGCTGCTTCTACATTAGCGATATCACCAGTATCTACAAAAGTAGAGTCAATACCAAAGCGGTTCAATACCTTTGAGATAACACGGAACGTACCTCCGTAGACATCATCTGTTAGAATGACATGGTCACCCTTACTAAACATCATCATGATAGAACTGGTTGCAGCCATACCGGATGCAAAAGCAAATCCTGCTACTCCCCCCTCTAAATCACTGATTAACACTTCTAAAGCGTGACGGGTAGGGTTCCCGGTACGTGAATATTCGTAGCCTTTAAATTTTCCTACTGCCTCTTGTTTATAAGTACTCACTTGGTATATTGGAGTGGAAACAGCTCCTGTTGCTTCATCTCCTACTATACCGGCATGAATTAATTTTGTTTTTGCTCGCATTTGGTTATTCCTCCTTGAATAGCTCGTATACCTTTTGACTTAAATAACGTTCGCTTGAATCTGGAAAAATTGTCACAATGTGACTACCTTCCTTTGCGTTTTCTGCTTCCAGCAAGGCTGCAGAAAACGCAGCTCCAGAAGAGCTTCCAACAAGAAGCCCCTCCTCCCTAGAAAGCCTTCTTAGCTGACAAAAAGCCTCTCTGTCGCTGACTGTATGAATAGCGTTAAAATAACTTTTATCCATAAATGAAGGAAGAAATTCCATCCCTATTCCTTCTGTTGCATGAGATCCTGCTTCACCGCCATTTAAAATCGAGCCTTCTGGTTCTACAATTACTGTTCTGATTTCTGGCTTTTTGGTTTTCAAGTAAGTAGCAGTTCCCATAAATGTACCACCCGACCCTGCGCCAGCTACAAATATATCTATGTTTCCTTCTAGGTCATTCCAAAGCTCTGGTCCTAGTGTTTTCACATATGTTTCTGGGTTTGCTGGATTGGAGAACTGAGATGGGGAGAAAGCATTAGGTATTTCCTCTACTAACTCCTTTGCCTTCTCAATAGCACCTTTCATTCCTAGCCTTGTTTCTGTGTTTACCACTTTAGCGCCCAGTGCCCTCATCAATGTTTGCTTTTCTAAGCTAAACTTTTCAGGGACTACAAATATTACCTCGTAGCCCTTCCCAATAGCGGCTAGAGCCACACCAATACCTGTGTTACCAGCAGTGGGCTCTATAATTGTACCGCCCGGTAAAAGCTTTCCTAATTTTTCCGCGT